>JBPCPO010000041.1:0-14640 GCA_050999075.1 Solirubrobacteraceae bacterium
GCCCGGTGCGCGTGGGCGCTGTTCCCCGGCGACGGTCGCGGCGACTTGCTCGTGTTTGCGCTGTGCGCCCGCGGCGTGGGGGTCGGCGAGCTCCCCGACCTGCTCGGCTCCCTGGCCTTTCGGGCCAGCGAGCGGGACACGATTCTCGACGTGGTCGGCCGGGGCGATCAGACCGCCCGGGCGTTGACCGACGCGAAGCTCCCGTCCGAGATCGTCGGCGCGCTGGGGGAGGCCGGGCCGGAGCTGGTGGCCCTCGCGGGGGCACTCGGCCCCGAGGTGCCCGCTCTCCGGTGGCTCAAAAGCCTTCGCCACGTGCGGCTGGAGATCGACGGCGCCGACCTCGTGGGCGCCGGGATCTCCCCCGGGCCGGCAATCGGGCGGGGACTGCGCGCTGCCCTGGCGGCCAAGCTCGACGGGCTCGCGTCCGGGCGCGACGAGGAGCTCGCCCACGCGCTCAGGGCGACGCGGGGGCGCTAGCCTGCGGCGATGGGGAAGGCAATGCCGAGCCTGCCCGAGCCGTTCTACAGCGCCGCGGAGCACGTCGGTATCGATCTGCCCGGCGCCCGCGCGCTGTTCACGACGCGCCGGGGTGGCTGCTCCTCCGGCGCGTACTCGAGCCTCAACCTGGGCCACCTGACCGATGATGCGCCCGACGCAGTGCAGCGCAACCGCGCGGCGCTGCAGGCGACACTCGGGGTTCGCTTCGCCTACGGCCGCCAGGTTCACGGAGTGACGGTTGCCCGCACCTGCGCGCCTCCCGGGCCCCCGTCGGCGCCCCAGGACGCCGATGGGCAGGCCACCGTCGTCCGGGGGCTCGCGCCGATGGTGCTGAGCGCCGACTGTCTGCCGATCGCGATCGCGGGCCGGGGTGCCGTCACCATGCTGCACGCGGGGTGGCGAGGCCTGGTGGCGGGGGTCGTGCGGGAGGGCGTGCGAGCGCTCCGAGAGCTGGGGGCCGGTGGACCGCTGACGGCGGCGATCGGTCCCGGCGCGGGCCCGTGCTGCTACGAGGTCGGCGAGGAGGTCCACGCCGCCTTCGCGAGCTGCGACGCGGCGCTGCGGGTCGAGCGCAGGCTCGACCTGAAGGCGGCAGCCAAATACGAGCTGGCGAGGGCCGGGGTCGACGAGGTCCACGACGTCGCGCTGTGCACGATCTGCGCCGACCGATCGCTGTTCTACTCGCACCGCCGGGACCGCGGAATCACAGGACGCCAGGCGGGGATCGCGTGGTTGAGCTGATTCACGGCCTGAGCGCTGACCAGGTGCGGGGGAATCTCGAGCGTGTGCGCGCCGAGATCGCAGCGGCGACGGGAGATGGACGCGCGGTCGAGATCCTCGCGGCGGTCAAGTACCTGCCGGTGCAGGAGATCGGCGTCCTGCGGGACGCCGGAATCGAGCTTCTCGGTGAGAACCGCGCGCAGCAACTCCTCGACAAGGCGCACGCATATCCTGGTGCCTTCACGTGGGACTTCATTGGGCACCTTCAGAGTCGCAAGGTCCGGCAGGTCCTGCCCCAGGTCCGCTACATCCATTCGGTGGCCAGCGACTCGGTGCTGGCCCAACTCGAGCGGCACGCGTCGCCCGAGACCAAGGTGCTGGTGGAGATCAACATCGGCGAGGAGCCCGGCAAGAGCGGGATCGCCCCCGCTCGCCTGTCCTCGTTTCTGGAACGCTGCCCGGTTCGCGTGGTCGGTTTGATGACGATGCCGCCTCGGGCGCCACGGCCAGAGGCGAGTCGGCGTCACTTCGCCGCGCTGCGGGAGCTCGCCCAAGGCCATGGGCTGCGCCATCTCTCGATGGGCACCAGTCAGGACTACCTGGTCGCGGTGCAGGAGGGCGCGACGATCGTACGGCTCGGTGCGAGCCTGTTCGAGCGCCACGCGCCATGACCACGGCCGCCGCGCGGCATGATTCATACTATGGCGCCAGCGCCGCAGGGAGGAAGGACATTGCTGCCCTTGCGCGAACCCTGACACGCATATGGCCATTCGTGACACCTGGCATCGAACGCTCGTCTATTTCGGCCTGGCCGAAGACGACGCGTACGAGGACGAGCCCGAACCGGAGGTCGAGGTGGAGCCTCAGGACAGCTACCGGGAACGGCCGAACGTGCGTCGCCTGAGCTCCCGTCGCCGTCGCGACGAGATCGACGACATCTTCGCCGACGATCCCGGTCCCGAGCGACGCACGGCGCCGTTGCGCCCGGTGGCCGGCGGCCGCGGCAACGGACGCGGCGGAGGTGGGGGGGACGTTCGCGTCCACTTCGTCGCGCCCAAGAGCTTCAACGACGTGCAGGATGTCGCCGACAAGTTCAAGGATTCGATTCCGGTGATCCTCAACCTGCAGGGCACCGACACCGACCTCTCCAAGCGCCTGATCGATTTCTCGAGCGGATTGACGTATGCGCTCGAGGGCGGGATGCAGCGAATTGCCGACAAGGTATTCCTGCTCACGCCGCACAACGTCGAGGTGTCGGCTGAGGAGCGCGCGAGGCTGATCGAAAAAGGCTTCTTCAACCAGAGCTAGTGTTGCCCCCATGCGAGTAGGCCTCATCGGCGCAGGCAACATGGCACGTGCGCTCGCGCGAGGCTGGGGCGATCCCGTTCTGTGCTCGGACGCGGGCTCGGGTGCGGCACGGGCGCTCGCGCAGGAGCTCGGCGGCGATGCGCCGCGATCGAACCTACAGGTTGCCGAGCAGGCCGACCTGGTCGTGCTGTGCCACAAGCCGGCGCAGCTTGCCGCTGTCGCGAGCGAGATCGCCGCGGGCGCCAAGGCGGTGGCCTCGGTGCTCGGCGCGACGTCGATCGCCTCACTGCAAGAGGCATACCCGGGGGTGCCCGTGCTTCGCTTCATGCCCAACACGCCCGTCGAGGTGCGCCGCGGGGTCGTGTGCTACTCGCCGGGCTCCGGGTTGCCGGCGCAACTGGAGGTCGATGTGGTGGCGTTGTTCGCCCGGCTCGGAACCGTGGTGGCGATCGATGAGCATCTGATGCAAGCAGCGACCGCGGTGACGGGCGTGGGCCCGGCGTACAACGCGTTGCTGGTCGAGGCGCAGGTCGACGCGGCGGTCCGGCACGGACTGAGCGCAACCCTCGCGGGACGACTCGTGGTGGAGACGATGGCGGGAAGCGCGGCCCTGATCGCGGCTCGCCAGCACGACACGCTCGCCGTCAGGCGCGAGGTGACCTCACCCGGTGGATCGACGGCCCGCGGACTCGCGCAGCTCGAGCGGGGCGGCCTGCGCAGCGCGTTTCAGGCTGCGATCGACGCCGCAGTGGGCGAGCCTGCGGGGAGCATCCGGTGATGGTCGCGTTCGCCATCACCCGGGTCGACATCGGCAACTACGTCAGTGCCCTGTTCACCGTCTACATCCTGCTGATCTTCGTCTACATCCTGCTCAACATGATGTTCTCCTTCGGCGTGCGCCCGCCCTACACGCGTTGGTCGGATGCGGTCCTGAACTTCCTTCGGGACGTGTGCGAGCCCTACCTGCGGATCTTTCGCCGCTTCATCCCCATGATGGGGATGTTCGATCTCAGCCCGATCATCGGCATCTTCCTGCTGTACATCGTGCGGACGATCCTCGTCGGCGCGATTCAAGGTTGAGCGCCCTCGGGTGCCGATCTTGACCCGGGCAACCGCCTCGACCAACGCCCGCGCCGCGGCCTTCACCCGCACAGGTGCGCTGGTCGTCTCGGTGCTGGTCCTCGATCAGCTCACCAAGCACACGCTGGCGACCGGAATCGCCCCGGGGACGCAACGCAAGTTCCTTCCCGGCGTGCAACTCGTACACGTTCGCAACACGGGAGTGGCATTCGGGTTCTTCTCCGGGGCTGGAGCGCTCGTGTTCGTGCTCACGCTCGTGGCGCTGGCGGTGCTGGCGGGTTACCTGGCCCGACGCCCTGAGCGTCCGTGGCTCTGGGTCCCCACCGGACTGCTGATCGGCGGGGCGATCGGGAACCTGATCGATCGGGTGGTGGGCGGCGCGGTGACCGACTTCATCAAGCTGCCGCTGTGGCCCGCGTTCAACGTCGCGGATATGGCGATCACGTTCGGAATCCTGGCGCTTCTGTGGGTACTGGAGGGTCCGCGCCGACATGGGCGCTGAAGGACCGATCGAGCTGGAGGTACCCGAAGCGGCGGTCGGAACCCGCCTCGACAGCTTTCTGGCCTTGCCACTGGGGTCACGGGCCCACGCTCAGAGCCTGATCGACGCCCAACGGGTGCGCGTCGACGGGCGGGTTCGTGTCAAGAGCCATCTGCTCGCCTGCGGCGAGCGGATCGAGGTCGACAGCGACGACGAGCTTCCCGAGGCGCCACCTGCACAGGCGCCGTTCTCGGTCGCGTTCGAGGATCAGCATCTGCTCGTCGTCGACAAGCCGCCGGGGGTCGTCGTGCATCCGGCCCGCGGTCACCGCACGGGAACCCTCGCCCAGGCCCTCGCCGGACGCGGCGCAGGCGGCGACGAACCATCGCGCGCCGGCATCGTTCATCGCCTCGATCGTGACACCTCGGGTCTGCTGGTGGTCGCCAAGAGCGATCCGGTGCACCGGGCGTTGAAATCGCTGCTGTCGGATCGTCGGCTGCATCGCGAGTACCTCACGCTGGTCGAGGGCCGGCCGTCCGCGCGCGCCGGGACGATCGATGCTCCCATCGGCCGCCACCGTCGCGAGCGAGTGCTGATGTCGATCGACTCCGATCAGCCACGGGAGGCGCGCACGCACTTCGAGATCGAGCGGATGCTGGGTGAGACGACGCTGTTGCGCGTCGTGCTCGACACCGGGCGAACCCATCAGATTCGCGTGCACATGGCGGCGATCGGGCATCCGGTCTGCGGCGATCGTCAGTACGGGAGCTCGGGTCGCTACGGGCTGGCGCGCCAGTTCCTGCACGCCACCCGGCTGGAGTTCGAGCATCCCGTGACCCGCGGGGGTCTGGATCTGCGCTCACCTTTACCGGAGGACCTGGCCGCCGCGCTGACGCTGGCGAGCACCGGGTCGCCATGAACCACGACGGGCGACTCGATGGCGGCTCGTGCACGCGGTGGCCCGCTGGCGGCGCGACGACGGGGCGGCTCATCCGTGAGCCGCCCCGTCGCGCACTGCGAACCGAGGCCTCCCGAAGGTAGGGGAAGGGAGGCCACGGCGTGTCGTGAGCCGTCACCAGAGGTAGGGGAAGGTGACGGCTCAGTCCCCAAGAACGTCGCGGCGATGCGAAACTTGCGTAAACTGAGGCGAAATATATTTTTCCTTCGACCCCGCTCGCGCGGATCGCGCCCTGCCTCGCCCTCGAGGTTCGCGAAGCCTGTGAGCGGAACTCATCAACTACAAGCTCAAGGGAGCAGGAACGTTGGCTCAAGTCGGCATCAAGGAGCTGCTGGAGGCCGGCGTGCATTTCGGCCACCAGACGCGGCGCTGGAATCCCAAGATGCGCCGGTTCATCTTCGGTGAGCGGGACGGGATCCACATCATCGATCTACTCGAGACGCAGGCGTTGCTGGAGAACGCGCGCCGCTTTGCCTCCGAGATGGCCCATCGTGGCGAGACGGTTCTGTTCGTGGGAACCAAGAAGCAGGCGCGGGATGCGATCCGCGACACCGCCCTCGCCGCGGACATGCCATACGTCAACCATCGCTGGCTCGGCGGCCTGCTGACCAACTTCCAGACCATCTCGCTGCGAATCAAGCGCTTGCACGACCTCGAGCGCTACGAGGCCGAGGGTCAGCTGCAGCTGCTGCCGACCCGGGAACGGATGACCGCGCAGGCCGATCTGGCCAAGCTGCGAGCGAATCTGGGCGGGGTCAAGAACATGCAGCGCGTGCCCGACGCCGTGTTCGTGATCGATCTGCGGACCGAGGAGATCGCCGTGCGCGAAGCTCGGCGCCTGCGGATCCCGATCATCGGCCTGGTGGACACCAACTGCGATCCTGACGGGATCGATTTCGTCGTCCCGGGGAACGACGACGCGATCCGCTCGTGCACGGCGATCGCCCGCGCGATCGGCGATGTGGTCGCTCAGGGCCACAGCGTGTTCCAAGCCCAGGAGGAGCGCGCGCGCCTCGAGCGGGAGGCACGGGAGGCGCAGGAGCGTGCCCGACAGGAGGCCGAAGAGCAGGCGCGCCGCGAAGCCGAGGAGGCGGCGGCTGCGCAAGCGGCGGCGGCTGCGCAAGCGGCGGCCGAGGCGGCGGCCAAGGTCGCCGCCGAGTCACCCCGAGCGGCTCCAACGGCTCCGCCCTCGACTCCGGCTCCGGCCGTGGCACCGACGCCTGCTACGGCTCCGGCTCCGGTCATGGCACCGACGCCCGCCACGGCTCCGACGTCCGCCCCGTCGGCGCCTTCGACTCCCGGACCCGCGGCTGGCGCCGCTGATCCACCACCCTTGCCTCCGGTGCCGTCCGAGGCGGAGGCACCCCCCCCGCTTGAGCCCCCACCCCCGGTGGCCGCGGCGCCAGAGGCTGCGCAGCCGCCGGCGGCTGCCGGCTCAGAGACCGAGCCAGAGGCGACCACACCCGAGGCGCAGCGCGACGCGGCACCCGAGGCGCAGCGCGACGCGGCTGCTCAGGAGCGCCCGTGAGCCAGATCAGCGCCAAGGATGTCAAGGCTCTGCGCGACCGAACCGGCGCCGGCGTGCTGGCGTGCCGAGAGGCGCTGAGCGAGGCCGGCGGTGAGATCGAGAAGGCGGTGGAGCTCCTGCGCGTGCGTGGCGCCGCCCAGGCCGTCAGGCGGGCGGGTGAGGAGGCGCGTGAGGGTGCCGTTCAGACCTACGTCCACGCGGGCAACAAGATCGGGGTCATGGTGGAAGTGGACTGCCAGACCGACTTCGTTGCGCGCAACGAGAAGTTCGTCGAGTTCGCTCGGGACCTCGCCCTGCACATCGCCGCGGCGGCTCCGCTCGCGATCAGTGAGGACCAGCTGCCCGCGGAGGATCGCGAGCGCGAAGCCCGGATCGCCACCGAGCAGGCGGCGGAGCGGCCCGAGAACGTGCGCGAGCGGATCGTTGCGGGCAAGCTCGACAAGTGGCTCGACGAGGTCGTGCTGCTGCGCCAGAAGCACGTCAACGAGGACAAGCATGGCGCCAAGACGATTGAGGCGCTGCGCGCAGAGCTCTCGAGTGAGACCCGGGAGAACATCGTCATTCGCCGCTTTGCCCGCTTCGCCGTCGGCGGTTGAGCGGTGAGCGCCACCCGGGTAACGGCGCCGGTCTTCTCCCGCGTACTGCTCAAGCTGTCGGGCGAGGCCCTGATGGGCGAGCTGGAGTACGGAACCGACCCGATCCGGGTGCAGGCGATCGCCCAGGAGGTGGCCGAGGTGCACCACCGCGGGGTTGAGGTGGCGATCGTGGTCGGCGGCGGCAACATCTACCGCGGCCTCGCGGCCGCGGCGAAGGGCATGGACCGCGCGACGGGCGACTACATGGGCATGCTCGCCACGGTTCTGAACGCGCTCGCGCTCCAGGACGCGCTCGAAAAGGCGCAGATCGCCACCCGGGTTCAGTCCGCGATCACCATCTCCGAGGTCGCCGAGCCGTACATCCGGCGGCGGGCCATGCGCCATCTCGAGAAGGGAAGGGTGGTGATCTTCGCGGCCGGTACGGGCAACCCGTTCTTCACCACCGACACCGCGGCGGCGCTCAGGGCGGCCGAGCTGCACGCGGAGATCGTGCTGATGGCCAAGAACGGGGTCGAGGGGGTGTACAGCGCCGATCCGGCGCTGGACGCCGACGCGCAGTTCATTCCCGAGATCACGCACAAGGATGCACTCACGCGCGGCCTCGCGGTGATGGACTCGACCGCGTTCGCGTTGTGCATGGACAACAACCTGCCGATTGTCGTCTTCAACATGACCGACGGCCGCAACATCGACAAGATAGTGTCCGGCGAACGGGTCGGCACGTTGGTGAGGACATGAGCTCAGACGCGATCATCGATGAGCTTCTGAAGGACGCGCGTGAGCGGATGACGAAGTCTGTCGAGGCGATCCGGCACGAGTTCGGCTCCGTGCGGACCGGACGCGCGAGTCCGGCGTTACTCGATCGCGTCTCGGTCGACTACTACGGCGCCCACACGCCGTTGAAGCAGATCGCCACGATCAGCGCCCCGGAGGCTCGGCTGCTGTCGATCCAGCCCTACGACAAGACCTCGATCAAGACGATCGAGCGGGCGATCCTCGAATCCGATGTGGGCCTGACCCCCTCCAACGACGGAAACACGATCAGATTGGCGGTTCCCGAGCTGACCGAGGAACGCCGCAGGCAGCTGGTCAAGGTGGTGCGCAACATCGCCGAGGAGGGTCGGGTCGCGGTGCGCAACGTCCGCCGCGACGTGATGCACGACCTTCGGGAGCTCAAGGAGGCGGGGGAGACGGGTTCTGACGACGAGCACCGCGCCGAGCTCGACCTGCAGAAGGTCACCGACGCACGTGTCAACGAGCTCGACGAGCTCTTGGCCCATAAGGAAGCCGAGATCCTGGAGGTCTAGCGTGGCCGACGGCCACCCCCTCCAGGCCCGCTACGTCGCGATCATCACCGACGGCAATGGCCGCTGGGCCCGCAATCGAGGGCTCTCCGTGCTCGCCGGGCACGAAGCCGGGGCCGACACGGTTAAGGCTCGGCTGCGCGATGCCGTGCAGCTCGGGATCCAGGAGCTGACGGTGTACTCGTTCTCGACCGAGAACTGGGGCCGCTCGGTCGATGAGGTGTCGGCGCTGATGGAGATGTTCGAGCGGCGGATCGAGAGCGAGACGCCTGAGCTGCACGCCGAGGGAGTTCGGATGCGGTTCATCGGACGGCGCTCGGAACCGGTTCCACCGCACCTGATCGACCGGATGCGATGGGCTGAGGAGCTCACCAGGGCGAACACCCGGATCACGCTCTTCGTCGCCTTCAACTACGGGGGCCGGGCGGAGATCGTCGACGCAGCGCGAACCTTTACCGAAGGGACCGAAGCCGACTTTCGCCACCACCTGTACGCGCCTGACATGCACGACCCAGACCTGATCATTCGCACCAGCGGCGAGCAGCGGATCTCCAACTATCTGCTCTGGCAGGCCGCGTACGCCGAGCTCGTGTTCCGGGAGGAGCTGTGGCCTGACTTCTCCCGGCCGGCGTTTGAGGCCAGCCTCGACGAATTCGCCGCTCGCCGCCGGCGTTTCGGGAGCCGGTAACGATGCCATCGGCCCGACGCCCGCCGCCCGACCGGCGGGGAGGCTCCGGCGAGCGACGTCCGGCCAGTCCGCGCGGTTCTGCTTCGTCACCGCGTGACCCGCCGCCGCCGCGCCGAGCGCCTACACCGCGCAGGACACCACGCAGGCCGCCGCCGCGCGGTGCGTCCTCGTCGCGCAGCTCATCCGAGCGCGGGCGCCGGAGCGCGTCCGCATCGCCTCGGTCGCGGGGTCAGCGTCCCGAACTGGTCTCGCGCATCCTGGTGGCCATCCCCGCGGCGATCGTCGCCATCGTGTTCGTCGATCTGGGCGGTCTCCCGTTTGCGCTGTTCATGATCGCGGCTGGGCTGATGTGCATGCACGAGCTGTACAGAATGCTGGCGCGGTGGAAGCCGATCCCGTCGGTCGGCTTCGCGGCGCTCGTGGTGATGGTGATCGCCGCCCGCTACGGCAGCCAGCGAGACGTTCTGGAGGTGGCGGTGGGCACCTTGCCGGTGCTGATCCTGGTGGTGATCGCACGGGCGCAGCACCGGGGGGCGACGATCTCGATCGCCGGCACGTTGCTGGGGGTCTACTGGCTCGGGCTCGCGTTCGCCCACGCGGTGCTGCTGCGCCAGCTCCACCATGGAGGCGCGGTGATCATCGATGTGCTCGTCGCAACCTTCCTCGGTGACACCGCCGCCTACCTCGGCGGGCGCCTGTTCGGCCGCCGCCCGCTCGCTCCCGAGATCTCGCCCAACAAGACCGTCGAAGGCTTGTTCTGCGGGATGTTGATCGCACTCCTGGCCGTGTTCTTCGCCGGACTGTTCCAGACCTGGTTGACCCAGGGCGACGCGCTGCTGCTCGGGGTGGTGGTGGCCGTGCTCGGGCCGCTGGGAGACCTGTTCGAGTCGGTCGTCAAGCGCGACGCCGGCGCCAAGGATGCCGGCAGCGTGTTCGGCGCTCACGGCGGCGCCCTCGACCGCCTGGATGGCGTCATCTTCACCGTTGTCGCCGGGTACTACATCTGGACAGCCGTCATGCCCTGATCTCGGGCGCGGGTGGCGGCCACGTAGAGGTGCGGGCTACTGCGAGCAGCCGGTCGCGACCGCGAGTGCGACACAGACCGCGTGCAGCCGTTCCGGCGCCAGCTGCGTCGCCCGGGCCACGCCGAAGGCCTTGGGGATCACGCGCACGTCGTCGAGCGCGATCACGCACTCGTCCGGCATGCCGTCCTGCGGACCGAGTGGCACCTCGGTAGGGATCTCCCGGATCGTCCTCGTAATTCCAGCGGCCATCAGGTTGCGCAGCACCGGAATGGCGGCATTACGGGTCAGGATCAGCATCGGTCGCCGCCCCAGCCCAGGAACCTCGAACCACCACACCTCACCACGCGTCACCAGGGCTCCGCGGCGATGTAGTCGCGCAACTGCTGCTCCGCCGCGAGATCCTCGTGCTGCGGGAGCCGCTGATAGCCGGCGACGATCTGACGGTCGAGCTCAGCCTCGAGATCTTGGTGGATATATCGCTCGATGGCGACGCGGATCAGATGCGAACGGGAGCGTCCCGCGTGAGCCGCACGCTGGTCCAGAGCCTTGAGCAGCTCGTCGGAGAGCTGCACCATCGTTTGTACCCTGGCCATTGGCATATCGTAGCCCAACGAGGACGGCGTTCGTCGTAGAATTCAGCGCTGTGCCCCGCCGAATCGTGATCCTCGGCTCCACCGGCTCGATCGGGATTCAGGCGCTGGACGTCGTCTCTCGCTGTACCGAAGAGCTGACCGTGGTCGGGCTCAGTGCCGCGGACGGCTGGGAGGCATTGATCGCCCAGGCCCTCGAGCACGGAGTCAAGCGAGTCGCACTGGCCGATGGTGACGCCGCCGCGCGAGCAGGCGAGGCGTGGACGGACGGGGAGGTACTCGGCGGACCGGACGGATTGGTGGAGCTGATCGTCGAATCCGGCTGCGATCTCGTATTGAACGCGATCGTCGGCTCGGCGGGATTGGTTGCGACCGTCGCGGCCCTCGGCGAGGGGATCGACCTCGCGCTCGCCAACAAGGAGTCGCTGGTCGTCGGGGGGGATCTCGTGACCGCGCTCTCGCAGGCGACCGGTGCCGCGATCATCCCCGTCGACTCAGAGCACTCGGCGCTGCACCAGCTGCTGGGAGCTGAGCGCCCGGGGACCGTCGACCGGCTGATCCTCACCGCGTCCGGGGGTCCGTTTCGTGGCCGTGGGACGGCAGAACTGAAGGATGCGACCCGCGAGCAGGCGCTCGCGCACCCCACCTGGACGATGGGGGGCAAGATCACCATCGACTCCGCGACGCTGATGAACAAGGGACTCGAGCTGATCGAGGCCCACCACCTGTTCGGAACGCCATACGAGCGGATCGAAGTCGTGGTCCATCCGCAGTCGATCGTCCACAGCCTGATCCAGCTCTGCGACGGCGCGACGCTGGCCCACCTCGGCTATCCCGACATGCGCGTGCCGATCTCCTACGCCCTGCACTATCCCGACCGCGTCCAGGTTCCGGTCAAGCCGCTGGATCTCGTCGCGCTGGGTGCGCTCACCTTCGAGCCGGTCGACGAGGATACGTTCACCTGCTTGGGACTCGCGCGCGATGCGGCGCGGGCCGGGGGCACCGCGCCGTGCATCCTGAACGCTGCCAACGAGGTCGCCGTGCACGCTTTTCTCGGTGGCCGGCTGCGCTTCCTGGAGATCGCGGACGTGATCGCGCAGACGCTGGGGAGGCTCCCCGGGTCGCGGGTCCATTCCTTCGAGTCGCTCGCCGATGCGGACAGCGAGGCGCGCAGAGTCGCCGCCGAGCTCGTGAGCGCTCATATGCTCGCCTGATCGGCGCGAAAGCTCCGCCTGCCACACTCCACCGCGGTGTCCTATCTACTCGCAGCCCTCGGCATCGTTGCGCTCGTGATCCTGCACGAGGCGGGACATTTCGCTATGGCCAAGGCGGTCGGCATGCGGGTCGAGCGCTTCTCGCTGTTCTTCGGGCCGATGCTGGTCAAGTTCCGCCGCGGCGAGACCGAGTACGGGATGGGCCCGATCCCGCTCGGGGGCTACGTGAAGATCACGGGAATGAACCCGCACGAGGAGCTCGCGCCCGAGCTCGTGCCGCGCGCCTATTACAACCAGGCGCCGTGGAAGCGGGTGGTGGTGATCTTGGCCGGCCCGGCGGTCAACCTGGTGATCGCGTTCGCGTTGCTGATGGGGATCGCGATGATCCACGGCCTCGTAGAGCCGACGGCGAAGATCGCCGCCGGATCGCTGACGACGCCCGGATCGCGGTACCTGAAGGCAGGCGACAAGATCGTCGCCGTCGATGGCAAGCGCGGGCTTTCGGTCGGCGCCATCAGCAACGAGATCTCGGGCCATCGCTGCGCCGGCACGCCCACCCGCTCGTGCCAGGCCAGCACGCCGGTGCAGCTGGAGGTACGACGGGCTGGCAAGCTCCGGACGTTCTCAATTTACCCGCGTTTCAGCCCGTCGGAGAAACGTACTCTGGTCGGGTTCGCATTCGACCAGCACATCCAGCAGTTCGGCCCGGGCGCGGCCGCGTCCTGGAGCCTGGGCGAGATGTGGTTCGTCACTCACACGACCGTCAGCACGGTCGCCAAGCTGTTCGAGCCGAAGGTTCGGGCACAGCTTCACGGCATCGTCGGTGGCTTCAAGGTCACCCAGCAGCGCTTCGCCCTCGATACGGCGCAGGCGCTCTTCACTCTGGCGCTGATATCGCTGTCCCTGGCCATCATCAACCTGTTCCCGTTCCTGCCGCTCGACGGTGGTCACGTGTTCTGGGCCGTGGCCGAGAAGATCCGGGGACGCCGGATCTCCTTCGGGGTGATGGAGCGCGCCGGCGCGGTCGGCTTCGTGCTGATCATTCTGCTGGGCGTGATCGGGCTGAGCAACGACATCTCGACCTTGACCGGTGGTGGATTCAAGGTTCGCTGAGCCACCTCGTTCAGCCAGGACCGCTGTGGCGCCTGCTCGGGCTGGTCGAACTTGCAGAACCCGTGGTCGTTCCCAAGCTCCCCGAGGGTCTGACGCGCCAGGGCTTTGTCTGCGCCGCGCTTGGCCTCGGTGGCTCGGCAAGTTTCGATGGCGACTCGCAACTCGTCGGAGCGGTAAACGGGTGGCGTGATCCTTCTCCTCCTTCTTCTTGCCCGCCTTCGTCTCAATCCAAGAGGCGGTCATCCTAAGCCTCATCAGAAAGCGTAGGTCGACGAGGCCCACTGTAGCCCCCGGTCCTCGCGGGCTTGATGCGGCGAGGACCGGGGGCCTGCTCGCTCGCAGATGAACCCAAGGTGGAGGACCTACCTGCACCTTCCGGCTTATCTTTGACCGGGGACTTCACCCCCTTGTGAGAAGGGGCGTCAACCGGAGTGCTACAGGCGCTCCGTGAGCGCCTGCCGACGATCAGCGCGGACACGCTGTTCGCTCACCCTTCGGCTTACAGGACGTTCAAGGCCGCTGGGTGCAGGGCTGCGCTCAGAGCGTTGCGTGCTGGACTACGGAGCGTCGGCGTCCGCGCTAGGTACGGCGGTAGGCGGTGGGGGTGGTGGCGGTGTCGCGAGCGACGGTGTCGGCCCCGGCGAGCGCGTCGATCCCGAACGCGGCGTGCACCGCGAAGCCGGTGGCTGAGGGCACCAGTCCCGCGATCTGGGAGCACACCGCGAACTCGTACCGGTCTAGCTCGTCGCAGTCGCCAAATAATCTGCGCCGGGATCGCGAGATCGAACGCCACCACGTGGGGTGCGGGTAAGAATCGTGTCACCAGCCGCCATTTGGCCTGAAACCGCGCGCGCTGCAGGTTGCTGGCGGGCGCTTCAGATCGGCATCGCGATCACCCGGCTGCTCGGATTCGATCTGCTGCCTCGGATCAAGCAGATCAACAAGGCCCGCCTCTACCGCCCCCAGACCGGCGAGCCGGACGCCTACCCCCGACTGACGCCAGCGCTGACCCGGCCGATCCGGTGGGACATCGTCGCGCAGCAATACGACCAGATGATCAAGTACGCGACGGCGATCCGGACGGGAACGGCGTCGACAGAGGCGATCCTGCGGCGGTTCACGCGCAACGCGTCGCACCCGACATACGGGGCGATGCTCGAGGTCGGCTGCGCGCAGAAGACGATCTTCATCGTGCGCTACCTGCGCCTGCGCGACCTCCAGCGCGAGATCGAGGAGGGCCTGAACGTCGTCGAGTCCTGGAACGCCGCGAACGGCATCCTCGCTTACGGCAAGCGCGGCGACCTCCAGACCAACCGCCGTGACGAGCAGGAGCTGTTCGCGCTCTGCCTGCGGATCTTGCAAGCGGCGCTGATGTACGTCAACACGCTGATGCTTCAGGACGTCCTCGCCGAGCCGACCTGGGGCGAGCTCTTGACCCCGGCAGATCGCCGGGGGTCTGACGCCTCTGTTCTGGCTGCACGTCTTGTCCTACGGCGAGGTTAACCTCGACATGAGCGCCCGCTTGAACATCGGGCCC
>JBPCPO010000046.1:0-9127 GCA_050999075.1 Solirubrobacteraceae bacterium
TGCTCATGCAGCAGTGCGAGCTCCCAGAGCGAGATGGGGGACAGCCACAGCTCCGCGGCGGAGGCGCCGTCGAGGACGGCCCGCAGGCGTCTGTGCAGCCGCGCGGACGCGTTCACGTACCAGATCCAGATGTGGGTGTCCAGCAGGTATGGCGCGCCGGATGCGCGCGGCGCTCGCCGCGCACTCAACGCGGGGCTGGCCAGTCGACCTCGGCGTGGGCGGCTTCCCAGTCGTCGTCACCCAGGGGCTCGGCGATGTCGCCGATGATTTCCATGGTTCCGCGCATCGCCCCCCACCCGCTCTGCCGGACCTCTGGTGGAGGCGCCGGGATCACCTGGGCGATCGGAACGCCGCGCCGGGTGACCAGCAGCGGCTCGCCGGTAGCGCGAACGCGTTCCAGCGCCGCGAGGCAGGTGGCCTTGAACTTGGAGACGGGCAGGGTATCCATGCCCGGACCGTACCATGGTCATCGACTATGGTCAGACATATTTGGGGGCGCGGGCGCCTGCGGGCCGCGGCCCCTCGACGGTCGGCGCGCGACCCATCGGCCGACCATGGCAGGGGCCCGGCGCGCATGGCATGATCGCTTCACCGTGACCCTCGCAACCGCAATGCTCTCGCACGTGTATCCGATCGGGTCCCGTGTGAATGAGCGGGGGCACCTGGAGATCGGGGGTTGTGACGCGGTCGAGCTGGCGCGGGAGTTCGGGACCCCGGCCTACGTCGTCGTCGAGGACGATCTGCGCTCGCGGGCGCAGACGTTCCTCGCGGCGCTGGCCGGCCGCCACGCCGACAGCGACCTGCTGTTCGCGTCCAAGGCGTTTGCCTGCAGTGCCGTCTACCGGTTGCTGGCGCAGGAGGGGCTCGCGTGCGACGTGGCGTCCGGCGGTGAGCTGGCCCTCGCGCTCAAGGCCGGCTTCGATCCGCGGCGCATCTTCCTGCACGGCAACGCCAAGTCAGAAGTGGAGCTGCGCGAGGCGCTTGACGCCGGAGTCGGTCACGTCGTGCTCGATTCGCTGGACGATCTCGATCGGCTCGAGCGCATCACCGCCGAGCTGCGGTGCTCCCAAGCCGTCCTTATCCGCGTCACGCCGGACGTCGCGGGGGATACCCACCACGCGATCTCGACCGGGCAGGCCGACTCCAAGTTCGGCTTCTCGACCCTGCAGGCGGCGGAGGCGATCGAACGTCTCCACGCGGCGGGGCACCTGGACCTCGTGGGCCTGCACTGCCACATCGGTTCGCAGCTGTTCGAGCTCGAGCCCTTCCGGGCCGCGGTGCGGGCGATCGCCGCGCTGGGTGAGTTCCCGGTCTACAACCTCGGGGGCGGGCTCGCGGTCGCCTACACCGCCGCCCAGCATCCGCCCGAGATCGCCGACTACGTGGAGACCCTCGTGGACACCGTGCACGAGCTGCTTGGGACCGACAAGCGGCTGCTGCTGGAGCCCGGTCGCGCGCTGGTGGCGAACTCGACGGTCACGCTGTACACGGTGCAGACGGTGAAGCGCAACGTCTCGACCTGGGTCGCCGTCGACGGCGGCATGTCCGACAACCTGCGGCCGATGCTCTACGGGGCGCCGTACGAGGCGATGATCGCCGATCGCGCCCTCGAGCCACCGTCCGAGCGCTGTCAGATCGTCGGCAAGCACTGCGAGTCCGGCGACGTGATCGTGCGCGACGCGCCGCTGCCCGAGCCCGCACGGGGGGACGTCCTCGCGACTCCCGCCACCGGCGCGTACGGATATTCACTGGCCAACAACTACAACGGCGTGCCCCGGCCGCCGGTGATCTTCTGCCGCGCGGGCCAGGCCCGAATCGTCGTGCGGCGTGAGACCTACGAGGACCTGGCCGCACGTGACGTCGGCTGAGGGTGGGGGGCAGGGCGCCGGCACGTTCCGGATCGGGCTGCTGGGGCACGGGACGGTGGGGGCGGCGTTCGCGCGGGCGCTGCCCGAGCGGGCCGGTGCCGTGCAGCGGATCACCGGCCGCCGGCCGTCGCTGGCGGGCGTTCTGACCCGGGGGAGCGGGTCCTTCGAGCAGATCCTCGACGAGTCCGATCTGATCGTCGAGTTGATCGGCGGGATCGAGCCCGCGCGGGACTACGTGCTGCGGGCGATGCGCGCGGGACGCCACGTGGTGACCGCGAACAAGCAGCTGCTCTCCCGCTACGGAGAGGAGCTGTGGGACCTCGCGCGCGCCCAGGGCGTCCAGCTGCGCTTCGAGGGGGCGGTGGCGGGGGTGGTGCCGGTGATCCGGGTGCTCCAGGAGTCGCTCGCCGGCGCCCGGGTCGAGCGCCTGCACGGGATCGTCAACGGCACGACCAACTTCATCCTCAGCGAGATGGCACGCAGCGGGGTGAGCTTCGGCGAGGCCCTGAGCGAGGCGCAGCGGCTCGGCTATGCCGAAGCCGACCCGTCCGAGGATGTTGACGGGAGCGATGCCGCGGCCAAGATGGCGATTCTTGCGCGGCTCGCGTTCGACACGCCGGTGCACATCGATCAGGTTCAGTACGAGGGGATCGAGCAGATCCAGCCCGACGATCTGGAGTATGCGCGTGAGCTTGGCCTGCGTCTGAAGCTGATCGGCACGGCCGAGCGGATCGGCGACGGGCTGTCGGTGCGCGTGCATCCGGCGTTCCTCTATCCGGGCCATCCGCTCGCGTCGGTGAGCGGACCGTTCAACGCCGTGACCGTCGAATCGGAGGAGATCACCGAGATCACGATGTCGGGTCCCGGTGCAGGCGGACCCCAGACCGCCAGCGCGGTCCTGAGCGACGTGATCAGCGCGATGATCCCGCCCGCGTGCACGCCGCCGGCGACCCAAGCGCTCGAGCTCGTGCAGGATGTCGAGTCCGCGTTCTACCTTCACCTCAGGGTTGCCGACGAGCCCGGCGTCCTCGCGCAGGTCGCGCAGGTCCTCGCGCTGCAGAACGTGTCGGTCAAGTCGGTGATGCAGAAGGGCCTCGGTGAGCAGGCGCGGCTGGTGATGATCGTGCACCCGGTGCTGGAGTCGCGGTTCGAAGCGGCGATCGTGATGATCGGTCAGCTCGACGTGATGCGTGCGCCCCCGCGCGCGATCCGCGTGTTCGAGGAGGAGTTCTGAGGGATGCTACGGTGTAGCAATGCCTGGCCGTGAGGTGTCTGTGCGCGAGCTGCGCAACCACACCGCGCAGGTTGTACGTCGGATTGAGGCTGGCGAGCGACTGTCGCTGACTGTCAACCGGCGTGCCGTCGCCGATATCGTGCCGCACGATCCGCGCCCGGCGTGGGCGCCGGCGGAGGTGGTCAGCGGGATTGCGACCGAGGCCGCCGCGGATCGTGGGTTGCTTCACGAGCTCGATCGGGGGGTCGGGCAGACCATCGACGAGCTGTGACGCGGGCGATCGCGGATACGTCGTGTTCGTGGCCGCCGAGACGGGTCGCCCGCTCGGCGAGTTGCCGTCAGAGCTGAGCGTTTCAGTAATTACGCTGGCGGAGTTGGAGCTCGGCGTGCTCCGCGCCACCGACTCGACTGCACGCGCCCGTCGACTCGCGACGCTCGCACGTGTCCGCAGCCAAGTGCCGGCTGTCACGCAGGACAACGACTTCGACGCGTTCTCCAGCGTGCACGTGATTCGCGTGTAGCCGGAGCGCGCTCGCGCGCTCTGACATGCTGCGCCGATGTCCGGGTTGATCGAGCGCTATCGCGAGCGCCTGCCGTTCGCGCTCGAGGATCCGGTGGTGACGCTCGGGGAGGGGGGCACGCCGCTGGTGCTCGCGCCCCGGGTCTCCGAGCGCGCCGGAACCGAGGTGTGGTTGAAGATCGAGGGCGCGAATCCGACCGGCTCGTTCAAGGACCGCGGGATGACCTGCGCGGTGTCGGCCGCCGTGCGCGAGGGCGCGCAGGCGGTCGTCTGCGCCTCGACGGGGAACACCGCCGCGTCAGCCGCGGCCTACGCGGCTCGGGCGGGCCTGCGGGGAGCCGTGATCGTGCCCGACGGCAAGATCGCGACGGGAAAGCTAGCGCAGGCGCTGATGCACGGAGCCCGGGTGATCGCGCTGCACGGCAATTTCGACCAGGCGCTGAAGCTCGTCCGCGAGCTGGCTTCACGGCACCCTGTCGCGCTCGTGAACTCGGTCAACGAGTTCCGGATGGAGGGCCAGAAGACCGCTGCGTTCGAGCTCGTCGAAGCGCTCGACGGCGAGCTCGACGCGCTCTGCATCCCCGTCGGCAACGCCGGCAACATCACCGCCTACTGGAGGGGATTTCGTGAGCTGGGGGTCCGGCCCCGGATGCTCGGCTTCCAGGCCGCGGGCGCGGCACCTCTCGTGCTGGGCGCCCCGGTGGAGAATCCGGAGACCGTCGCGAGCGCGATCAGGATCGGCAATCCGGCCCGCTGGGAGGACGCGATGAACGCCATGACCTCCTCCGGCGGAGCGGTGGCCGCGGTCAGCGACGAGCAGATACTCGAGGCGTATCGATTCCTGGCCTTCCAGGAAGGGGTGTTCTGCGAGCCCGCTTCAGCGGCGAGCGTCGCCGGGCTGCTGGTCCACGGCGTCGGCGACGCGCAGCGTGTGGTGTGCGTGCTGACCGGACACGGCCTCAAGGATCCCCAGACCGCGCTCGAGCAGGCGGGCGTGGTGGTGCCGTGCGAGCCTGAGCTCGACGCGATCGAAGCCGCTGTGCTCGGGTGAGGCCCGGATCTGCGCACGCGGAGCTTGGGTGACGCTCGGGCGCCGGCGGCTGGCGCGCGTGCCGGCGTCATCGGCCAATCTGGGCCCCGGCTTCGATGTGCTCGCCGCGGCGCTCGCGCTGCACCTCGAGGTCGAGGTCCGGGAGACGGGGACGTTTCGGGTGGTGAGCGAGCTCGCCATTCCGCGCGACCGGACGAACCTCGTGGTGCGGGCGTTCGAGCGCCTGCATCCCGCCGACGGGTTCGAGTTCCGGATCGCCTCCGAGATTCCGCTCTCCGGTGGTCTGGGCTCCAGCGCCGCGGCGATCCTCGCCGGACTGCTGGCCGCCGATGACCTGTTCGAGCTCGACGCCGACGTGGGGAGGCTGGCGGGGGAGCTCGAGGGTCATCCCGACAACGTGGCGGCGGCGCTGCACGGCGGGTTCGTGGTCTGCGACGGTGCGCACGCGCACCGCTTCCAGGCGCCGATGGGGCTCGAAGCGGTGCTGGTCGTACCGAAGCAGGCCGTCTCGACTGCGGCGGCGCGAGCCGCGCTGGCGCAGAGCGTGCCGCTCGCCGATGCCGTCTTCAACGTCGCGCACGCCGCGATGCTGATGCTCGGGCTGGCGAGCGGGAACTGGGATTTGCTGGCGGCCGGGCTCGACGATCGCCTGCACCAGCCGCGTCGCGCGCACCTCTATCCGCGCTCGGCGCAGCTGCTCGAGCGCGCCCGCTCGTTCGGCGCCCTGGGAGCGACCATCTCAGGGGCCGGTCCGAGCGTGCTCGTGTGGTCGGTCTACGAGCAGACCGGTGCCGTGATCGACGCCCTGGCTCGCGAGACCACTGGTTGGGCCCGCGTGATGCGGGTTGGGTTCGAGCCGCAGGGGGCCGAGGTGCGGGAGATCTAGGCTGCGGATGCCTCAGCGGGGTGGTTCCGCGGCGGGGCGCTCGGCCCGGTCGGCCGCGGCGCGCGCCTCCTCGGCGGCGCTGCGAGCCTCGTCCTTGTCCTCCTCCGCGACACGGGCTGTGGCCGTCGCGTCCTGCGCCTGCTGCTCGGCGGCGGCGTGCTCCTCGTCCTTTTGCCGCGCTTGCGCTTCGAGCTCCTCGGCCCGCTCGCGTGCCTCCTGCGCCTGGGCGCGCCGCTCGTTGATCAGACTGGCGCTCTCGACCTCCAGCCCCTCGGAAAGCTCCAGTCCAAAGGCGGCTGAGACGTCCTGAACCTCTTTGCGGCTGACCTCTCCGTCAGGACCACGTTCAGCCTGCTCCACCTGCTCACGGGTGAAGGCGACGCGGATGTAATCGCGACCGACGGAAGCGTCGGTCAGCGGCACGAGCGCGGTGTGGCGCCCGAGCAGCCCGCTCTTGACCGAGAGAAGCATGGCTTCGCCCTCGGTGGCCTCGTAGTAGACCTCGTCGACCTTGCCGATCTTCTCCCCGGCCGAGTCCAGGACATCCTGGCCGCGCCACTCCTCGATCCGTTCCACGTTGAGCATGCCGGTAAGGATACCGCTTCACGAGAGCCGATCCCGGTCAGGCTCCCGCGCCGGTGGCGCGGAATCCGTTCACGAGCGCGGGGAGGCGGTCGTGCGCCTCGTGGAGCCCCAGCCGCGACAGCAGCTCCTCCGCCACGCGCACGTAATCGAGTCCCAGGTCGGGCCGGTAGTCGAGGATCGACATGGCCCGCTCCGCCGATTCCGCATAGGCGATCGAGGCGCGAATGGTGGTGTCGATCAGCTTCGAGCCGAAGTGCTCGCGCAGCGAATCGAACGCCTCGCGAGAGTGTCGTGTGCGCATGTCGGCGATGTTGAGCACCACCCCGAGCCACTCCAGGCCGGGGTTCAGACTCTCGCGAGCCAGAGCGATCACCTCGAGTGCCTGCTCGACGCCGCCGATCGCGAAGTACTGCGCCTGCGCTGAGAGCAGCGCGTAGTCGGAGGCCACGAGAGCGTTGACCGTCAGCAGCCCCAACGCCGGCGGACAGTCGATCATGATGAGGTCATAGCTGTGTCGCAGCTGGGCGAGGGCCTTCTTGAGCGTCAGCTCTCGACCCATCCTGCCGCCCAGCATGAGCTCGGCCTCGGCGAGGCCGAGGTTCGCCGGAATGATCCCCTCGTGGATGGCCTGCGCCGGCTCCGCGGACCCCGAGAGGACATCCGCGATCGTAGGCGAGGCATCCCGATCGACATCGAAGTAGTCAGACAGATTGCCCTGAGGATCGAGGTCGACGCTCAGCACGCTGAGACCGACCCGTGTGAACACGTCGGTCAGGGTTCTCACCGCGGTGGTCTTGCCGGTCCCTCCCTTCTGCGAGAGGACTGCGATCGTCGCCATCGCGCGCAGTGGCCTCGGATGAGCTCAGCTGGCGCTGGTACTCGTCCGGCGCTCCGGCGTATGGCTGTAGCGCATGCCGGAGATGACCGGCACATCGACGAAGTGCAGATGATGGCGCCCGATCACGATCTCGTCGCGGTCGGCGAGCGTGCTCCACTCGACTCGTTCACCGTTGACGAACACGCCGTTCAGGCTGCGGTCATCCAGGACCCGCAAGCCGTCGGGTTGACGCACGATGAGGGCGTGGCGTCTCGAGACGGTGGGATCGTCGAAGCGAACGTCGGCCGCCAGGCTGCGCCCGATGCGCGTCCATTCGCGCTTGAGCTCGAACATGACCACTTCGTCGCCGCTGGTCCGGTAGGCGAGGTATTGACCCGGTTGATCGAGCCCTGCGCGAGTGTCCTGCAGCCAGCCCCGATCCTCGACCTCGGGCCCCATCTCGATGATGGCGTTCTGAGACGTCGTGAACAGCGATGCTCTGACGAACTCACCGCCGCCGCAGTTAGGGCACCGCGGGAGCTCATCGACGGCATCCAGGGATACCGGATGGTCGCAGTCGGTGCAACGGAATGTGCCGGTCCCGGCAACGCTTCCCGACATCCACGCTTTCATGGATCATCTCTCCTTGTCCGGGGCCGCAAACTTCGACGAGCCTTCCAACTCGGCAACCCCATCATAGCCTCCCGGTCAACGGGTGCGGGCGGGGCGGGAGGAAGCCTTCCGGGGATGTCGAACCCGTACCGATGGGCACCGTTCGTGACATGCCGGAGCTCGAGCTCGCGTTGCTGCGTCGCGGCGTCGATCAGCTCGCGGCGGGCTGCGAGCGCTGCGGTCACTGTCATCGGGCGCCGCTGATCGGAGAGCGCGTGTACGTGTACGAGAAGGGACCGATGCTGTGCGAGCTGTGCCGGGCGCTCGGGGGCTCGCAGCCGCTCGCCTCACGGATCGTGCACGGCCCCGAATTCGGCCACACGATGCGGATCACCGATCAGCGAACCGCCGCCTGAGCCGGCGCAACCGCCGCCTGAGTCCGCCGTACAATGGCGCTGTGGATTCGATCACGGTGTCGACGACGATCGCCGTCGCGCCCGAGCAGGTGTTCGAGTACCTGGCCAACATCGCCAACCATGCGGAGTTCACCGACCATTACCTCGTCGACTGGCACTTGACGCGGGAAGATCCGTACGGCACCGGAGCAGGGGCTCGCTTTCGGGTCAAGGCCCCGTTGAACCGCTTCTCGTGGGCTGACATGACGCTGGCCGAGCTCGACCCGTCGTCCCGGATCGTGGAGCGGGGCTGGGGGGGGAAGTTCAACCGGGTGCGGATACTCGGCACCTACACGCTCTCACCGGGCACGGGGGAGGCCACGAAGGTGCAGTACACGCTGCAGACCGAGCAGGCCCTGCTCTCCGACAAGCTGCGCCAGCGGCTGGGTGGGCGGGCCTGGAGCCGTCGCCAGGCCGCCAAGTCGATGCGGCGCCTGCGCACGATCCTCGAGGACGGACGCGGACGCGGTCACCACACCACGGTGGGCGGTCGGTGACGCCGGCTGGCGGATAAGCTTCCCCCGCTATGAGCCTCCGTCGCCTCTGGATCCTCGCCGGCATGTCTGCGGCCGCGCTCGGTGTCGCGGCGTGCGGGAACGAACCGGCCCATCCCACCGTGGCCGACAACGAGGGCTTCTACGTCGATGCTGGTCCGATCACCTATCAGGTGCAGCTCTCACGTCAGCTGAACCCCTACACGCTGGAGGACAGCGAGTACCTGAAGGGGGTCACGTCGGCATCGCCCAAGCCCGACGAGGAGTGGTTCGCGATCTTCCTGTGGGCCAAGAACCAGACTCACTCGAGCCAGACGACCTCGGACTCGTTCGACATCGTCGACACGCAGGGCAACAAGTACTACCCGATCGCGATCAACGCCCAGGTCAATCCCTTTGCCTGGACCGCGCAGACGCTGATGCCCTCAGGCACCGAGCCCGCGCCTGACAGCCCGGCGAGCTTCGGGCCCACCCAGGGCCAGGAGGTGCTGTTCAAGCTCAACAGCATCGCGAACGACAACCGGCCCCTGACGCTCGAGATTCACGCCGCGGGCCAGGCGACTCCCTCCACGGTGGCGCTCGATCTCTGACCGCCGACGATCGGC
>JBPCPO010000051.1:0-7443 GCA_050999075.1 Solirubrobacteraceae bacterium
GTCGAGCGGGGGGCTGGGGAGATCCTTCTTACGAGCCTGGACCTAGATGGGACCAACTCGGTCTGTGACCTGCCGCTTACCGCCGCCGTCGCCGCCGTGTTCGGCGTGCCGGTGATCGCCTCGGGCGGCGCCGGCGAGCTCGAGCACCTGAGCGCGGCGCTGCGCGCCGGCGCCGACGCGATCCTGTGCGCGTCGATCTTTCACTACGGCAGCCACACGGTGACGGCGGTCAAGGAGCAGTTGGCGCGCGACGGCGTGGCGGTGCGGATCGGGTAGTCGGGTTGGGGCGTGGCGGTGCGGGTAGGTAGCCGGGCGCGGGCCGAGCCGTCAAAGCCGGCGCCAATGTGGCACCGCAGAGGGCGTTGTCGCCGATGGGTCCAGTTTGCGGGGCGCGAGATGGGGGTTATAGAACAACCCCCGAGGCTTCGGATGGGGTGTGTGCTCTGGACCCCGCTGGGCGGGGGTGAGAGCACACACGTCTTCGCCGCGGCGGGGTTTGTTTCTATTACCCCGATCTGAGGTAGGCGGCCACGCCGGCGTAACCCCACGGCCGGCGGCTGGTTTGCGGGTCAGCCGTGGCGGCAGTCGACCGCGATGGCGAGGCATCGCAGGTCTCCCGCATGCGGGCATCGGCCCGCCGGCCGAGTCGCCTGAGGGGCACGCCGGTGGAGGTCGCAATCGACCGAGTCCAGGTTGACTGCCGAGCGCCGGGGTATCGGGTCCTCGCCGGGTTCCATGATGCCCTCGCTGGGAAAGCGCTCGGATCGTCCCGTCGTCGTGCGCGGGTCCTAAGGGTCTCGTCGATGAGTCTGGCGATGGTGACTCTGGAACGCAGGCGCCGGCCACAGCGTCCACGGTCGTGCTCAACCGCGTGCGTGCCATGCCATGAGCATGCCACGTGGGATCGATGGCTGTGGCTGGACGGAGGTCAGGAGTACAATCCGTCGACACCGGTATAACTAGTGTCGAGAAAGGGTGATCGATGTTCGTTTCGAGCGCAGGAGCAGCAACGGTGCGTCACCGGACCGGCCTGAGCTCGAGGGTCCTCCTACAGGCGGGCGATACGCCCGATGCTGCGATCGCGGTCACGTGGGTCGACATCCAGCCCGGTGCCGAGCAGCATCCTCACAGCCACGACCCGCAGCAGGTCTACGTGATCATCAACGGCACCGGAAGGATGCTCGTGGGCGATGAGGAGCGCGACGTCCGCGTCGGCGACCTGGTTTACGTGCCGTCTCGTGCCCTGCACGGGATCGTAAATACCGGCACCGGGATGCTCAGCTATGTCTCGTCGGCGACGCCCACGTTCAGCATCACCGACCTCTACGAGACCGGGCAGCTCACACAGCCGCCAGCTCGCGACGGGTGCTGAATCCTGTGCTCGACTCCGAGCAAAAGGGCCACGGTCCGCCACCGGCCGGATCGGTGGTCAATCCGAGTGTCTAGTAGAGGGTCGGCGTGTCCAGCGCGGCCAGCGCCACGGCGTCGAGCTCGATCTCGCCGGCGCGCAGGTTCTCGGCCAGATGCGCCAGCGAGGAGGTGCCCGGGATGAGCAGGATGCTCGGCGAAAGGGCGAGCAGCCACGCCAGCGCAACCTGCGACGCCGTGACCTCCAGCCGCTGCGCGGTCGAGGTGACGCCCGGATGGGAGAGCACCGGCTTGCTCGGATCGAAGGCAGAGCCCAGCGGGAAGAACGGGACGAAGGCGATGCCGCGGGCGGCACACTCGTGCAGCACGGGGAGCGACGCGCGGTCGACCACGTTCAGTGGGTTCTGCACGCAGGCGATCGGCGTCGTGTCCAGCGCGTGCAGGAGCTGCTCGCGGGAGACGTTGCTCAGCCCCACGGCGCCGATCAGGCCGTCATCGCGGGCCTGCGCCATGGCGCCCAGCTGGTCGTCGAAGCTGACGCCGGTCTCGTGCCCGGGGTCCATCAGGCGCAGGTTCACGGCGGCGAGCTGCTGCACCCCGAGCGTACGCAGGTTGTCCTCGATGCCGCTGCGCAGCTCGTCCGGGCGGTCGGCGGGCAGCCACGCCTTGTTGTCGTCGCGCCGTGCCCCGACCTTGCTGACCAAGGCCAGGTCGTCGGGGAAAGGGTGCAGCGCCTCGTGCAGGAGCTCGTTGGCGACGTTCGGGCCGTAGAACTGGGCCGTGTCGATGTGATCGACGCCCAGCATGACGGCCTGACGAACGACGGCGATCGCCTGGTCGTGGTCGCGGGGTGGGCCGAACACGCCGGGACCGGGCAGCTGCATCGCGCCGAACCCGAGGCGGTTGACGTGGAAGCGGCCGAGCGGCACGCGGCTAGGCATGCCCTCAATCTAGCTGGCACACTCCGGACGATGTCTGAGCCGGGGCGCGATTGGTGCTCAGCGGACCTGCGCGGTCAGGAGAACGGCGCGATATCGGTATTCCAGCCGACCGGAGCCGGTGTCGTCGATGGCATTACCGATCGCGTCGATGAGCCGCTGACGCTGGGTTGGTGGCAGTTGCAGATGGTCGGAATGGGTCTGCACCAGCCCGCCGTAGCTCTCGGCGTCATAGGTGGTTGACCAGTCGTAGGCGCGTCGGGTCCACGGCCCGAATCCCGGCGCGGGGTCGATCTGCCGTTCCCGCTCGGGCTGCTGGGCCAACGTGGCACGGCGATCCAGCCCGGGAGCGTGCTCCGCATAGACCTCGTGGATCGCGTCCCACACGGGGCCGGCGAGCTCACGAGGCCGATTCCACCACAGACACAGCGATCCATCGCGACGCAGCGCCCGGGCGGCGACCAGTGCTCCGCGGGCGCCGTCTACCCAGTGCCACGACTGTGCCGCGGCGACGAGATCGAACGCATCGCTCGCCACGGCGCAGTCCTCGAAGCTCGCTTCCTCCACCTCGACCGCCATTCCCTGCGTGCGCCGCCGTGCGAGCGCCGCCATCGCCGCGTCGGGCTCCACCGCGACAATCGATGCGCCACGCTGGGCAAGGGCCAGCGTGGCCCGCCCGGTCCCTGCGCCAGCTTCGAGAACGCGTCCGCCCGGGCCGAGTTCGAGCACGTCGGCGTAGAGGGCATCAGGGTAGCCCGGACGCCACCGATCGTAGAGCTCGGCGACCTGCCCGAAGATCGTCGCGCGCTGGCTGCGGTCAGCGTCCATGCTCATCGCGAGCGTACTCCGCGGCTTCCCACGGCCCCAATACCGCGCCGAGATGGGCCCGGGCCCGGCTCAACCGATGCGCCCCATCGGATTGCTTGCACAAATAACTCTACTCTCCCAGAGGCGAGATGAGCGTCTTCACCGATCCAGAGCTCGAATACATGAACGGCCAGCGCCGCTTGGCCCGAATCGCCACCGTCGGCCAGGACGGGACGCCGCACGTCGTCCCGGTCGGCTGGACCCACAACGCCGAGCACGACACCATCGACGTCGGCGGCCGGCAGCTCGAGAAGACCAAGAAGTTCCGCGACGTCGCCCGCAGCGGGCGCGCGGCGATCATCATCGACGATCTCGCCAGCACGAACCCGTGGCGCCCGCGCGCGATCGAGATCCGCGGGCGCGCCGAAGCGATCGAGCACCCCGAGCCCATGATCCGGATCCATCCGGAGCGGATCGTCTCCTGGGGCCTCGACGGCGCCCGCGCGCGCACAGTGAATCGGTAGGCTCGGTGACGGTGGCGCGCGCTGTGGGGATAAACCATGTCGTCCTGGAAGTCGGGGATGTCGATGAGGCTCTTCGGTGGTACGGACGCTTTCTCGAGTTCGAGCTTCGTGGCCGCGCGGGGACGGCGATGGCGTTCATCGACCTGGGTGATCAGTTCATCGCGCTCGCGTCCGGACGCCGGCAGGGCGCCGATGACGCCCGCCACTTCGGGCTCGTGGTCGACGACAAGGAGAGCGTCCGAGCAGAGCTCGAGCAGGCCGGCGTATCGGTATCTGCCTCGGGTTCGGTCGACTTCCGCGATCCGTGGGGCAATCACGTCCAACTCGTCGACTACGCAGAGATCCAGTTCACCAAGACGCCCACGGTGCTGCGCGCGATGAACCTCGATGGACTGCGAAAGACCGAAGCCGCCCGCGAAGAGCTCCGCCGCAAGGGGCTGATCGACTAGACCGACATTGGGTTGCGCCGCTCCGGACCCGCCGCATCGCCAATGACCGAGACGTCGGTGCGAACGGATCTGGCCGGTCGCTCGCGGCCTGCAATCAGTGCGCTGCGCCGACGCCGAACCCGTACGTGCCCCGCTCGCGGGGGACCCGTGCCGCGTCAATCACGGCGCCGATCCAGTGCCCAACTGCCAGCGGCGTTACTGGACGCTCTACGCGCCCAGCGGGCTCACCAGCCCGTCTGACAGGACGCGGCGCTGGGCCTCGCCGGGCCTCGAGCACGGCTGAGTCAGCTCAGGGACGCGAGCAGCAGCTTCTCAATTTCGTTGCCGCCCGCGTGCCTGCCAGAAGGAGCCGACGGCCAGAACCAGGAACGCAGTGCCGACCAGCCACCGGAATATCGAGCCGGCGCCGAGGGCGGCTGTCACAAGCCAATATGCACCGACGATGACGTACCCGGCAGCCACTGCGGCCTGCACCCACGGGCGCGACTGGCGTCGCGGAACCTGTGGCTCGGCAAGACCGAAATAGACGAGGACACGTCGCCAGGCGCGGCTCCAGCTGAACCTCGGAGACACGACAGGATCATATCTAGGTTCGCATTCCAGCCGCCGTCCCTGCCGTCTCGGCGAGCCCTTCCGGAGCGTCGACGAACCTGTTCTCGAGCTCGGCGGAAACCGGTAGGCCGGTCGCGGCAACCATCTCGGCGGCGTGCGCGAGCCCCTCCTCGCGAGTCACGGATCCGTCGACGCGGCCGAGCGTAGCGGCGAAGCCGCTGCTAGTCATGGCCAGCGCTGCGAACCCGAGCGACGCGAGCAGGCAGATCGAGCCGGCACCCCAGGGGTCCGCCCGCAGCATCGGCTGCCCGGGACGATGGAGGGCCAGGAAGCGCTCGACCCGTCTTCTATCCTGTGCCGATGCGCGTCGAGATCGATGCCTTCTCCCTCGGGCGCGAAAGCGGCGGCGACGGCTCGTTCAAGCGCCAGGAGAGCTCGTTCCGTGACCGGGTCACCGCCGACGGCACGAGCCGCTTCGCGCTCGAGTCCGGTCGCTACCACCTGTACGTTGCCCGCGCCTGCCCGTGGGCTCACCGGACGCTGATCGGCCGCCGGCTGATGGGGCTCGAGGAGGCGATCGGCGTCTCGTACCTCGACCCGGTCCGCGACCGCCGTGGCTGGGCGTTCACCGGCGGCGATTACACGGACCAGGTCAACGGCTTCCGGTACCTGAGCGAGGCCTACATCGCGACCGATCCCGGCTACGAGGCGCGAGTCAGCGTGCCGGTCCTGTGGGACCGGCACCAGGGGATGATCGTCGGCAACGAGTCGGCCGACATCCTGCGGATGCTCGCCACCGTGTTCGCCCCCCTCGCCGAGCATCCCGTAGCGCTCTATCCCGAACGGATGCACGCGGAGATCGATGCGCTGAACGAGGAGATCTACGAGGGGGTCAACAATGCCGTCTATCGGACCGGCTTCTCGACTCGTCAGGCGGTCTACGAACGCGAAGTCGACGGTCTGTTCCAGACCCTCGATGATCTCGACCGCCGGCTCGCCGACCGCCGCTTCCTTTTCGGTCCCCAGCCCCTGGAGACCGACTGGCGGCTGTTCACGACCCTGGTGCGGTTCGACGCCGTGTACCAGGTGCACTTCAAGTGCTCGATCCGCAAGCTCGTCGAGTACGAGCACCTGTGGCCGTACGCGCGCGACCTGTACCAGTGGCCGGGCGTGGCCGAGACGGTTGACTTCGACGAGATCCGCGCGCACTACTACCGCACCCATCCGATGATCAACCCGACCGGCATCGTGGCGGCGAGCCCAGCCGCCAGCTTCGACGAGCCTCCGGGCCGGGAGGCGCTGAGCGAGGCGGGCCCGACTGCTGGCACGTCGAGTCGAGCCCGATCCTGAGGTGTACCAAAGGTGTATGACCAGGGCCGGTTGGTTCGCGGCCCGGAAGGGCGGGTATGGTGATTCGGTGGCTGCAGAGCAACCCAGGAGCAGGAAGTTCTCCGTGGTGAGCTTGTGACGCGGGTGGTGCTCACCGGCGCGACGGGGATGATCGGGCGCGCGTTCACGGACGCGCTGCTGGCCCGCGGTGACGACGTCGTGGCGCTGACCCGTGACGAGCACCGCGGACGGCGGGCCCTTGGCGAGCAGGTTGCCATCCACACCTGGCCTGACCCGTCCGCGGCTCCCCCTGCGGCCGCGCTGCGGGGTGCCGACGCGGTGGTGAACCTGATGGGGGAGCCGATCGCTCAGCGCTGGACGGCGGAGGCCAAGCGCGCGATTCGCGACTCCCGCGTGATCGGTACGCGGTCGCTCGTGGCCGGACTGCTGGCCCTGTCGGCGTCACAGCGTCCGAGCACGCTGATCTCGCAGTCAGCATCCGGCTTCTACGGACCGCGGGACGAGCAGCCGCTGGACGAGGAGGCACCTCCCGGGTCGGATTTTCTCGCCGACGTGGTGCTCGCCTGGGAGCAGGAGGCGCTCGCCGCCGCGCAGCAGGCCCGCGTCGTCCTCACCCGCACCGGGGTGGTGCTCTCCCCGAGTGGCGGAGCGCTGGCCAAGATGCTCCCGATCTTTCGCCTCGGTCTCGGCGGTCCGGTCGCGGGCGGGCGACAGTACGTCCCGTGGGTGCACCTGGACGACGTCGTCGGCGCGCTGCTGCGCTGCCTGGATGGCCGTGAGATCCGCGGGGCTGTGAATCTGACCGCCCCCAACCCGGTGACCAACGCGGAATTCACGCGGGCGCTTGGTCGCGCGCTCGGGCGCCCGGCCGTGCTGCCGGTCCCGGCCCTGGCGCTGAAGCTGCTCTACGGAGAGATGGCGCAGACGGTCATCGCGGGTCAACGCCCGATTCCCGAGCGGCTGCGGAACCTGGGGTATGACTTTCGCCACCCAGAGGTCGAGGCAGCGCTGCGCGACGTGCTCGACCGAGCATGAGGGAGAAGACGATATATCGACTCGAGCGCGAGCAGGTCCTCCATCGCCCTCGGACTGAGGTCTTCTCCTTCTTCTCGGAGGCCCGCAACCTGGAGCGGATAACGCCTCGGTGGTTGAGCTTCGAGGTGCTCACGCCCGATCCGATCGAGATGGGGGCCGGAACCACGATCGACTACCGGCTTCGCCTGTACGCGGTGCCCTTCCGCTGGACCTCGCGGATCGAGACGTGGGATCCCAGCCGCGGCTTCTCCGACCGGCAGGTACACGGTCCCTACCACCTGTGGCACCACCGCCACGAGTTCGTGGCGCAGGGCGAGACGACGCTCGTGCGCGACTGGGTTGAGTACGCGCTCCCGCTCGGGGTGCTCGGCGAGCTCGCCCACGCGCTGTTCGTGCGCCGGGATCTGAGGCGCATCTTCG
>JBPCPO010000077.1:0-28216 GCA_050999075.1 Solirubrobacteraceae bacterium
CGCCTTGGCTATCTCGTGGACCCGCTTGCGCGCCATCTACTCGCTGCGTTCCTCCACCGGCGCGGGGACTTCGCCGGCCTCCTGCTGGTCAGCCACCTTCTCGAGGTCCTCCGCCTCCGACTCGGCATCGTCGCTGGCCTGCTCGACTTCCTCGACGGCCTCGTCGGCGTCCTGCTCGAGCTCCTCCGCGGCCTCCTCGACCTCTTCGAGTTTCTCTTCGGATTCGCTCTCCTCGGACGCCTCCCCCTCGGCGGCCTCCTCTTCTGGCTCGGTCTCCTCCTCGGCAACAGCCTCTTCTGACTCGGCCTCCTCGGCCTGCTCCTCGGACGCCTCGATCTCTTCCTCGGCCTGCGCCTCGGCTTGGGCCTCCTGAAAGGCTGCGCTGGCCCGCTCGACGATCGGGGCGACGGTTGCATCGTCGGAGTCCGCGCTGGCGAGCGTCGTCACTTCGTCATCGACGAGCCCGGAGAGCACCGCAACCTCGTTGGTATCGAATCTGCCCAGCGCCTGGTGCTGGGGCAGGCCGCAGTAGGCGGACCCCTGAATCACGGCGTTGGGGCAGCGGCGGCCATTGGAGAGGATCGCCATGCAGCGGCCGTCGAATTCCTCTTCGCCCTCGTACTCGATGTCGCCATCCTCACGCGAGAAATCAGTCTCCGACTTGATGTCGACGCGCCAACCCTTGAGGCGGGCGGCGAGACGGGCGTTCTGGCCGTCGCGCCCGATCGCCAGCGAGAGCTGGTCGTCGGGAACGATCACCGTGGCCTGCTTGCCGGCGTCGTCCACGAGTACTTCCCTCACCCTGGCCGGTGACAGCGCTTTGGCCACGAACCGGGCGGGCTCGTCGTTGTAGGGGATGATGTCGATCTTCTCGCCGCGCAGCTCGGAGACGACCATGCGCACGCGTGATCCACGAGGCCCGACGCAGGCCCCGACCGGATCCACCCCGTCGATGTGGGAGACCACGGCGATCTTCGACCGGTACCCGGGCTCGCGCGCCACGCCGGTGATCTCGACCAGTCCGTCGGCGATCTCGGGAACCTCGAGCTCGAACAGCGACTTGATCAGCTCGGGATCCCGTCGCGAGACGATGATGCTCGGTCCCTTGGTCGAGTTCGAGACATCCTTGATCACGGCCTTGATCCGCTGCGAGTGGTCGTAGCGCTCACCGTCGACCTGCTCTGACTTGGGCAGCAGCGCCTCGACCCGCTCGCGGAGCTAGACGAGCGTGTAGCGGGAGTCGGACTGCTGGACGATCCCCGTGATCAACTCGCCGACGCGATCGCGGTACTCCTCGTACATCATGTCACGCTCGGCCTCGCGGATCCGCTGCAGGATCACCTGCTTGGCCGTCTGGGCGGCGATGCGGCCGAAGTCGTGAGGCGTGACGTCCGCGGTCTCGATCTGGTCCTCGTACTCCTTGAGCTTCTCGAGGTCGATCTCGGGCTCGGGCGGCTCGCGCATCTCCCCCGTCTCGGGGTCCACCGCGGGCTCCTGATCGGTGCTCGCCTCCACCAGCAGCTGCTCCTCGAGCTCCGGCGGGATCTTCAGCTCCCAGACGATGAAGTCGCAGCTCTCACGATCCATCTCCACCTTCGCGTAGGGCGCCGAGCCGGGCGTCTTCTTGTACGCGGACAGGAGCGCGTCCTCGAGCGCCTCCATCAGCTTCTCATGGGAGATGTTCTTCTCCGCAGCCAGGCCTCGTACGGCTTCCACGATCTCCTTGGACATGGGCTCAATCTCCTGGGACGAGGTTGGAGCGAACGATCTGCTCGTAGGGAATCGTCACAACACCGTCGCGGGCGGCGATCGTGACATCCCGCTCAGAGGCGCCGACCAGCTCCCCGGTGAGGCTCTTGTGACCCTCGGGCGCGTTGCGCAGCCGGACACGGGCCTGGCGTCCGAGGAAGCGCGCGAAGTGCTGGGGCTTGCTCAGCGGTCGATCCTGACCCGGGGAGGAGACCTCGAGCGAATACCGTTCGCGGTAGTCGTTCAAGTGCGCGGAGACTCGCTCGCACAGCGCGAGCGTGACGCCATCCGGGTGATCGACGAACAGGCGCAGCGTGGATCCCGACACGACCTCGGCCAGCAGCACCTCGAGCTGGGGCTCGGCGGCGGCGAGGCGGTCTTCGATCTCGGTCTGGAGTGCACTCACGATCTCCTCCATCAATAAAAAGAAGCGGGCGAGCGCCCGCTTCCGGTACGTCCACCGGGAAAGCGCCCGGCGCGAAAGCTGTCCAATCAGGGTAGCACCAGGCCTCCCTACCCCTGGCTGCGGGCGGCTGCGGCACGGGCGCGATCGCGGTAGACCCGATAGTCACGGCGTCCGGGCTGCAGGCACGCCGCCAGCGCCAGTGGCTGGCGCGCGTCGGCGTGGCGGCCGAGCATCTGCAGCGAGCGTCCGAGGCAGAAGAGCGCGTAATCGTTGGTGGGCGCACGGTCGATCACGGCCTGGAACTCGGCCGCCGCCGGTTCGTAGCGCTGGGCGTGGAACAGCGCCCGGCCGAGCGCCTCCCGAATCGAGGTCTTGTCGGGAGCCAGGTCACGCGCCTGGGCGAGCGGGATCGTCGCCTGATGGTGGTGCCCGGCCTCGAGCAGCGCCGTGCCGCGGCAGAAGAGCTCGTACACGTCGTCCATCGGCGTGATTTTAGGAGCGTCAAGCGCGCTCGCGCGCTCGCGCGAGGGCCAGCTGGTCCTTCCCGCCGCGGCGCGGGAGGCGAGGTGGCAGCGCCCACAGCACCTGCAGCGGTCCGATCGGGCCCAGTCCCACCCGCAGCCACCGGCGAAGCGCGCGCCGCCCGCCCCGGCTCGGTAGCTCGCCGCCGGTGCCGAAGCGGGCCAGGCGCAGCGCGGCCAGGTAGGCGCCAGCCTGCGGGCTGGCGCTCCACCGCTGCTCGAGCACGGCGAGCGTGACGCCGGGCTCGAGCGGAGCTCCGCAGCGGGCCAGCGCCCGCTCGAGCTCGGCCACAAGGGCGTCGATGTCACCAGCATCGCGATACCGGGTCTGGCGCCAGATGCCCACGACCATCGCGAGCATCGCCATCACCGCGATCGCCGCGACGGCGCTCGGCAGCAGGGGGTCAGCTGCCCGCGAGCCGGCGTGCGGGTGCGCGGGCGCCGCAGTGGTACGCGGGATCGGGACCCGTCGGTGCGCGTGCTGTGCAGCGACCGCATCGGGTTGCCCGGCACCACGGCTGGGCAGCGCTGGCGTCGCTCCGCCGCGGGCGGGCGCCGCCGCCGGGGTCGGATCAAATCGCACCCACCCGTAGTGGGGGAACCAGGCCTCGACCCAGGCGTGGGCATCGATGTCGCTGACCAGCCAACGGTGCCCCGGCGCGTAGCTGCCGGTGGTGAAGCCGACGGCCACGCGGGCGGGGACCCCACCCATCCGCAGCAGCAGCGCCATCGCGCCGGCGAACTGCTGGCAGTAGCCGCGCCTGGAGTCCAGGAGGAAGCTCTCGAGCGGGTACCGGCTCGGCGGCGGATTCTCGTCGTAGGTGAACCCGCGCGCGAGATGACGCTCGACGGCGATCACGTACGCGTAGGGAGTCGGTGCCCGGCGCGCGAGCCGGCGCGCGAGCGCCAACGCGGGGGCATAGCGCAAACGGGCGAACGGGACCGAGAGGTAGGACGACAGCTGCTCAGACTGCTCGTGTGCCGCGGCGGTGAGCTCGCTCCGGGCGATGGCTCCAAGCTGCGCCGATGTCGGATGCGGAGCGTAGGCCCTGACCAGGTAGCTGTCACCGGGTGCCAGCGGGGTCGCGGTCCGCCACGTCCCCGGGCTGGACCCCGCGAGCAGCGAGCCGGACAGGCGCGTGGGGCGCGCCGCGAGTCCGGCGGCGATCACGTCGGTGCTCCGCATCCCACGGATTCTCACCCGCAGCGTCTGGGTCCAACGCGCCCGCGCGCTGCGGTCGGCGGGTGCCAGCGGCACCGTGGGCACCCCGCTCCCCCGGACCCAGCCCTGGCCGTCGAACACGTCGAGATCCTCCGTCTTCCAGTACTCGGGGCGCACGGCCCGCACTTCGAGGACCTCGCGACCCGTCTGCGGCCAGCGCAGCGGCCCATAGCGCTGGGACCAGTCGAACCTCTCCGTGCCCGGGCTGGCGACGGTCCCGGCGAGCGCCTCGTAGTTGAGCCACGGCCGGTGGGGGTCGAGCGCCGGCGCCGCCACCAGCGCCAGCACCGCGGCGCACCCGGCGAGGGCGAGGGCGGACGGGAGACGGTCGCGATCGATTCGCTCCCCCCACACGAACGCCAGCAGCAATCCCAGCAGCACCGCTCCCTGGAGATAGGGCAGCTGTGGCCGGGAGAGGGTGGAGGGCACGACGGCGAGGGCGAGCAGCGGCAGGGCCGCAGCCATTCGCCCGACCTCGCCCCGACCTCCCGGGGCGAACCCGCACAGCAGCGCTGCGTCGAGCAGCAGCACGGCGGCGCCGAGCACGATCACGATCCTGATCGGAGCGTCCGCACCCAGGTAGGGAAGGAGAACTCCCGGCAGCGCCGAGAGCCCCTCGCCGACCGCTCGTACGATCACCGCGACGCGAACCTCGAGGACCCACTGCAGGGGGATCCCCGCGAGCGGAAGGATCGCCAGCACGGCGATCGCCGAGCAGAGCAGCGCCGCAGGCCGGTGACGGGGCCTGAGCGCCGTCACGACCCCGCTCAGCACGAGCGCGAGCGCGAGCAGGGCGAGCAGCCGCCAGGTCGGCGGGTGTCTCAGCAGGGTGGCCCACCGCAGGATCCCGTAGAGCCCGAGCGCGGCGAAGGTGAGCAGGCGCACCAGCGATCGCCCGTCGGCGCTCTCGCCTGCACCCGTGCCGACGGCGATTGGTCCTGCCCTCAGGCCGGCTGGAGCTCCGCCGTCACTCATGCGGCGTGGGACCTGGAGTCGACCTCGCCCGAGGCGCCGGTCAGCCTGAACCCGCTGCACCCACAGACGGTGAACAGGGCCCGGCGGGGCGGCCCGGGGATCTGGGCGGCGAGCGGGTGCGCAACTACGAGCACGAAGGCGCTGTGAGCGTGGCGAGCCCGCAGCGCCGCGGGCCGGTGCCCGAGAGCGCGCGCGGCGACGTAGTAGACCGGGCCCGGAGGGGCATGGCGGAGCATCGGCGCCGGGGCCAGCGGCCCTCCCTGGACCAGGGCGAGCCGGATCTGGGCGCCGTCCCAGGCCGCCAGCTCGGGACCGATGGCGATCGGCCGGCGCTCCCCGGGAAGCAGCAAGCCGCAGCCGCCCGCCCGGGCCAGCTCGAGCGCCAGCGACGCCGCCGCCCGCACCGCGGCGTCGACCAGCTCCCCGGGCCCTGACCCCCGAGCATCGAGGACGATCAGGGGACGAATCTCGGGGTCGGGCTCCAGCCGGCGCTCGAGCAGGCCGGCGCCGCGAGCCAGCGCCGGCCAGTGGATCCGCGAGGCGGGGGTACCCGGCCGGTAGCGGCGAAGTCCGTCGAGGTCGCTCGCCGCGGGGGTGCGACCCGGTGGACTGCTCTGACCCCCTCCCCCGCTCCCGGCCGAGTGGCTCCAGCGCACCGGTTCGGTGCGCGGGAGCACGATCAGCTCCTGGGACCCGCCGGTGCCCACACGGTGGATCTGGGCCACTCCGAGGGCATCGCCCAGGACCAGCGACGGCGGGTCCAGTCGCCGACGTCCACGCCGCTCGAAGCGAGCGCTCACCGTGATCGTGACCGTCCGTCCGGCGCGCGGGAAACGCACCGGCGCCGACGCGAGGGGATCGCGAAGCTCCCATCGGGCCAGAGGCAGACGACCCCGCCGGACCTCGAACGTCGCCCGCAGCGGCTCCTGCTCGAGCACCCGTTGGGCGCTCAGATGCCGTTGTACTCCGGTTCCGCGGGCGCTGCACCACACGCACGCCGGCGCTCCCAGTCCGAGCGTCGCCAATGCGATCCCGACGACGAACAGGGGTGCGGCGTCAAAGGTGAACGCCACCAGGGTCAGCGCGACGCCGGTCAGCGTAAGCGGCGCGGCCCGCCTGATCACAGCGCCCGAACCGAGGCGATCGCGTCGGCCAGCACCTCCCGGGCGCCACCGCGGGGAGACTCCGCCGCCAGCACGAGGCGGTGGGCGAGGACCGGCTCGACGAGCGCCTGGACATCGTCGGGAAGCGCATGGGTGCGCCCGTGGATCATCGCCCGCGCCTTGGCGGCTCGGAGCAGCATCAATCCGGCACGAGGGCTCGCGCCGAGATCCACGCGTGGGTCCTCGCGCGTGCGCCACAGGAGCGCCACCACGTAGTTGCGCAGCGCCTCGGAGGCGAGCACGCGGGTCGCGGCGTTCTGGGCGGCGAGGAGCTCGGCGGCGGTTGCGACGGGCACGAGCGACTGCACTTTGTCCGCGGCCTGGTGGTCGGCGAGCATCGCCGCCTCGTCCCCGCGAGCGGGATAGCCCAGCGAGATGCGGACCATGAACCGATCGACCTGGGCCTCGGGAAGCGCATAGGTGCCCTCGTACTCGATCGGGTTCTGGGTCGCTAGCACGACGAACGGACGCGCGAGCTCGTGGGTGTGCACGTCGACCGTGACGCAGCGCTCCTGCATGCACTCGAGCAGTCCCGACTGGGTCCGTGGAGAGGCCCGGTTGATCTCGTCGACCAGCACGACGTTCGCGAACACCGGCCCCGGCCGGAACTCGAAGCGCTGCTCGCGCTGGTCGTAGACGTTGGTTCCCACCACGTCGGCCGGAAGCAGATCCGAGGTGCACTGCACCCGCGCGAACTGACAGTCGATCGAGCGGGCCAGGGCTCGCGCCAGGGCGGTCTTGCCCACGCCCGGATAATCCTCGATCAGCACGTGACCCTCCGCGATCACGGCGATGAGCAGGTGGCTCAGCGTCAGCGGGCGGATCTGCACCGCTCGCGTGATGTTCGCCCCCAGCCGCCCGACGAGGGCCGCGGAGCGTTCAGACGCCGCTTGCGCCGCTGCGGGCGAAGGCTCGGGCTCCAGCACCGGTTCTCTCGGTTCCGTCCCTCAGGGAGCGCAGCTCCTCGATCTCGTCGAGCACCGCCCGTGCGATCCGGTCCTTGCTCGCGCGCCCCACATGGCGCTCGCGGCCGCCGGTGACCAGGATCGTGACCTCGTTCTCGGACGCGTCGAAGCCGATACCCGGACGCGAGATGTCGTTGACCACCACCGCGTCCAGATGCTTGCGCTCAAGCTTCGCCCGGCCGTGCTCGAGGGCCACAGGGCCATGCTCGGCGGCAAAGCCCACGAGCACCTGGCCGGAGCCCCGGCGGGCGGACAGCGAGCTCAGGACGTCCGCCGTCGGCTCGAGCTCGATCGTCGGCACCACCGTGTCCTTCTTGAGCTTGCCCTCAGCCGGCCGGCGGGGGCGGAAGTCGGCCACCGCGGCCGCCATCAGCAGAACGTCGCAGGCGCCGAACTCCTGCTCGCAGGACCGCTGCATCTCGGCAGCGGTGACAACTTCGATCACGCGGACGCCGGTCGGCGCGCTGACCGCCACGTTGGCGGCGACCAGCGTCACCTCCGCGCCGGCGTCCCGCGCCGCGGCCGCGAGCGCGATGCCCATCCGGCCCGAGGACCGGTTGCCCAGGAAGCGCACGCTGTCGATCGGCTCGCGTGTCCCCCCGGCGCTCACCAGCACCCGCAGCCCCGCCCATGAGCGTTCCTCGCCGGTCGAGGGGGACCTCAGTCGCTCACAGGCCTCAAGCAGCATCGCGGGCTCCGCCAGCCGGCCGAGGCCATGCTCGCCGCGTGAGGCGAGCTCACCTTCCTGCGGGGCCAGGATCGTGACGCCACGACAGGAGAGCACCCTGACGTTGGCCTGCGTGGCGGCGTTGGCGTACATGTGGTGGTTCATCGCTGGGGCCACCGCGACCGGGCAGGTGGCCGCGAGCGCCGCCGTGGTGAGCAGGTTGTCGGCCTGCCCATGGGCGAGCTTGGCGATCGTGTTGGCGCTCGCCGGGGCGATCAGGTACACGTCGGCCCGCGCCACCAGCGCCAGGTGACTGATCGGTGTCCAGGGCGCAGGCGCCTCGCCGGGATAGGACCCGCGGGCCGGGTCGGGCTCGAACTCGCTCGTGAGGACCGGGGCTCCGGTAATGGCCTCAAACGAGGCCCGCCCGACGAAGCGCTCGCTCGTCGAGGTCTGGATCACGCGAACGGCGTGCCCGGCAATGACGGCCAGACGGGCCGTCTCCAGTGCCTTGTAAGCCGCGATCCCACCACTCACGCCGAGGAGCAACCGCACCGGTTGGGCCTAGCGGTAGTGGTACTTGATCTTGCCCTGCGCGACCTCCTCCAGGGCGATCGTCAGGTAGTTCTTCGAGCGCGTGTCGACCATCGGCGGCGGAAACTCGTCGAAGGTCCCTTCGCCGAGGTTGTGGTAGTAGGAGTTGATCTGGCGCGCGCGCTTGGCGGCCACGACGACGCTGGCGTAGTCGGAGTCGACGTTCTCGAGCAGCTTGTCGATACGGGGTGAGATCAAGGGGACGTCCTCTGTCGGGTGTGGAGAAGAGTAGCGATACGGGACCGAGGGCTCTAGCGGCCTTCGGAGCGCCGTTCGCCCTGCTCCCGGCCGAGCGCCGCGCGCACGATCCTCGCCAGCTCTTCGGTGGCGTCCTCGAGCCGATCGTTTACGACCACGTGCGCGAACTCGGGCTGGGCTTGCAGCTCGTGCTCGGCCGTCGCCATCCGCTCCCCGACCTGCTCGGGTGCGTCGGTTCCCCTGCCGACCAGGCGAGCGCGGAGCGCCTCGCGGGAGGGCGGGGCGATGAACACCGCCACCGCATCGGGGAGCGCCGCCCGCACCTGACGAGCGCCCTGCAGCTCGATCTCCAGCACCACCGGAATCCCGGCCGCGAGCCGGCGTTCGAGCTCGAGCTCGCTGCGCAGCGTCCCGTAGCGATTGCCCGAGTAACGGGCGTGCTCGACGAAGTCCCCGGCGGCGATGTGGCGCTCGAACTCCCGAGGGCTCATGAAGTGGTAGTCGACTCCGTCGCGCTCCCCCGGTCGCGATGCCCGCGTGGTCGCGGACACCGACAGCTCCAGCTCCGGAATCCGTTCAAGCAGCCCGCGGATCAGCGTGCCCTTTCCCACCCCGGATGGTCCGGTGATCACGAATACCCGTGCCACAGGCCCTGCGCGACGCCCCCGACGCTTTCCCTCAGCGGCGCATCAGGGCGACGAGCTCCGTCCGCTGGCGCTGGGAGAGCCCGCCGATCGTCTTGCTCGGCGAGATCCGGCATCCGGTGAGGATCTTGTTGACCTTCACGCGACCGTACTTGGGCACGGCGAGTAGCAGATCGAAGACCTTCGCCGTCTCGAGGTAATCAGGCGGGGCCAGCAGCAGCTCGTGGATCGGCTGGCGACCGGCCTTGAGGTCGCGCTTGAGCTGGGCTCGGCGGCTGCGGATGTCGTTCGCGCGGGCGAGCGCATCCATGCGCTGTCCGAGCGAGCGTTCCGGCGCAGCGATGGGCTTGGACAGCGATTCGCTGGTCGGTGGCATGGGCGGCGACTATACATCGTGGACCGGGCCGATCAAAGCCAATCCGCGCAATTCGACTCGACCTCAAGCTGAGGTCGAGCATCCTTGATGGTGGTTGCGACAATAGTCAAAGTTTGCAGGGGCTTTTTCGATGCGGGCCTCAACTCGCCTCTCGCTCGCGCAGGTGGAGCTCCTGCAGCGAGAGCACCTCTGGCTCGCCCTTTCTGGCGGCCTCGATCGCACGTGCGGCGGCCGTTGCGCCCGCCATCGTGGTGATGCACGGAATGCGACGCGTCACTGCGGCCGCGCGGATCTCATAGCCGTCGACACGGGCGCCGGTTCCCACCGGCGTGTTGACCACGAGGTTGACCCTACCCTGCTCGATCCAGTCGGCGACGTGCGGTGAGCCTTCTCCGATCTTGTTGATCGCCTCGACGGGGATCCCCATCCGGCGGATCGCCTGCGCGGTGCCCACCGTCGCGATGATCTGAAAGCCAAGGTCGTGCAGCGAAGCCGCGATTCCCGTCGCCGCCGGCTTGTCGCGATCCGCGACCGTGATGATCACGGTGCCGGTGCTGGGGAGCCCTGCCCCGGCCGCCGCCTGGGCCTTCGCGAACGCGGTCGGAAAGTCGTGGGCGATGCCCATCACCTCGCCGGTGGAGCGCATCTCGGGGCCGAGCAGCGAGTCGGCGCCGGCGAAGCGGTCGAACGGAAGCACCGCCTCCTTCACGCACACGTGGCTGGGCGCCACCTCGCCCGGCAGGCCGAGGTCGCCGATCCGCTCGCCGAGCAGCACCCGGCAGGCGAAGCGGGCGACCGGTAATCCGATCGCCTTGGAGACGAACGGCACGGTTCGCGATGCTCGCGGGTTGGCCTCGATGACGTGCAGACCATCGACACCATGGATCGCGAACTGGACGTTGAGCAGCCCGACCACCCCGAGCGCCAGCGCGATCCCGGCGGTCTGCGCTCGGATCTGCGCGAGCATCTCTTCTCCGAGCGCGTGAGGCGGGAGCACGCAAGCCGAGTCCCCGGAGTGGATCCCGGCCTCCTCGACGTGCTGCATGATCCCGGCGATCCAGACCTCGGCGCCGTCGCAGATCGCGTCGACGTCGATCTCGATCGAGTCCTCGAGGAAGCGGTCGAGGTAGATCGCGCGGCCTGCCGGCGGGCCGACGCGCCGCAGGTAGTCGCGCATGCCCTCGAGGTTGTAGACGATCTCCATCGACCGTCCGCCGAGGACGTAGCTCGGGCGCACGACGAGGGGGAAGCCGACCTCGGGGGCCCGATCGAGCGCCTCGGGCGCGGACGCTGCGGTGGCGTAGGGAGGCGCACGGTAGTCCAGCCGCGCCAGCAGCTCCCCGAAGCGTGAGCGATCCTCCGCGAGGTCGATCGCGTCGATCGAGGTGCCGAGGATTCTGATGCCCGCCTCGTGCAGCCCCGCGGCGAGCTTCAGCGGTGTCTGCCCGCCGAACTGCACCACGACGCCTTCGAGCTGGCCGCGCGCTCGGCATCCGGCCTCGCCCGAAACCGCGGAGCTGCAGTCGTCCAGCTGCCGCTCCACCTCACAGACCCCGAGCACGTCCTCGAGGGTCAGCGGCTCGAAGTACAGCCGATCGGAGGTGTCGTAGTCGGTTGAGACGGTCTCCGGGTTGCAGTTGACCATCACGGCGTCACGACCCCGCTCGCGCACGGCGGCGGCGGCATGCACGCAGCAGTAGTCGAACTCGATCCCCTGGCCGATCCGGTTGGGCCCCGAGCCGAGGATCATCACGCTCGGACGCTGACCGCGCACCACCTCGTGGCTCACCCTCGATCCTCCCGGACGCTCCCAGGCCGAGTAGTAGTACGGCGTGCGGGCGGAGAACTCCGCCGCGCATGTGTCCACCGACTTGAACGTGCGCTCGCCCTGGAACGGTGCCTGGGGGTCGGCGGCAAGCTCCGCGAGCTCGTTCAGGAACCATGGATCGATGCTCGTCAGCCGGTGGACGTGCTCGATCGATACTCCGCGGGCCAGCGCCTGCAGCAGATGGTCGAACCGCTCGGCCCCTGGCGTCTGCACCAGATCCAGGAGCTGCGCCTGATCAGCGGGCGAGTGCGGCTCGGTATCGAGCTCCCGGGAGCGCATCGCCTTGGCGAACGCCTGCTTGAAGGTGCGGCCGATCGCCATCACCTCGCCGACGGACTTCATGTGCGTGGTCAGGCCGGCCTCGGCGCCGGGAAACTTCTCGAACGCGAATCGCGGCCACTTGACCACGCAGTAGTCGATCGCGGGCTCGAAGCTGGCCGGCGTCGCCTTGGTGATGTCGTTGGGGATCTCCTGCAGCGTGTAGCCGACAGCGAGCCGCGCCGCGATCTTGGCGATCGGGAACCCCGTCGCCTTGCTGGCCAGCGCGCTCGAGCGAGACACCCGCGGATTCATCTCGATGACCACGATCTCGTCGGTCTGGGGGTTGACCGCGAACTGGACGTTAGACCCCCCGGTCTGCACGCCGACAGCACGCATGACCGTGATCGCCTGGTCGCGGAGGGCTTGATACTGCCTGTCGGTCAGCGTCTGCTGCGGCGCGACGCAGACGCTGTCGCCGGTGTGGACACCCATCGGATCGAGGTTCTCGATCGAGCACACGATTACGACGTTGTCGGCGCTGTCGCGCATCACTTCGAGCTCGAACTCTCCCCAGCCCAGCACCGACTCCTCCAGCAGCACCTGACCGATCGGGGAGGCCTGCAGCCCGCGCCCGACCACCGTCTGAAGGTCGGCCGCGTGTCGCAGGACCCCTCCGCCGCTCCCGCCGAGCGTGAACGCCGGGCGCACGATCAACGGCAGTCCGAGCTCGTCCAGGGCGGCGGTGGCGTCGGCCAGGCTGTGCGCGATCGCGCTCCTGGGGACTCGCAGACCCGCCTGGGTCATCGTCGAACGGAACCGCTCTCGGTCCTCGGCGCGGTCGATCACGTCGTAGTCGGCGCCGATCAGCTCGACGCCGTGGCGCTCCAGGGTTCCGTTCTCGTGCAGCGCCTTGGACAGGTTCAGCGCCGTCTGGCCGCCGACGGTCGCCAGCAGCGCGTCGGGACGCTCACGCTCGATGACCTGGGCGACCGGACCGGGCAGCAGCGGCTCCACGTAGGTGGCGGTCGCCAGGTCCGGGTCGGTCATGATCGTCGCCGGGTTGGAGTTGACCAGCACGACCTCGTAGCCCTCGTCCATCAGCACCCGGCACGCCTGAGTGCCGGAGTAGTCGAACTCGGCCGCCTGGCCGATCACGATCGGCCCCGAGCCGATCAGGAGGATCTTGCGCAGGTCGTCGCGGCGCGGCATCAGTCGGTCCGTGCCGGCTCGCCGCCAGCGCTGCGCAGCGGCGGCGCGCCGGATGACCTGGGGGGTGCCGGTCCGCCCGCGCGGTCCCTGATCTCCGCCATGAACCGGTCGAACAGATGCAGCGCATCGTGTGGCCCCGGCCCGGCCTCGGGGTGATACTGGACGGTCGCGCCCGGGACGTCCCGAAGCGCGAGTCCTTCCACGGTGCGGTCGTAGAGGTTGATGTGGGTCAGCTCGGCGATCCCGAACTCGGTCTCCCAGCGGACCGGCGCATCGTCGTCGATCGTCCGGGCTCCGTCCGGGCCGAGAACCGCAAAGCCGTGGTTCTGGCTCGTGATCTCGGTCCTGCCGGTGCTCAGGTCCTTGACCGGGTGATTGGCGCCGTGGTGGCCGAAGGGAAGCTTGTAGGTCTGCAGACCGACGGCGCGGCACAGGAGCTGGTGCCCCAGGCAGATGCCGTACACCGGGAGCCTGCCGACGAGCTCGCGGACCGTCTGCACGATGTACTGCAGGGCGGCGGGATCGCCGGGGCCGTTGGCGAGGAAGATCGCGTCCGGGTCGTGGTCCAGCAGCATCGCAGCGCTCGCGCTACACGGGTACAGCTCGACCGTCGCGCCCCGCTCGCGCAGGTTGCGGATGATCGAGCGCTTCACGCCGGTGTCGACCAGGGCGATCCGGATCCCCGCGCCGGTGGGCTGACGTTCGCCGTCCTTCTGGGGAGGCTGACTCCGGGTTCCGCGCTCGCCGAGGGGTCCGAGCACGTGCGGCTGGGAGGGCGTGACCTCGAGGGCGAGGTCACGCCCGATCATCGGGGGCTCCGCCGCGATCAGCTCGTCGGCCTGGGCCTCCGGCACACGGGCTGCGAACACTCCGCCGCGCATCGCGCCTCGGTCGCGAATCCGGCGCACGAGCGCGCGCGTGTCGAGATCGGTGATGGCGGGGATCCCGCAGTCGGTGAGCCACGCGAGCCAGCCGGCCTCGGCGCCCGGGGCATCCTCGCGATCCACGCCGGCGCGCATGATCGCCGCGCGGGCCTGGACCCGGTCGGACTCCATCGCCTCGCCGCAGACCCCGTAGTTGCCGATCATCGGAAACGTGAAGGTGAGCAGCTGGCCGGCGTAGCTCGGATCGGTGATCGCCTCCTGATAGCCGGACATCGCGGTGGTGAACACGATCTCGCCGACCGCATTGCGGTCCGCACCGCACGCCACCCCGTCGTAGCGGGTGCCGTCCTCGAGCAGGACATAGGCGGTGGCTGCGCTCGTCATATCGCGGTGGGGGCGCTGGACGGCGTGGTGGGGGCGGTGGACGGCGTGGCGGCGCCGAAGGGCGCCGGCGCGCTGGACGCTGTGGTGGCCGGTGCCGCGCTGAGCGCGTCACGCGCGGCCTGGACGCGCGCGCAGAAGGCGACCGACCCTTCGGCGAGAGTGAGCTCGACGCGCCCGTGGAGCCTGCGCCCGTGAAAGCAGCAGTTGGGCGACCGGCTCACGTAACCGTCGACGCCCACCTCGAACGACGCGCCGAGGTCTACCAGGCACAGATTGGCGGGTGCTCCGACGGCGATGAGCGGAGTCGGGAGGTCATACAGAGCCGCTGCAGCGGTCATCCGCTCGACCAGGATCGCCAGCTCAAGCTCACCCGGCAGCACGAGCTCGGTGTACAGGGCCGCGAACGCGGTTTCGAGGCCGGTCGTTCCCATCGGCGCCTGCTCGAAGGGAACCTCCTTCTCGTACTGCGCGTGGGGGGCATGGTCGGTGGCGACGCAGTCGATCACCCCGCTGCGCAGCGCGTCCACGAGCGCGCGGCGGTCGGTCTCGGTCCGCAGCGGCGGGTTCATCTTGAAGCGGCTGTCGAGTGTGCGCACGGCATCGTCGGTGAGCGTCAGGTGGTGCGGGCACGCTTCGGCGCTGACCCGCGCACCGGCCTGCTTGGCCGCGGCGAGCGCCTGCACCGACTCCGTGCAGGAGAGGTGTTGGAAGTGCACGCGTGCGTCCTCGTAGCGCGCCAGAGCGGCGTCGCGCGCGACGAAGCTCGATTCCGATAGCGACGGGATCCCCGAGAGCCCGAGCCGCGCCGATACCGCGCCCTCATGCATCACGCCCCCGCCCGACAGAGCCGGGTCCTCCTCGTGCAGCGCCACCACCCCGCCTGAGAGCCGCTGGTACTGCAGCGCCCGGCGAAGCATTCCCGCCGAGACCACCGGCATGCCGTCGTCGGTGAACCCGAGGGCACCGGCGTCGTGCAGCTCGGCCATCTCGGTCAGCTGCCCCCCCTCCAGACCTCGGGTGATCGCGGCCAGAAAGCCCACCGGCACGCTCGCCTGCTCGCGGGCCGTGTCGATCAGCGAGCGCAGGATCGCGGCGTTGTCGAGGACCGGCTGGGTGTTGGGCATCGCGATCAGAGCACAGAAACCCCCAGCGGCCGCGGCCGCGGTGCCGGACGCGATGTCCTCCTTGTACTCCTGGCCCGGCGTGCGCAGGTGAACGTGGGGGTCCACGAAGCCCGGGAACACGTGCTTGCCCCGCGCTTCCACGGCCTCACCGCTGTCGGGGACGGGCAGGGACCCCGGCGCACCCAGCTCGGCCAGCCGGCCGTCGCGGATCAGGATGTCGTGCGGCGCGTCGAGCCCCGCTCGGGGATCGAGCACATGCGCGTCACGGATGAGTAGTTCGCAGGGCTGCGCGGAGCGTCGGTACAGGTGCTCGGCACGCATCACGCGGCCGCCGCGGCCGTGGCTACCTGCAAGCGAGGCGCTCCTCCGGCCAGCAGCTCGTACAGGACCGCCATACGCACCGCGACTCCCGCCTTTACCTGCTTTCCGATCAGCGCTCGCGGAGAGTCGATGGCCTCGCCCGAGAGCTCGACTCCCCGGTTCACCGGTCCGGGATGCATCAGCAGCTGCCCGGGCCTCAGCCGCGTCGAGTTGATCTGGTAGCGCGCGGCGTATTCGCGCAGCGACGGCACGAAGGCCTCGTTCATCCGCTCGCGCTGCATCCGCAGGACATAGACGACATCCGCCTCGGCCAGACGGTCGAGCCTGGCCGTGGCTCTGCACCCCAATGCCTCGATCTCGCGCGGAATCAGCGTCGGAGGGCCGCAGACCGTCACCCTTGCGCCCATTCGGGTGAACGCGAGGATGTTCGAGCGAGCCACCCGCGAGTGGAGCACGTCCCCGACGATCCAGATGTCGGCGTGGTCGAGCGAGCCCAGCTTGCGCCGCAGGGTGAATACGTCCAGCAGGGCCTGGGTCGGATGCTCATGCTTGCCATCCCCCGCGTTGATCACCGCCGCCTCGGTCCAGCCCGCCGCCAGCTGCGCGGCCCCCACGTGCGGCGAGCGGATCACGATCGCCGCCGGATCGTAAGCCGAGAGTGTCTGGACCGTGTCCTTGAGCGATTCGCCCTTGTCCACGCTCGAGCCGGCCGAGCGGACCGACACGACGTCTGCACTGAGTCGCTTGGCGGCGAGCTCGAAGGACGAGCTCGTCCGCGTGCTGGCCTCGTAGAACAGGTTCACGATCGTGCGCCCGCGGAGCGCCGGCACCTTCTTGATCTCCCGCCCCGCGACCTCCGCGAAGGACTCGGCGCGATCGAGGATCCGCTCGATCCCGGGACGATCGAGGTCATCGATCGAGATCAGGTGGCTCGGAATGGTGGGGATGCGGCGGTCGCTGGGAAGCCCTCCGGGACTCGGAGCTCCTGGGGTGCGGATGGCTTGCTCGCCCGGGGTGGGAATCGTTGGCACGCTCGGGGTGGGAATCGTTGGCACGCTCGGGACGCGGGGGGTCATGCCACTTTCATCCTGGCTTCGGTTGTAGGGACGATCGTCACCTCGTCGAGACCGTCGACCTCCTCGACATGGACGTTGACCCGCTGATCTCGCGAGGTGGGCAGATTCTTGCCGACGTAGTCGGGGCGGATCGGCAGCTCTCGATGGCCACGGTCCACGAGCGTCGCCAGCTGCACGCGGGCGGGACGGCCGTAATCGAAGATCTCCTCGATCGCCGCCCGCACCGTGCGGCCGGTGTAGAGAACATCGTCGATGATCACGATGGTGCGCCCGTCGATGGGAAACTCGAGCTCCGTGGCGTGGACGATCGGCGCGCTGGGACGAATCGCGAGGTCGTCGCGGTAGAACGAGATGTCGGCGAATCCGAGCGGGACGGGTGAGTGCAGCAACTCGCTGGTCAGTGAGTGCACCCGCCGAGCGAGCACGGCACCGCGCCGGTGGATGCCCACGAGGGCAATCCGATGATCGCCGCCGGACGAGGGCGGGTTCTTCTCGACGATCTCGTGCGCGATACGCACGAGTGTGCGGCGCATGTCATCGCGACGCAGAACGACCGTGGCGGCTTCCACCGTACTCCTTCCTGATCTCACGGGACCGGGTTAAAGGGGACTGAGCAGAGGCTAGCAACGGGGTCGGCGGACCGCCTGGCCCGGAGGGTGGGATGTGCCGTGAGCGGGCGTGGACGTCCTCGCAGGACTGGGGAGGAATGCTCAGTGCCTCGCGCGGATAGGGTGGCGATCGGATGTCGCCACGATGATCTTCACACGCGGGCTCCATCAGATGTGGTCGCTGATTGTCGCGGCGCTGCTGCTCGTGGGCTGCGGAGGATCGTCGCCGACTGTTGTCCACCAGCCACGGGCGACGGCTTCGTCGACGGGACGGTCGCCATTCATCTCGTCGACGGCCGAATTGCTCTCCGTTCCCGCGGTCGGCCGGATCTACGGCCGTTGCAAGCCCGGCGATCGTGTGTGGACGATCGAGTTCGCCGCCGCGCCGCAAACTGCTACCGATTCGGTCACCTACCGCATCGGATCGGCCCGGCCGCGCGCCGTCGAGACTGGTCCAGGCCGCGAGACGCTGACGTGGCGGCTTGTTCCGGGCCGCGTCACATCAGACGAATCGGCGGACCGGGTCAGCGGCTTCCCGGCCACCACGATCAAGACGACGCAACCGATCACGATCGACATCAGGCAAGCGACCGAGCCGCACGTCTTCGTTGTGAGAGCGAGGCTCGCCGTGGCCGCCGCGATCGGCGATACGACGAACTGCGCACTGGTCTCAAGCCGCGTGAACGCAACCACGTATTACCCCGGCGGCCAACCCGCAAGCTAGCTCTGATGGGCTCGTCAGGGATCAAGGTCCCGTTTGGGCCGTGGTGGATGGCGCAGCCCATCGTGGCGGAACTCATTGGTCGGTGAGGTTGGGGGGTCGTGAGCGAGCAGACCGCGCGACGGTGGCGGCCGACGGCGAGCTGCAGGAGGTGCTCTCTGCCGGAGGGCCGGAGGCCGACGGGCCGACATCACGAATAGAGCAGCAAGATGGCTCCTGATGGGTGCGATCAGCTCGCTACTCGGCCGGATAGGCGATCTTACCTGCACAACTCGTCACCGCCGTCCTCATCGCGAGTCTCTGACGAGTTGTGCACGCCTGGCATGCACAACTCGACAGGGCTGAGGTTCGGTAGCGCTCCTGACGAGTTATGCATGCTGGATCTTGTCAGGGACTGATGTCCTGGTGTGAGTTCCAGCCCAGACCTCCCCAAGCAACCCGGAGGCAAATCCCTGGCGGGTGTTTCGAAGCTACGACATGCGTCCCAGCGGCGCGGCGCTCGAGCAGTCGGGCTTGCCTCGGAGAGTCAGGGGCGTCGGCTCGAAGCTGCCCTGGTCGCCGCTGCCGTTGGCGATGCCGAGCGCCAGGACGCTGCCCGCCTGCGGCCGCTGACCTGTCACTCGGTAGTTGGCGAGCAGGTTGGCGGCAGCGCCGGCCCGCAAGCCGGGAAGCTCATCGACTTGCCAGTAGAGCCCATGGCGCTCGGCCCAGGCAACAGCGGCACTGACCGGCCAACCGACGAAGCCGGGCACCCTCGCGGAAGGCAGCCGGCCGACGGGAACGGCCGGACTGGGCGCCCCGCACCGAGGTGACTAGGGTTGGAGAGTGACGAGCGAGCCTCTCCCAATCCGCCGACCGGCCCGGAGAGACTCCCGCGCGATCGTAGGCAGGCAGGCAAACGGTCCGTCGGAGAACGAGTGGGGAAAGCTCACGCGCAGTCCCGCAAGATGCAGCCGGGCGTAGGCGGCGTCGAGGTCCAAATTGGTCACCTGGGGCACCACGACTGATGTCGTGGTCGTGGCAGCGCGACGGAGATCTGTCGTCACCGGACCGAGCGCAGCCAGATCCGGATGAATGTTCGAGGCGCCGAAATCGGTGGTGTGGCCCGGTGCGATCAGGTTCGCTATGCCGCGCGTACCCTCGCGGTGCTGGTTGAGTGTGGGGGCCAGATCCCCCGTTCCCGCTGCCGCCGGATTAGCGATACGGAGGATCAGCCTCTCGTTACGACGCACGGAGGCCAGTTGCGCGAGGGGCGCGTAGCCGAACCAACCGGAGGCCCTGAATGTCGAGCGTGAACGCGCGAGGGCATAGCTCCCGATCGACATCGCAGCCACGGCGATGAGCACAGCAGCCATCCCGCGGCGTCGTCGCATGAACTCTACGATACGCCTCGATCTGGAGCCCCCTACACGGCAACTGAGTTGCGCGAGCGACCCGCGAGACAGGGGGAATGAAGCCGATCGTTTCGGCTCTCCATGCCTGCTCGCGAGCGAGGGCCACTGCTTGATCCTCAAGGCGGGGGATCTATGACCGGCTCGTCGGGCACCGGGTCCGGGTGGGGCGGGCGCTGGTTCCAGCGCACCAGCTCGGGCTGACCACGCTCGGCGAACGGGATCGTGATCGTGTCGAAGTCCCGCGGCAGCACGGTGGGAGGGAAGATCGCCCGCGCCTCGTCGCGCAGCACACCCACGGCGTAACGGGTCGACATGTGATTGAGGGCCAGCATGACGACCTCGGCTTCGCGGGCCACAACCGCGGCCTGCGAGGCCGTCGAGTGGCCCGTCTGGGCCGCACGATCGCGCTCCTCCTCCGCGAAAGTAGCTTCGTGGATCAGCACGTCGGCACCGTGAGCGGCCACGCCGAGCGTTTCACACGGTCTCGTGTCGCCGGACATCACGAGCTTGCGTCCGGGACGGGGGGCGCCCATCACCCGCTCGGGGGTGACACCTCTGATCGTCTCGCCCCGCTGCACCTGACCGAACTCCGGTCCGGGGGTCAGACCGAGCTCAATCGCGGCCCTGGGGTCGAACACTCCCGGACGCTCTGCTTCGAACAGCACGTATCCGAAGGCCGGCCCGCGATGGGAGACCGGAAACGGCGCAATCCGGTAGCCGTCGCGTTGCAGCACGTCTCCCCTTCCGAGCTCGATCAGCTCGAGCTCGAACTTGACCCGCCCGGCCGCCCGCAGGGCCAGCGCGAGCAACTCGCGCAGCCCCGCCGGACCGTGGATCGTCAGCGGTTGCTCGCGGCCCCGGAGATCGAACGTCTTCAGCAGTCCGGGCAGCCCGAGCCAGTGGTCGGCATGGAAATGGGTGATGAAGATCTCGGTCAGCTCCGTCAGTCCGACGGAGCGCACCAGCTGGCGCTGCGTACCTTCGCCGCAGTCGAACAGGAGCCGATCGCCGCCGCGGCGCACGAGCAACGCCGGCAGGCCGCGGCGCAAGGTCGGAACCGAACCGGCCGTGCCGGCGAAGAACACCGAGAGGTCCATCGGCGCGTGAGTCTGTCAGCCCAGAGCGATCAGCTCGAACGTCACCCGGCCGTCGTGGACCTGCGCGACGCCCATGGTGGGCTCGGGCGCCCGCCGGCGCTCGGTCGGACTCCCCGGATTGAAGATCTGAAAGCCGTCGGGCAAGCGCTCATGCAGCGGGATGTGAGAGTGGCCGAACACGACGGCATCGGCCCGTGGAAACCGCTCCCTCAGCCGCTTTGCCCGCCCTCGCGCCGCTCCGGCGTCATGGATGAGACCGATCCTCGCCCCCGCCGCTTCAAGCTCGCGGTCCCGCGGGGCCGCGGCTCGCACTTCGGCGCCGTCGACATTTCCGTGCACGGCGACCACCGTCCCGAGCAACTCGAGCGCGCGCAGCACGGAGAGCTCAGTCAGATCGCCGGTGTGCACGATCACGTCGGCGGCGCGCAGGCGGGCGATGCAGTCCGGGGGCAGCCGCCGGGTACCGCGCGGCATGTGCGTATCAGAGATGATCGCGATTTCCACTGTAAGCTCCTCCAGAACGGTTCCGCAAACCGCCCCGCGCCCGTAGCTCAGGGGATAGAGCGTTCGCCTCCGGAGCGAAAGGTCGCAGGTTCAAATCCTGCCGGGCGCGTTGCAGATGGTGAACCTGCTGACCGGACGGAAATCCCGCCCGCGCCTCGACCTCAGATGGTCGGTGACGTGGGTCCCGGTACCGGCGGGCCCGGCTGGGGTCCCGGCACGGGCGGCACAGGGTCTGGTCCCGGTACCGGCGGGCCGGGCTGGGGGCCCGGCGTAGGTGGCACAGGGTCGGGTCCCGGCACGGGCGGGCCGGGTGGGATGGGACCGGGAATGGCCGCGGTGGGATCTGGGGGATGGCTGGTTGACATCGTCATGGTGAGCATACCCGGCGCGGTCCAGCGCCAATGATCGGATAGCCTTCAGACGGTGTGGCGGCATTGAAGATCCTCGTCCTGACCAGCGAGTCGATCTCGGCCCGGCAGCTGCGCGACGCCCTTTCCGGCGATGACGACTCGCAGGACGCGGAGATCATGGTTGTGGCCCCAGCTCTGCAGGAGGGGCGACTGAAGTTCTGGCTCTCCGACGCGGACGAGGCGATCGCCAAGGCGGAGGAAGTAAGTGAAGCGACGGTGAAGCGACTCGGCGATGCCGGCATCGCCGCCAGCGGCGACACCGGGGAGAGCGATCCGATGACCGCGATTCAGGACGTGCTGGCGACGTTCGCCGCCGATCGCATCGTGCTGTTCGTGCACACGGACTCCAAGCAGCGCTACCTCGAAGACGTCGATCCGGAGGAGCTACAGCAGCGCTTCGGCATCTCCGTCGACCGTGCGGTCGTGTCCGGCTCCTAGGTTGACCTGGTAAGCGCGGATCAGAGCTGGTCGCGTACACCAGCCTCGTTCTGAACCGCGGTGAGCTGAGCGTCCAAGGCGTCGTCGATGGCGCGCGCGCCGCGCCACGCCGTCCGATCGGCAAGATGGAATGATGCGCGCTGTCCTCGAGCAGCGCCGCCCACCCGACGTACCCGCCACGTCAGTTGCGCTTGTCGACCGCGCGCTCCAGCTGGTCCTGGTTCATCTTCGAGCGGCCCTCCACATTCATCTGCTTCGCCTCGTTGTAGAGCTGGTCACGAGTCCGGCCCTTCTCTCTCGCCGTACCCGAGCGCTGGCCGCCGCGCCGGCCCGAGGACATGTCCTGCACCGAGGTCCGCGACCGAGTGCGCGACTCTCCCGATCGAGCCCGTTCCTGGTTGACGGTGCGAGCCGCGATCTCCTCCGCCCGTCCTTCGCTGGCGCCTTGATCGGCAGGATCAGCGACGGGAATCGAGCCCTCGCGCGAGTGCCAGCGCGTTACGGGGCGCGAAGCTGCGCCAGTCGTTGTTGAAGTACGCGAACACCTCGTGGGTCCGCCGCCATTACGCGATCGGCTGCCCCCATTGCTCGAGCTCGGAGGCCGAGTAGTTGCCCGTCCGTCCCCGGGCGCCGTAGTGCAAGCGCACGAAGCGCCACCGCGCGGTCGCATCATCCGATTGGAACCGGCGCTCGGCCGGCCCGGTGGCAGCAGGCCGAGCCAACCGTCCTCGATCCACGCGTCCGCGGCGGATCCCGAACGAACCGCCGCGATGGACGAGAGTTCGTCGCCGATCAGATCAAGCGACATGGCTCGGCGGGCGGTCGGCCGACTGAAAGGGCAACCGCTGGCGATTGTCAGCACGATGACCGCCCGCCGAGCCGAGCGCGGTTTGGGATTGACACGGGATGGATACTGGACCGCCACACCGGCGCTTCGCGCCGCTCCCAACGGCCTTCATGTCCGACTCGAGCGATCTACGACGCCCTCGCCGGACCTGGCGGATCTCCGGCAGTGTCCTCGTGGGCGCCCTGCTCCTGACCGGGTGCGGAAAGCAGTCGACGGTCTCCCCCCGCAGCCCGCAGACGCACCAGATCGCGCTCCTGTGGTGGTGGATGCTCGGTGCGGCGGCGATCGTGTTCTTCGGCGCTGTGGCGCTGCTGGCAATAGCCTGGTTCAAGCGCGGCTCCGCTGGCCTGCCGATCTTCGGGCAGCGTGAAGATGTCTCGCAGGGGCTGGTGCTGGTGTTCGGGATCGCGATCCCGGTCGTCGTGCTGATCCCGCTGTTCGCCGTCGCGAACCTGTACGTGATCGGGGGTACCGAGGCGCCGAGCCCGAGCAGCACACCGGTCACGATCGACGTGATCGCCCACCAATGGTGGTGGGAGGTTCGCTACCCTGGCAGCACCGCCGTCACCGCCAACGAGATCCACATCCCGGTGAACACACGCGTGAACCTCGTCACGACGACGGCTGACGTCATCCACAGCTTCTGGGTGCCCCAGCTCGCGCGCAAGATCGACACCGTCCCCGGTCACCAGAACCGCATCCTCCTGGAGGCCTCACGGGCCGGGGTCTACCGCGGTCAGTGCGCCGAGTTCTGCGGCTTCCAGCACGCGCACATGAGTCTGCTCGTCATGGCGCAGCCGGCGGCGGCCTACCGGGCCTGGCTGGCCAACATGGCCTCGGTCGCACGAGCGCCGGCCAGCGGGCCGGCGCGGACAGGTGCGCAGGTGTTCATGAACAGCCAGTGCGCCAGCTGCCACCAGATCCGCGGAACCTCAGCACACGCATTCGTGGGTCCTGACCTGACCCACCTGGCCACGCGCACGACCCTCGCGGCGGTCGAGATACCGAACGATCCGGCCTATCTGGCCAGATGGATCAGCCATCCGCAGGGCATCAAGCCGGGGACGCGGATGCCCGACCTCGGTCTCTCCGGCGCCCAGACCACCGCCCTGGTCTCCTACCTGGACAGCCTGCAGTAGCGCATGGCGACGGTCGTCACCCCACGGGCGCAGGAGCATGTCGAGCGGCTGGACCGGATCTGGGCCGAGCGGCCGGGGCTCGTCGGTTGGCTGACGACCACCGACCACAAGCGGATCGGGATCCTCTACTTCTTCACCACGCTGTTGTTCTTCGGCGCCGGCGGGGTCGAGGCGCTGCTGATCCGCACCCAGCTGATCGGCCCCAACGGCACGCTGCTCTCGCCCCAGGTGTACGACGAGGTGTTCACGATGCACGGGATCACGATGATCTTCCTGTTCGTGATTCCGATGACCACGGGAGCGTTCGGGAACTACCTCATCCCACTGATGATCGGCGCGCGGGACATGGCCTTCCCGCGGATGAACGCGGTCTCCTACTGGATCTTCGTGGGGTCGGGAATATTCATGTCCGTGGCGCTGTTCACCGGGCACGCCCCCAACGCCGGCTGGTTCGACTACGTTCCGCTGGCCTCGAAGGCCTACAGCCCCGGGAACAACATCGACTTCTACGGCCTGGGCCTGATCTTCAACGGCATCTCGAGCACGATCGCGTCGATCAACTTCATCGTCACCATCTTCAAGCTGCGCGCGCCGGGGATGTCGCTGCAGCGCATGCCGCTGTTCTGCTACGCGTTCCTGGCGGCGGCCTTCGCGCTGCTGTTCGCGCTGCCCTCGCTGAGCGTCGCGGCCCTGTTCCTGGAGCTCGACCGGATGCTCGGGTTCCACTTCTACGACGTGGCCAAGGGCGGAGACCCGCTGCTGTGGCAGAACCTGTTCTGGATCTTCGGACACCCGGAGGTCTACATCATCATCCTGCCGGCGTTCGGGATCGCCACCTCGATCATCCCCACGTTCACGCACCGCAAGATGGTGTTCTTTCCGCTGGTCGCGCTGTCGGAGATCCTGGTCGCATTCCTCGGCTTCGGCGTGTGGGTGCACCATATGTTCGCGGTCGGCTTCGCCACGATAACCACCATCTACTTCGCGGCGGCGAGCCTGATCATCGTCATCCCCTCGGCCATTCAGCTGTTCGCGTGGATCACCACGATCCTCACCGGTACGCCGGACTTCAAGACGCCGCTGTTGTGGATCGTCGGCTTCATCGTGTTCTTCATCGTCGGCGGGCTGTCGGGGATCACGGTGGCGGCGATCCCGTTCGACCAGCAGGTCGAGGACAGCTACTACATCGTGGCCCACTTCCATTTCGTCATCTTCGGCGCCGCGGTGTTCCCGATCCTCGGCGGCATGTACTATTGGTTCCCGAAGCTCACCGGGCGGATGTACTACGAGCGGGTCGGCAAGGCGAGCTTCTGGCTCACCTTCGTGGGCACCATGATCACGTTCTTCCCGATGCACATCCTCGGGATACAGGGGATGCCGCGACGGATATACACCTATCCGTCCGGAGCCGGGTGGACGTTCCTGAACGCGCTGGAGTCGGTTGGCGCCTACCTGCTGGCCAGCGGGCTGGTGCTGATCGTGGCGAACCTGGTCACGAGCTACTTCAAGGGCGAGATCGTCGGCGAGAATCCGTTCGGCGGTGACACGCTCGAGTGGGCCGCCAGCTCGCCACCGGCGCCCTACAACTTCGCCGTGATCCCGACCGTGTCGAGCGCCTATGCGATGTGGGACAAGGAGGACCGCGAGGCCGACAACCGCCGCCTCGATCGGGGCGAGGGCCTGCTCGAGCGGGGTCACGAGACACCCGCCAGCACGGTGCAGGACGCCGAGTACGACGAGATCCTGACCATGCCCCCCCATTCCCGTTGGCCGCCGCTCATCGGTCTGCTGCTGTTCGCCGTGTTCATGATGCTCCTGCTTCAACACTTCGCGATCGCGGGCGGATTCCTGGCCGTGGGGGCGATCGCCGTGTTCCGCTGGCACGCCAAGGAGGTCAGCGGATGAACGAGGTGACCCGCAGCGCCGCCGCGCAGAGCGCCGCCACCACGGTGCGGGTGGCGCGCGAGCGACGGTCCCAGCCCAATGGTTGGTGGGGAATGGCGCTGTTCCTGTGTGCCGAGGTGACGCTGTTCGGAACCATTCTCGCCACGTACTACTACCTCAATTTCGATGCGCACCGGTGGCCGCCGGCGGGTATCAAGCCGCCCTCGATCGTGCTGCCGCTGATCGCCACGGCCGTCCTGATCGCGTCGAGCCTCCCGATGTTGCTGGCCGCGCGCGCCGCCAGGGCGGGCGATGCGCGCACCGCCTGCTGGATGATCGCGCTGGCTCTGGTGCTGCAGAGCTGCTATCTGGCCGGCCAGGTTCTCCTGTTCGCTCACGACCTGGGGCAGTTCACTCCTCAGGGCAGCGCCTACGGCTCGATCTACTTCACGATGCTGGCCGTACATCACGCGCACGTGCTGCTCGGGATCCTGCTCGATCTCGCCGTGCTGTGGCGCGTGGGCACCGGCGGCCTGAACGACTACCGGCTGATCGGGGTGCGTACGGTCGGGCTGTACTGGCACGTGGTCAACGTGCTGGCGGTGATCGTCGTCCTGACCCAGCTCTCGCCGTCGCTGTGACTACGACCATGACGGTTCCCTCCGATCGCCTCGTCTGGTTTGCGGTTCTGGGGGGAGGACTCGGGTGGGCGGCGCAGTTCGTCGCCAGCCTCGCGTTCGGCTGGGCGCAGTGCAACTCGCCGGCGGATCGCTTCGGCCTGCCGGTGCACGCGTGGGACGTCGTCCTGTCCGGCACGGGCGTGGTGGTCGCGCTGCTGGCCGAGGCGACGTCACTGCGACTCTTCCGCGCCACGCGCAAGCCGAAGGGCGAGAACGCGCTGTCGCTCGGCCGCGTTCACTTTCTCTCGGTCATCGGCTTGACCGTCAACCCGCTCGCGCTGGCGATCATCCTGATGAGCGGCGTCGGGGTGCAGCTCTTCCCCCTCTGTCACCAGGTATGAGACGGCCTGTCCCGTCGAGCCGCAGATCGACCCGCCCCCGCCCGGGCCGGGGGCGCCGGGTCGTCCTCCTGCTCACGCTGCTGATGCTCGGCACCGCGGGGCTCGCCCGGGCGCAGCCGCAGTCAGGCATCGTACGACCCACGCAGGAGCCCGTGGCGCCGAGCGTGCGGCTAGGCGCGCAGCTCTACGCCGGCAACTGCGCGAGCTGCCACGGGATCACCGGCTCGGGCATCGTGGTTCCCCGGCGCGGGGCCGGTGGCATCGCGGGCGCCGGACCACCGTTGCGGGGCGTCGGCGCGCTGTCGGCTGACTTCTACCTGCGCCGGGGATACATGCCGCTCGGGGGCATCCACGACCAGCCCAAAGCCGAACGCGTCCTGTTCTCCGACGAGGAGATCCGCTCGCTCGTCTCCTACGTCGCCTCTCTGGGCGCGGGTCCGGCGATCCCGGAACCCCGATCCCGCCACGGCAATCTCGCCACCGGGCTGACCATGTTCACCGACCACTGCGCCGGCTGTCACCAGGTGGTCGCCCAGGGCGGCTTTGTCACCGGCGCCCGGGTTCCGCCACTGCAGAACGCGACCGCCACCGAGATTGCCGAGGCGGTGCGGATCGGTCCCTACCTGATGCCCCACTTCTCGACCGCTCAGATCAGCAACACACAGCTGAACTCGATCGTCGACTACGTGCTCAGCACCCGGCATCCCGACGATCGCGGCGGATGGGGGATCGGCAACATCGGCCCGGTCCCGGAGGGCATCATCACCTGGTGGGTGGCGATCCTCGCGCTGATCGGAATCTGCAAGCTGATCGGAGCGAGCTCGCGCTCATGAGGATCCCCCGCTGGCTGCTGGCCCTGGGGGCCTTCCTGCTCGGACGGCGCCAGCGCTCCGAGAATGGTGAGGCGGAGAAGTCGAGGATCGTTCCCGAGGGCGCGCCGGAGCGCGGGGCCGAGAACGTGGTCCTGCTGCTGCTGGTGATGGCGACGCTGCTCGCGCTCGGCTTCATCCTCGTCTACGCCGAGTTCAGCCCCTCCGGACTCCCCAACGAGCTGCTGGGGATCCTCCTCGGGCTGTGCTTCGCGTGCATCGCCGGCGCGCTCGGAGTGCTCGGCAAGCGCCTCGTGGTCAGCGAGGAGCTCGACGAGGATTATCCCCCCGAGGAGCATCCCGAGGCGCAGGCGACGGTGGCCCAGATCGTCGAGGAGAGCGGCAGCAAGATCACCCGCAAGCGCCTGCTGATGAGCGCGGGCGCCGCGGCCGGTGGAACGCTCGGCGCGGCGGCGGTCATCCCCGCTCTCTCCCTCGGTCCCCTGTGGGACTCACAGCCTCTCTACCAGTCCCCCTGGCGGCGGGGCCTTCGATTGGTGGACGTCGACGGAAAGCCCTATGGCGCGTCGGACATCGAGGAGGAGACGTTCTATACGGCGTTTCCCCAGGGAGCCGACACCGAGCTGATCGGCTCGCCGGTGGTGATTGTGCGGCTGAACCCCGACGACCTTCGTCTGCCCGCCTCGCGTCAGACCTGGGCGCCGCAGGGGATCCTCGCGTACTCGAAGATCTGCACCCACGCCGGCTGCGCGATCG
>JBPCPO010000036.1:0-45741 GCA_050999075.1 Solirubrobacteraceae bacterium
GGCGCCCCATACGCCTGACCTCCCGGCGCCCCATCCGCCTGACCTCCCGGCGCCCCAGCCGCCTGACCTCCCGGCGCCCCAGCCGCCTGACCTCCCGGCGCCCCAGCCGCCTGACCTCCCGGCGCCCCAGCCGCCTGACCTCCCGGCGCCCCAGCCGCCGGGTCCTCCGGCGCCCCGGACCGGAAGGCCATCAGCCGGCGGCGGCCACGATCGCGGCGAACGACTCGACGTCGACGCTCGCGCCGCCCACCAGCGCGCCGTCCACGTCGGGCAGCGCCAGCAGCTCCGCGGCGTTGTCGGGCTTGGCGCTGCCGCCGTAGAGGATCCGGATGCGACCGGCCTGCTCAGCGCTGCGGTCGCCGACGAGCGCGCGGATGAACGCGATCGCCTCCTGAGCCTGGGCCGGTGTGGCCACGAGCCCGCTCCCGATGGCCCAGATCGGCTCGTAGGCGATCACTACCTGGTCAAGCTGCTCGGTTTCGACCTTCGCCAGATCCTCCTGAACCTGGTGGCGGAGCTTGCGTTCGGTCTCCTCGCGCTCGCGTTCCTCCTCGGTCTCGCCCACGCAGAGGATCGGCCGCAGGCCCGCCGCCAGCGCGGCGGGCACCTTGAGGGCCAGTGCCCGATCGGTCTCCCCGAACAGCCCTCGCCGTTCGGAGTGCCCGAGGATCACCCCGTGCACGCCCACCTCGACCAGCATCTCCGCCGAGACCTCGCCGGTGAACGCTCCCTCCGACGCCTGGTGCATGTTCTGCGCCATCACCTCCACGCGCGACCCGCGCGTGGAGTCGACCATCGCCGCCAGCGCCAGGTACGGCGGGCAGATCGCGACGTCGACCTCGTCGACGCTCGAGACGCGCGGCAGGAGAGCGGCGACAAAGCTCTCGGCCTCCGCGATGGTCTTGTGCAGCTTCCAGTTGCCGGCGATCAGGGGCGTGCGCCCGGACCCCGGACTCATCCGAGGCCCTCGACGGCCTGGCTCAGGGCAAGGACCTCGACGGCCTGGCTCATCCCAGGACCTCGACACCCGGCAACGTCTTGCCCTCGATCAGCTCGAGTGCGGCGCCACCCCCCGTCGACAGGTGCGTGACCTCGTCCGCGAGACCGAACTGCGCCATCGCCGCGGCGGAGTCCCCACCCCCGACCACGGTCGTTCCCGGCGCCCGCGCCACCGCTTCGGCGACCGCGCGGGTCCCGGCCGCGAACGGCTCGAGCTCGAACGCGCCCATGGGCCCATTCCAGAACGTCGTGCCTGCCTCCTCGATCTTCGTCGCGTAGGCCTTGGCGGTGCGCGGGCCGATGTCGAGCCCCATCCACCCCTCGGGTACCTCGACCCCGTCGAGCGGCTCCGACGGCGCGTCGGCCTCGAGGCGCTGCGCGATCACCAGGTCGCAGGGCAGCTCCAGCTCGGCGCGACAGTCGCGATCGGCCTCGAGCGCCCGTCGAGCGAGCTCGACGTCGTCCGCTTCGCACAGCGAGCCGCCGACCTCGTGCCCGCCGGCGGCCAGGAACGGGAAGCACATCGCGCCGCCGATCAGGATCGTGTCGGCCACGTGCTGAAACCGGTCGATGACTTCGATCTTGTCGCTCACCTTAGCCCCGCCGAGCACCGCGACCAGCGGACGCTGCGGATCCTGGAGCAGCCTCTTGGTCAGGATCTCCACCTCGCGCGCCAGCAGCAAGCCGGCCGCTCGGTCGGAGACCAGCCGGGCGACGCCCTCGGTCGAGGCGTGGGCGCGATGGGCGGCGCCGAAGGCATCGTTGACGTACACGTCGGCGAGCTCCGCGAGGGCGGCCGCGAGCTCGGGATCGTTCTTGGTCTCGCCGGGCTCGTAGCGGACGTTCTCGAGCATCAACACCCCACCCGGCTCGAGCTCCTCGACCAACGCGCGGACCTCGTCCCCCACGACAGCCGGCGCGAGCGTGACCGGCGCGTCGATGAGCTCGGCGAGACGATCGGCCGCCGGGCGCAGCGAGAGCTCCGGGTCGCGGTCCTCCGGGCGCCCCAGATGCGCCACCAGCACGAGGCGCGCCCCACGATCGCGAAGCTCCTCGATCGTGGGCAGCGCCGCCCTGATCCGGGCGTCATCGGTCACCGTGCCCTCGTCGAGGGGCACGTTGAAGTCGACCCGGACGAGCACCCGCTTGCCGTCCAGGTCGCCCAGCTCGTCGAGTTTCCTCACAGGATCCTCTGCACGACATCGGACATGCGGCACGAAAAGCCCCACTCGTTGTCGTACCAGGCGATCACCTTGACCATCGTGCCGTCCATCACCGTGGTCAGCTCGGAGTCGAAGATCGCCGAGGCCGAGTGCTTGATGATGTCGCCGGAGACGATCGGGTCCTCGGTGTAGGCGAGGATCCCCTTCAGCGGACCCTCGCTCGCCGCCGCCTTGAACGCCTCGTTGATCTCCTCCTTCGACGTCTCTCGGCTCGCCTCGATGGTCAGGTCGACCAGGCTCCCCACGGGCAGGGGCGCGCGCACCGCGAAACCGTGCAGCTTGCCGTTCAGCTCCGGGATCACGAGCCCGAGCGCCTTGGCCGCGCCGCTCGAGGTCGGGATCAGGTTGACCGCCGCCGCCCGGGCCCGGCGCATGTCCTTGTGGGGCATGTCCTGGAGGCTCTGATCGGCGGTGTAGGAGTGGATCGTCGTCATCAGGCCGTGCTTGATGCCCACGGTGTCGTGGAGCACCTTGGCGACCGGGGCCAGGCAGTTGGTGGTGCAGGAGGCGTTGGAGATCACGTGGTGCTGGTCGCGGTCATAGGCCTGCTCGAAGTTCACCCCGAGCGCGACGGTCACGTCGGGGTCGGTCGCCGGCGCCGAGATCACGACCTTTTTGGCCCCGGCCTCGAGGTGCTTGGCGGCATTCTCCCGGTCGGTGAACAGCCCCGTGGACTCGATCACCACCTCCGCGCCGAGCTCACCCCACGGAAGCGCGGCGGGATCGCGCTCGGCGAGGACCCTAATCTCCTTCCCGTCGACGACCAGGCCCGTCTCGGTCGACCGCACCTCCCCCGGGAACGCCCCGTAGTTGGAGTCGTACTTGAGCAGGTGAGCGATCATGTCGGGCTCGACGAGGTCGTTGACCGCGAGCCACTCGATGTCGGCGCTCTGCTCGTAGGCGGCGCGGAAGACGTTCCGGCCGATCCGCCCGAAGCCGTTGATCCCGATCCTTACCGGCATATGCGTCCTCCTCCCGTTGCGTTGCGACAGCGAACCAGTTGCCGATCGTCAACGCGATCCGGCCGGCGCGGCGAAGGGTACCTAAACCCCGGCCCTCATCTCCCTCCCGGCGCTCATCTCCCCGCGGCGCTCATCTCCCCGCGGCGCTCATCTCCCCGCGGCGCTCATCTCCGCGAGACCACCTCGACCCGCAGCCCGTCGGGGTCGCGGAGGTAGGCGGCGTAGACCCGCCGTCCGTACTGGGGGCGCAGGCCCGGCGCGCCGTCGTCCTGCCCCCCGTGGGCAAGTCCGGCGGCGTGGGCGGCGTCCACGGCCGCCTTGCCGTTGGCGCGCAGCGCCACGTGCCCGTAGCCCGGGCCGGGAGCCCGGCCGCGCACGACGATCCAGACCTGCGGGCCGTTGACCCCGTAGGCCACCGCGTGCTCTGACTCGAACATCCGCCGCCCGCCCAGGGCGTAGAGGACGGAGTCGTAGAACCGTGCGGATCGCTGCAGATCGTCGACCTCGAAGCCGACGTGGTCGATCATCGAACCCTCATCTCACGCCGGCTGATCGACGTCGCGGTGGACGACTTCCGCCAGGTACTCCGAGGCGGCACCGTAGCGCTGCGCGAGGTTCGCGGCGATGGCCACCGACCGGTGCCGACCGCCCGTACAGCCGATCGCGACCACCAGATGCGCCTTGCCCTCGGCCAGATAACGCGGGAGCAGGTAGTCGAGCAGCGGGTGCAGGCGCTCGTAGAAGGCATCGAGCTCCCCGTCGTGGTTGATGAAGGCGACCACCCGCCGATCGTTGCCGGTGAGCGGGCGCAACTGCGGCTCGTAGTGCGGATTGGGCAGGAAGCGGACGTCGAACATCAGATCCGGATCGCGGACCGGCCCGTACTTGAAGCCGAAGCTCTCGAACGTGACCGCGAGCCGCCCGGGGGTCCGCGTCGGAAGCAGCTCGTCCGCGAGCTTGCGGCGCAGCATTGCTGCGGTCAGCCCGCCGGTGTCGATCACCACGTCCGCCCGTCCGCGCAGCGGATCCAGGAGCGCGCGCTCGCGGGCGATCCCGTCCGCCACGCTGCCGATCGGAGCCAGCGGGTGCCGGCGCCGCGTCTCCTTGTAGCGCGTCAACAGCGTCTGCTCGTCCGCCTCGAGGAACACCACACGGTGCGTGACGCCGATGGTCCGCAGATCGTCGAGCATCGAGGCCAGACCCTCGAAGTAGCTGCCCCCCCGGACATCGGAGACGACCGCGGCGCGAGCCACCTTCGAGCCCTCGTGCACGAACAGCTCGACCAGCGAGCGGATCATCTCGGAGGGCAGGTTGTCGACGCAGAAGTAACCCTCGTCCTCGAACACGGCCATGGCCGTGGACTTGCCGGCCCCGGAGAAGCCCGTGATCACCACGAGGTCGATCAGGGCGGAGGACGCGGCCATCGCTGAAGCTTGACGCCCGCGGCGGACAAGCGCGAGTGCAGACCGTGAACCTGCGGTGTGCAACCATGCCACCGTGCTTCGTCACCGCGGTCGATTGGTGAGCCTGGCGGTGGCGGTGGCGGTGGCGGTGGCGGCGCTGGCGATCGGTCCGCTGCCCGCCGCGCAAGCGTCGGCGCACCCCCGCGGGAACGCGACCGCATCGGCGCGGCCCCGCGTGAAGGCGACCGCGTCGGCGCGCCCCCGGGCTCGGACCAGCCAGGCCGACGTGTACGCCACCGTCTCGGGCACCCCCAGCGGGGCGCCGATCGCGCCGGGCTTCGTCGGCGTCTCGCTCGAGTACAGGGCACTGCACAACTACACGGGGCGCAACCCGAACGCGATCAACCCGGTGCTCGTCGCGCTCCTTCGCGCCCTCGCGCCGGGCCAGGCCCCGGTGCTGCGGATCGGCGGGAACAGCACCGACTCGACCTGGTGGCCGATCCCGGGCGTGATCCCCCCCCACGAGGTCACCTATGGGTTGACCAACGGCTGGCTGCGCACCACCCGCGCGCTCGCGAGCGCGCTCGGAGCTCACCTGATCCTCGGAGTCAACCTCGCCGCGGGCAGAGCCGCGTTCGCCGCAGCGGAGGCGCGAGCATTCCTGCAGGGCATCGGCCGTAGGTATGTCAAGGCGCTCGAGATCGGCAACGAAGCCGACGTCTACAACCTGATTCCGGGGTATTTCGACTCCGCTCAGCATCCCGTCTACGCCCGGCCTCGCAGCTACGATCTCGCCTCGTTCACGCGCGAGTTCTCGCGCTGGCACGCGGCGCTGCCCGCCGTCCCCGTCGCGGGCCCCGCGTTCGCCGGCTTCAGCTGGCTGAGCGGGCTGCCCCGGTTCCTGAGCGCCGAACGCGGGCTCGGCCTCGTGACCTTCCATCGCTATCCGTTGCGTGGCTGCGTCTCGGACCCGACCTCGCCGCAGTTCGCCTCGATCCCCAACCTGCTGAGCGATCGCTCCTCGGCCGGACTGGCCCAGAGCGTCGCCCCGTACGTGACGGTGGCCCGCGCGCACGGCCTGCCGTTCCGGATCGACGAGATGAACTCCGCTGCGTGCGAAGGTCGAAGCGGCGTGAGCGACACCTTCGCCTCCGCCCTGTGGGTGCTCGACACGCTGTTCAACATGGCCAACGTCGGCGTCCAGGGCGTCAACCTGCACACGCTGCCCGGGGCCCGCTACGAGCCGTTCTCGTTCACGCACTCCGGCGGTGCATGGCATGCGTTCGTGCACCCCGAGTACTACGGCATGCTGATGTTCGCCCAAGCCGCCCCGCCGGGCTCGCAGCTGCTGCCGGTCAGCGTGGCCAGCGGGCCGGTCAAGATCTGGGCGACTCGGGGGCTGGACGGCAGGGTCCGCGTGGTGCTCATCAATCAGGATCCGGGCTCCTCGCACGAGGTCCAGCTCGAGACCGGGGCGAGCACGGTTGCGAGCCTGCAGTGGCTGCTCGCCCCCAGCGTGAGCGCGACCTCCGGGGTCAGCTTGGCCGGCCGTACGTTCGGTGCGCAGACCGACACCGGCACGCTGGCCGGCACGCTCAACGTCTCCTACGTCGATCCGGCGTCGGGCGCGTACACGGTCGCGCTGCCGCCGGGGAGCGCCGTGCTGCTCACGCAGTAGTGCCGGAAACGGAGTTATGGGCTTTGGGCGAACGCTTCACGTGCCGCTGCGAGTTTCGTTCCGCAAGCGGGATCCACGACCTGAATCGGCATACCAGCCAAGACGGCGTTGACTACGCGCTCGCGCCCCAGGAGGGTGATCATGACATCGACGAGCGGGCGCGGCGTGAAGTACTGCCCCAGCAAGCGCGCGTCCTCGGGCGAATCAGACCCCCGTCTTGTGCAGCTCCCGGTACAACTCGCGCGCCAGCTTGCCGGGAACCCCCGGCACCGCCTCGAGCTCCTCCCGGGAGGCCGACAGGACCGCGTCCGGAGAACCGAAGTGGGACAGCAGCGCCCGCTTGCGCGCCGGGCCGACCCCGGGTAGCTCGTCGAGGATGGAGGCTCGCATCGCCCGGTCGCGCCGGATCCGGTGATGGGTGACGGCGAACCGATGGGCTTCGTCTCGCACCCGTTGGAGCAGCTGCAGCGCGGGCGTGTCGTGCGGTAGGCACAACGGCGCCGGACGCCCGGGGATGAACACCTCCTCGATCCGTTTGGCCAACGCGACCACGACCACGCCTCGCTCGCGGAAGCTCTGCAGGGCCCGCAGCGCGGCCGACAGCTGCCCCTTGCCGCCGTCGATCACGACCAGGTGCGGGAGCGTGGCGAAGCTGGGGTCGTAGTCCTTGTCGTGCGGGGAGACGTCGCGCTGACGCACCCAGCTCGCCATCCGGCGGCCGAGGATCTCCTCCATGGCGGCGAAGTCGTCGGGACCGCCGTGACCGCCGTTCCCATCCGGAGCCCCCTCTGGCACCGGCGCCGCGTCGCCGACCGTGAACACCTTGAAGCGGCGGTAGTCGGACTTCTTGGGCGCGCCGCCCTCGAAGACCACCATCGAGGCGACGGTGTTGGTTCCCATCAGCGTGGAGATGTCAAAGCACTCGATCCGCAACGGGATCGTGTCGAGGCCCAGTTCCCGCTGAAGGCCGTCGAGGCCCTCCACCCGCTGCTGTCGCCGGCGCTCGGAGCGAAGCCTCTCCTGGTCCAGCGCGAGCCGCGCGTTGCGCTCGGCGAGCTCGAGGATTCGGCGCTTGTCGCCGCGCTCGGCGGCGCGGATCTCGACCGGGCCGTCCCGTCTGGCGCTGAGCGCGAGCGCCAGCGCCGGAGGGCTCCCGAGCTCGCGCTGCACCACGAGCAACGGGGGAACCATCATCGCGCTGGCGTAGTACTGGAGGATGAACGCCTGCGCCACCTCCGCGATGCCCTCCTGCACCTCGTTGTCGAGATAGAAGCTCTGGCGATCTGAGAGCACGCCGTCGCGCAGCTGGAACACCTGCGCGTTCGCGGCGCCGGCGGCCGCGTCCACGGCGACCGCGATGGCGTCGAGGGTCCCGGTGGCCTCGTTGGACACGCGCTGGCGCTCGAGCAGCGAGCGTACTCCCCGCAGGCGGTTGCGCTCTCGGGCGGCATCCTCGAAGCGTTGCTCCATCGCCGCCTGCCCCATCGCATGTTCCAAGCCGCGCTCGATCGCCTTGTAGCGGCCCGACAGGAAGTCGATCACGCCGTCGATCCCGGCTCGGTAGTCCTCGCGACTCACGTAGCCCACGCACGGCGCCTCGCAGCGCTTGATGTAGTAGTCCAGGCACGGCGAGCCGCTGCGACGGCCGGGCTCGGAGCCCTCGCAGGAGCGGAACATGAACACCTTGCCGAGCACCTCGAGCGTCGAGCGCACGCGCTTGGCGTTGCTGTAGGGACCGAAGTACGCCCGGTCGCGGCGGTGGCGCTCCCGCGTGAAGTACACCCGCGGGAAGTCCTCGTCGAGCGAGATCGCGATGTACGGGTAGGACTTGTCATCGCGCAGGCGGATGTTGAAGCGCGGCTGGTACTGCTTGATGAAGCTCTGCTCGGTGAGCAGAGCTTCCGCTTCGGTGTGCACGACGAGCGCCTCGATGTGGTCGATCATCGGCAGCAGCTCGCCGCCGGCCCGGGTGCTCGGATTGGAGAAGTGCGAGGCGACCCGCTTGCGGATCGAGTTCGCCTTGCCGACGTAGATGACCTTTCCACCGGCGTTGCGGAACAGGTAGACGCCCGGCTCATCGGGAAGCTCGCGGCGCTTGTCGGCGGGGGTGATCGACACTGCTTTCGAGCATAAGCGCTGTTGCGTGCCGCTAGGAAAGGGCCGTCGAGGGTGAGCGCAGGTAGGCGCACGACGTTACGAACCCTTTGCGTCAGCGCGACCGAGGTCGGTGCGGTCGATCTCCTCGAGGCTGGACCTCGTTTCCGAATCCTTCAGCGCCCTGTCGAGGTGCTGGACCAGGAACTGGTTGCGGCGCACCGACACTCCGCATCGACTCGGGCGTGACGCCGTTCGGGGGCGCGCCCGGACTGGTCGCCTCGATCCGGTCCCGAAAGACGCGCAGCTGGACGGAGCCGGCGATGCCGTAGTGACGGTGTGCGACGCGTTGACGGCCGACGCCCTCAGTCGGCGCTCAGCGACAGCCCCAGCCCGACGCTCGCCGCCGCCAGCGCGACGATCGCGACCGCCGCGCCGGGGCCGGACGTGGGCACCGATCGCCCGGCCGCGGGCAGCCCGGCCGCGGGCAGTCCGGCCGCGGGCAGCCCGAGCGAGGGCACCACGCCCTGCACGCCGTTGCTGGGCGGCACGCTGGCGGCATGGATCGAGAACGCCAGCGCCACCAGAACGCCGACCAGGACGGTGATCCGGACCGGGCGCGGCCCCACCAGCGCGACGAGGAGCAGGGCGCTCGCGACCACGGCGAGCATCGCGTCGGCGATCGAGTAGACCTGCCACGCGGTGGGATCGCTCGGTACGCCCCGCAGCGCGTCCGCGGCCCCGGGGACAGCGAGCACGCGACCCGTGAACTGATGGCTCCAGGGCAGGAACAGCGACACGAACAGGGTGATGGAGCTGATCACCATCACCAGGTCGGCGGCGATCGATCGCCGTTCCTTATTCATTCACCCGAGCCCGCGTGGTCGGCGCTGGTGCAGCGGACGGTTCGGGTCAGGTCAATATCGGCGGGCAGACCAGACCACCGTGCCGACCACGTAGATCGCCGCCGCCAGCAGCCCGAGCCACAGGATCGATCCGGCGCCGCCCGTGCTCCACAGGCGTGAGGTGGCGGTGAGGGTCAGGGTGGCCACGGCCAGCGCCGCGTACACCGCCGCCCGACGCCCGTCCCCGAGCGAGTACAGCTCGGCGCGGTGCTGGCGATACATCAGCGACGCGAACCAGGCGATCGAGCCCAAAAAGGCCAGCGACACGGCCTGGATCGCCACCGACGCGCCGGTGCCGCCGCCGGGGACCAGCACGACCAGAGCGGCGATCGCGAGCACGATGGCGACGTTTCGCACGTTCGCGTTCATCGCAAGGAGAGGATACGCGCCCGTCCTGCGGGACGGGCGCGGATAGGGGACGGGCGCGGATAGGTTGGCGACGCGGACCGTTAGATCAACCGGCGGTGGCCTCCCAGCGCTCGTACAGCTGCTCCAACGACCGCTTGGCCTCGGCGTGGCGGGCGGTGGACCGGGCGCTCTGCTGGGCATCCGACCACGCCGCCGGATCGGCCAGGTCGTCCTCGAGCCGGCGCAGGGCGAGCTCGGCCGCCTCGATCTGCTGCTCCACCCCACCGCGATCGGCCTCTCGCCCCCGGACGCTTCGCTGCCTCGCGCCGTTGTTGCGCGGGCGCGGCTTGGCCTTCTCGCCAGCGGCGGTCTGGCGAGACTTGGTCGCCACGCGGGCGTCGAGCGCCTCCAGCGCGCTTCGCTCCTCGCGCACCCGCATGTACTCCGGCCACCCGCCCACATAGCTGCGCAGCCCTTCATCCTCGAACGCGACGGTGCGGCTGCCCACCGCGTCGAGCAGGGCACGGTCGTGGGAGACGAGCAGCAACGAGCCGGTAAACCCAGCCAGCGCCTGCTCGAGCGCCTCCCGGCTCTCGAGGTCGAGATGGTTGGTCGGCTCGTCCAGGATCAGCACGTTCGCGCCCGAGCTCACGACGATGGCCAGCGACAGGCGCCTGCGCTCCCCGCCCGAGAGGCCGTCGAGCGGCTTCTCCGCCTCCTCGCCGGAGAACAGGAACTGCCCGAGCAGCGCGCGCACTCGGTTCGGGGTCAGGCCGGTGGCGTGCTGGGCCGCCTCCAGCACCGTTCGCGCGTTGGACTGCGAGAGCTCGTCGGCGTGCTGGGAGAGGTAGGCGATCTGGACGTTGTGGCCGGTGCGCAGCTTGCCCACGACCATCGGCCCGGAAGGCGGCACCGTCGACGGATCGGGGGACGGCCGCGACGGCCGGCCGCGACGATTTCGACCGCTTTCGGGCACCGGCCCCGCATGGGCCGGTGCCGGCCCCGGCTCAGCCAGCTCCCGCCGCCCCGCGAGCGCCTCGATCAGTGTTGTCTTACCGGTTCCGTTGCGCCCCACCAGCGACACGTGCTCCCCGCGCTCGAGCCACAGCTCGGCGTCGTGCAGCAGCCGTCTGGCTCCCACGGTCATCTCCCCGCCCGAGAGCTCGAACACGACGGCGCCGCTGCGCTGCGGAGCCTTGAAGTCGAAGGCGAGCTCGGACGAGGCCCTGCGGGGCCCGCTGCGCGAGCCTTCCGTCACGCCCGCACGTTCGATCTTCTCGAGCTTCTTGGCCCGGGACTGGGCCTGACGGGCGCGGGTTCCGGCCCGGAACCGGGTGACGAAATGCTCCAGACGGTCGATCTCGGCCTGCTGGCGCTCGATCATCCGCCCCAGAGCCAGCTCGCGAGCGGCTCGCTCGCGCCGCCACGCGTGCCACGGCCCGGCGAAGAACTTGCCCCGCCCGCCCTCGAGCTCGAGCACCGCCGTGCCCACCGACTCGAGGAACCAGCGGTCGTGGGCCACCAGCACCACCGCGGCGTCGAGGTCGACGAGATGCTGCTCGAGCCACTCCAGGGAGGCGATGTCCAGGTGGTTGGTCGGCTCGTCGAGCAGCAGCAGATCGGGATCGCCGGCCATCGCTCGCCCCAGTGACGCGCGCGTGAGCTCCCCGCCGGAGAAGGTGCGCAGAGCCCGATCGAGATCGGCGTCCCCGTCGAAGCCGAGTCCGTGCAGCGTGGCCAGCGCGCGGTCACGCCAACGGTAGCCCCCGGCGTGCTCGAGCCGGGCCTGGGCGTGGGCATAGCGGCCGAGCGTCGCCTCGTCGTGGGCTCCGGCGGCCATCTGCTGCTCCAGCGAGTGCAGCGCCACCTCGATGGCGATCAGCTCCTGGGCGCCGGAGAGCACGTAGTCCCGCAGCGACAGCCCGCGGTCGCGCGGCGGTCGCTGATCGTGCAGCGCGACCCTGATCCCCTTTCCCAGCACCAGCTCACCCAAGTCGATCGACGCCTCGCCCGCGAGCATCCGCAGCAGCGTCGTCTTGCCCGAGCCGTTGCGCCCCGACAGCGTCATCCGCTCACGGCGCTCGAGCTTGAACGAGATCCCCCGCAGCAGCGGCGAGCCGGCAATGTCCTTACCGAGGTCGGAGGCGATCAGTACGGCCATCCGGTTCATGGTAGGAAGCCCTAGGCTTCGTCGGTGCGTCCACGCCTGCGCCTGCCGTCCCGCCCACGCCTGCGCCTGCCGTCGGATCCTCCCGCGCCGCCCGGCCCGCCACCCCCCGCGCGCACCGTGATCGTGCCCGGCCGCGGTGAGATGTTCCTGCGCGACACCGGCGGTGGCGGGCCGGTGGTGATGCTGCTGCACGGATGGATGGCCAGTGCCGACATGAACTGGCACGGCTGCTTCTCCGACCTGGCCGCCGCCGGCTACCGCGTGCTGGCCATCGACCATCGTGGCCACGGACGCGGCCTGCGCCCGCTGACGCCGTTCCGGCTGGTGGACTGCGCGGCCGACGCCGCGGCCGCGCTGCGCGTCCTGGGCACCGGACCGGTGACGGTGGTCGGCTACTCGATGGGCGGCGCGATTGCCCAGCTCGTGGCCCGCGACCATCCTGATGTCGTCAGCGGCCTGGTGCTGAGCGGGACGGGCCAGCACTGGCAGGACCCGCACATGCGGTGGGCATGGAGGGCGATGGGAGCGCTGGGCTTCGTGCTCTCGCTGGCGCCGCGCTGCACCTGGCACTGGGGCGTCAACCGCGTGGGGCTGCCCTCCTCGCCGCTCACCGTCTGGATCCAGTCCGAGCTGATGCGCCACTCCGCCCGCGACATGGCCGAGGCGGGACGCGAGCTCGGGCGTTTTGACTCCCGTCCGTGGCTGGGTTCGGTGCGCGCCCGCAGCGCCATGGTGATCACCACCGAGGATGAGGCCGTCCCCCCCGCCTATCAGCGGGAGCTCGCGGCAGCGCTGGACGCGCAGGTGTTCGAGGCGCCGATCAAGCACCTCGAGATCACCAGCCGGGCGCCGGACTACAACCCCGCTCTGCTGGCGGCGATCGCCGCCGTCACGCCCGGGCGGCCGGCGGGGGCCAATGCATGAAGGCGACGTGGCCATCCGATAAGCTTGCCGGGCAAATGCGTCGCGCTCGCGTCATGACCGGGTTGCTGGTGTTCACCATCACGCTGCTGACGATCGCCCCGGCAGCGTTCGCGCGCGCCACCCTCGGAGAGGGTTGGTACGGCGAGAGCAACGACAAGGTGATCACCGAGTCGATGTTCGGCGTGATCGTGTTCTTCCCGCTGGTGATCCTGATCTTCTCGCTCATCCAGTCGCGGCTGGACAAGCGCAAGCACGCCAAGATGGACGCCGCCAAGCGACGCGCGGCGGGCGCCGATCCGTTCGGCGGCTGGTAGCTTCGATCCGGGGATTAGAGCCCGTGACGGAATGAGCTGCTTCGTCACCGGCGCGACCGGGTTCATCGGACGTCACCTGGTGAGTCGTCTGCTGGAGCGGGCGGACAACGCGGATGATCGGGACGGGGGCGAAGATGACGCTATCTACGTGCTGGTGCGCGAGGGCTCGGTCGCGCGGTTGCCGGCGCTGATCGAACGCTGGGGCCACGGCGCCCGGCAGCGCATCCGGCCGGTGATCGGCGACCTCTCGCAACCGCGTCTGGGGGTATCCGACCAGGTCCTATCCGAGCTCTCCGCGCGCCGGATCGAGCATTTCTTCCACCTCGCCGCGGTCTACGACATGACCGCCGGGCAGGAGCGCAACCAGAGCGCGAACGTCGAGGGCACCCGCCACGCGGTTGCGCTCGCCAACGCACTGGAGGTCGGCTGCTTTCACCACACCTCCTCGATCGCCGCCGCCGGCCGCTACAAGGGCCTGTTTCGGGAGGACATGTTCGAGGCCGGTCAGAAGCTCGACCATCCGTATCACCGGACCAAGTTCGAGGCCGAGAAGATCGCGCGCACGCAGACCACCGTGCCGTGGCGCGTGTACCGCCCCGCGATCGTCGTCGGGCACTCCGAGACCGGCGAGATGGACAAGATCGACGGCCCCTACTACTTCTTCACCGCGATCAAGATGGCCAGGCACTACCTTCCCGCCTGGTTCCCGCTCCTCGGTCCCGAGCTCGGCTACACGAACATCGTCCCGGTCGACTTCGTCGCCGCCGCGATGGACCACATCGCTCATCAGCCCGGCCTCGACGGGCAGGCGTTTCACCTCACCAACCCCTCCTCCCAGCGCTCCGGCGAGGTCATCAACACGATCGCCGCCGCCGCGCACGCGCCCCAGCTGTCGATGCGAATCGACACCCGTCTGCTGCAGGCGCTGCCCAAGGGCGTGCTGTCGATGGTGATGGCCCTCCCCGCGGCTCGCGGCGTGCGGCGGGCCGTCCTGGCCGACTTCGGCATCCCCGACGAGGTAATCGGGTACGTCGGGCTGAGCGCCCAGTTCGACACCCGCGACACCGAGCGGGCCCTGGAGGGCAGCGGGATCTCCGTCCCGCCCCTGGACACCTACGCCGCCAAGCTGTGGGACTACTGGGAGCGCAACCTCGACCCCGACCTGTCCAAGGACCGCAGCCTCGAGGGCGCCGTGAACGGCAAGACGGTGTTGATCACGGGCGCCTCGAGCGGGATCGGCCGGGCCACGGCGCTCAAGATCGGGCGCGCGGGCGGAATCCCGCTCCTGGTGGCCCGGGGGGCCGAGAACCTCGAGCGGACGAGGCAGGAGATCGAGGACGCCGGCGCCATCGCGTACTGCTACACCGCCGACATCTCAGATCCCGACTCGGTCGAGGATCTCTGTGTCCGCGTGCTGGCCGACCATCCGGCGATCGATGTCCTGGTCAACAGCGCCGGGCGTTCGATCCGCCGCTCGGTGGCGCTGTCCTACGACCGCTTCCACGACTTCGAGCGCACGATCGCGCTCAACTACCTCGGCGCGGTCAAGCTGATCATGATGCTGCTGCCTCACATGCGCGAGCGCCGCGCCGGCCACATCGTGAACATCTCCTCGATCGGCGTCCAGACCAACCCGCCACGATTCGCCGCCTACGTGGCCTCCAAGGCCGCGCTCGACGCCTGGACGCGCGTGGTGGGCTCGGAGTGCATCGGCGACGACGTGCACTTCACCACCATCCACATGCCACTCGTGCGCACCCCGATGATCGCCCCGACCAAGATCTACGACGCCTTCCCGACGATCTCCCCCGACCAAGCGGCCGAGAAGGTCTGCGAAGCCATCCGCGCCCGTCCCAAGCACATCGGGACGCGCCTGGGCACCTTCGGCGAAGTGGCCTACACGCTGTTCCCGAAGGCCGTCGACCAGATCCTCTCCACGGCGTACAAGGTGTTCCCGGACTCGGCGGCGTCCCGCGGCGAGCAGGATCCCGACGAGCACGCCTCGACCGAGCAGCTCGCGCTGGCGAACCTGATGCGCGGCGTGCACTGGTAGGGAAGCGAAGTGCGGCGTCGAGCCGATCACGGCACGGTACCGCGCCCGACGACCCACTCCGTCCTCTGCCCGCTGACCTGCGCGATGCGGTCGAAGTCGACGTCGTAGTGCAGAACGATCAGGTCATGTTGTTCAGCTGTGGCGGCGATCATCAGCTCGGGCAAGGAGACTCCCCGGTGCCGGCTGCGCTGCGCCAGTAGTGCCTGTACGTCCACCGCCCGGTCTAGCACGGCCTGGTTCATGGGCACCAGCTCGAGCGCGAGCGAAATGCGACGACGGGTATCCCGGTAGTCTCCGGGCGAACGAGCGCTGAACAGCACCTCGAGCAGCACGATCGAACAGGCGGCGAGGCGTCCTGCCTCGATCAGCGGCCTGAGCCGTGCTCCCACCTCCGAGCGCCCTAGGCGTGCCAGCGCGCTCTTGTCGGCGAGGATATATCCACTGGGACCGCGTTTGCGGGTCGGCGAGGACCGAGCCTCACCCGAGCTCGGAGTCGCGCAGGCGCTCGATCGCGTGGGTCAGCTCGGCGAGCGGAACGCGAAGGTCATCCCGGTCCGCCTTGCTCTCGAGAGCGACCCGGATCGCGGCCATCTCGCGGGCGAGGAACTCTGTGTCCGCGAGCGAGCGCGCGTTGACCTCGCGGTCGCGCTCGATCTCGGCGCGCTCGCGGTCGGCCTGGCGGTTCTGCGCGAGCAGGATCAACGGCGCGGCATACGCGGCCTGGGTCGAGAAGACGAGGTTCAGCAGGATGAACGGGTACTTGTCCCATCGCAGCGCGAGCACCGCGACGTTGAGCGCGATCCAGACCACGATCACGACCGTCTGGAAGACCAGGAAGCGCGCCGTGCCGAGAAAGCGGGCGAGCCGCTCGGCGAAGCGCCCGAAGGACTCGGGGTCATAGACCGACCCGCCCGGCGTGCCGCGGGGAGTGCCGAGATCGTCGCGGCGCGCCATCAGCCGGTGGCCGCGGGGATGACGCGCCAGTTCGAGGGCAGCACGCGGTCGAGGACGTCGTCGATCGTCACCGCGCCGAGCAGAGATCCGGCCTGGTCGGTGATCGCCAGCGACACCACGTCGTAGGCGGCCAGCCGCGCCGCGACCTCGCGATCGCTCAGGCCGACGGGCACTGCCTCCCAGTCCTCCTCGAGGCAGCGCCCGAGCGGCTTGCTCGGCGCCTCACGCAACAGCCGCTGCACCCCGACCACTCCGAGGTAGCGGCCGGTCGGCGTCTCCAGCGGAGCCCGGCAGACGAACACCTGAGCGGCCAACGGGACCGGCAGGTCGGGGTTGCGCACCCGCGCCAGCGCTTCGGCCACTGTGGCCGTGGGAGCGAGGATGACCGGCTCGGGCGTCATCAGCCCTCCGGCGGTGTCCGGGGCGTAGGAGAGCAGGCGGCGTACGGGTCCGGCCTCCTCGGGATCCATGGCACCAAGAAGCTCTGCCTGGCGAGTGGGCGAGAACTCACCCAGCAGGTCGGCGGCGTCGTCGGCCTCCATCTCGTCGAGGACCCGGGCCAGGCGGTCGTGGTCGAGTCCCTCGACGAGACGAACCTGCTCGTCCTCGGAGAGCTCCTCGAGCAGGTCGGCGAGACGATCGTCCTGCAGCGCCTCGGCCAGGACCCGGCGGCGAGCGGCCGGCAGGTGCCGGATGGCTGCGGCCATCTCGGCTGGGTGCAGGCCGCCGAGAGCCGCCGCCTGACGATCCACGGGACGTTCGTCCGCGAACAGCTCACCGGCGTCGCTCCAATCGAGCACCTCGGGCGCCCGGCGAAGTCCGGGTACATGGCGCCCCCCGAGCGCAATCGTCGCCACGTCCCACGCGAAGGGCTCCCTGGCCGGCGTGATACCGACATCGACGACGCGCTGGTCGCGCAGGCGGCGGCCGATCAGCTCACCCACCAGCAGGCGCTCACCCGGGCGCAGCTCGAACTGGCGCAGGTTGACCGAGCCGCGCCGCAGCCGTACGCCGTCCCGCTCGATCTCCCCCACACGGCCGGCACCGATGAACACGTGGCGACGTTGGACCACCACCACGAACCCGTTGACCCGCGGCGGGCGTCCGCCGAGATCGAGCACGACATCGGCCATGTGGCCGACGTCAGCGCCATCGGCCCCAACCAGCGACAGACGGGTCAAACGCGAGACGTAGACGATGCGATCCGGCACGCTCACATAGTAAGAGGGGGCGCCGTCGGCGAGGCCGGTCGCGGTAGAGTTTCGACCATGGCGAATCTCGACGATCCAGCAGTGCGCGAGCTGCTCGAGCAACCGAACTACGCCGTCATCTCCACCTTCAACGTCGACGGCTCGATCCACAGCACCGTGGTCTGGGTCAGTGCGCAGGACGGCGCCATCGCGGTCAACAGCGCGGTGGGCCGCGTGTGGCCGTCGAACCTGGACCGAGACCCCCGTGTGACGGTGCTGGTGGAGGAGGCGGGGAACCCATACAACTTCGTGGTCATCCGCGGCACCGCAAGCGGAAGCACGGACGGTGCCGACGAGCACATCAACCGCCTCGCGCAGAAGTACATCAACCAGGACGAGTATCCCTACCGGCAGCCGGGCGAGCAGCGGATCAAGTACGTGATCACTCCGGACCACGTCCGGCACGTCAAGATGTAACGCTCAGAGTTCGCGACGATGTCGTCGGACTTCAGTCGAGCGTACCCGCCGGCGCCAGCCAGCGGCTCTCGAACGTGAGCACCGCTGCCAGCCGGTCGGGTTCTCGCTCTTGGCCATGTCGTCAAGCTCGAGCCGCAGGCGCCGCCGGTGCTCTGAGTCGGCGATCACCGCCTCCGCGCCCTTCACCGCCAGGTCATGAACCTGCGCGGCGGCGGGTCGGGTCGTTTCCAATCAGACCACGGACACTCGTGAGCGCCTCGTCCAAAGCGGCGTCGCGAACGACAGCGATCCTGGGGAGCTTCGTCGGCATGGTGAAACATGAAGTGTTACACCATGCCGCGAGATTCGGTCAATGCACGAGCAGCAGATCATGGTGGGTGTGCCGCGCCACCACCTCGTCGACGGGTCGAACGAGAAAGCGATCGAGGAACCCATGCTCGCGGCTGCCGAGGACGATCAGGTCGGCTTCGCGCTGCTCGGCGGCGCTCAGCAGCTGCTCCGCCGGGTTGCCCACGGCGGCAATGAATTCAGCGTCCGGACACCTGTCGCCAATCTGGTGGCGCGCCTCCTCCAACCGGCCGCTCGCCAGAACCTCGACCTCGGACGTTCCGGCCTCATCATTGCGCGCCGGGGTCCCAACCACTGGCATCGAGCTCAGCGGGGATAGCGGACCGAGCTCAGGCTGCGTCGCACCGAGCGAGAACGGCGTCGTCATCGGCATCGGCTCGGTCACGCTGATCACGACCAGGTGAGCGGAGAACGCCCGGGCCACATCGCCCGCGCGCGAGAGCGCGCGCTGGGCACCCGGTGAACCGTCGTAGCCGACGATGATCGTCTTCATGGGCATCAGCCTACCTCGACTTCGCCGGACGGCCCAGCGCGGATCAGATCCGGAACACCGGGATCAGCCGCTGCTCGTGCTCGGCGTCGATCCGGGCGATCACCTCGACGTGCTCCTCGAGCCCCGAGCCCCGGAGCTTGGTGGCCAGCAGCTCGTCGACCTGGAAGATGCCGGCGCTGTTGGACATCGCGATCTCGACTCGCACGGCTCGGTCCTGGCCGGCGACGATCTTCACCTCCTCGATCGCGTAGGCCGACAGCGAGTGGATGTTCTGATGCCCGGCCTCGAACGGCACCCGGGAGCGACCGCGCGCCATGTCGAGCGCGTCGGCGACCCGGACGATCCCCGCCTCGACCGTGAACGGGGCTCCGTCGCGGCGGTGGCCGATGATCGCGTGCAGCGCCTCGGCGACGACGATCGAGCGCTCAGGCTCCTCGTAGGCGCTCTCCAGCAGCGATCCGAGCTTGTCCGCGGTCAGGAACAGGCTGTAGCGCTCGTGATCCTCGCGATGGATCGACATCCCCACGCAGTGCAGCAGGCAGGCGGCGGCGATCACCACCTCGGCGTCGCGCTCGCCCATCCCGTAGTCGGCCACGACGCTCGGGATCACGCCGCGGCGAAACAGCAGCCGCGCCATCCGCAGCGCGATGTTGAGCACGATCTGGATGTGCACCCAGGAGTGGTCGGACATGCCCAGGCGTCGGGTGGCGTTGACGGCGCAGACGTGCCACCACGCCTTGACCTGCTCGTCGGCGTTGACGGCCTCGAGCAGGCGCTCGAGCCGCCGGTTGCCCCGGCTCGGGGCACGGACCCGAACGTCGGCCAGCGCCTCACGCGGCGGCATGGGCGCCTCACGCGCTGACACGGGCGCCTGACGCGGCAGCACCGTCGGATCCGCGGGAGGCTCGGGCGGCGGCACGGGAATCTCGGCCCCGGTCACGGACCGCACGCTAGCGCCTTGCCCCGCCGCTCACGCTGCCGGTCGGGGACTGCCATCATCCCCGTAGTGTCCGATGTGGTGATCGCCGTTGTCGACCTGCACAAGTCCTACGGCGACTTCGAAGCCGTCCGGGGAATCGACTTCGAGCTGCGCAGCGGCGAGGTGCTCGGCCTGCTCGGTCCCAACGGCGCCGGCAAGACCACCACGGTCGAGATCCTCGAGGGCTACCGCGAACGTACCAGCGGCGAAGTCACCGTGCTCGGGATGGACCCGGCCAAGCGCGCGCGTGCGCTGCGCGCGCGAGTGGGCATCGTGCTTCAGAGCAGCGGGCTCTACCGCCACATTCGGGTCCGCGAGGCTATCGCCCACTTCGCCGCCATGTATCCGCATCCGCGCGACATCGACGAGGTGATCTCGCTGACGGGGCTGACCGGCAAGGAGAACGCGATCTCCCGGACCCTCTCGGGCGGCCAGTCGCGGCGCCTTGACCTCGCGCTGGCTCTGGTCGGCGATCCGGAGCTGATCTTCCTCGACGAGCCGACCACCGGGTTTGACCCCGCGGCGCGACGAACGGCCTGGGAGACGATCCGGTCCCTCAAGGCGCTCGGCAAGAGCGTGCTGCTCACGACGCACTATCTCGACGAGGCGCAGGCGCTGGCCGATCGCGTCGCGATCATCAAGGACGGACGGATCGTGATTCAGGGCGCCCCGAGCGAGCTCGGCGTGAGCGACGGTGCCGCGGTCTCCCGGGTCGCGTACCGCAACGGCGACGGAGGGCCCGTGGAGCAGGAGACCGACGACGTCACGACGTTGCTTCACGAGCTGACCGGCGCCGCGCTGGCGCGCGGAGAGCGGCTGCAGGGGCTGACGGTCACCCGCCCGACCCTCGAGGACGTCTACCTCGAGCTCACCGCGCAGGACGCGCCGGTCCCCGACGCGGCGAAACCGGCACGCCGGGGCCGCGGAAGACGAGCCCGGCGATGAACGGCTCGGTCGCGATGCTGGCCTGGCGCCAGTACCGCCTCGAGCGCAGGCTGTTCTGGCGAAACCCCAGCGCGGCGTTCTTCAATTTCCTGCTGCCGCTGCTGTTCCTGGCCTTCTTCGGCGTGCTCCTGCACGGCAACCAGCACGAGCTGAACGTGATCGTGCCTGGGATCGCGGGAATGAGCGTGATGTCCACCACCTTCACCGCCCTCGCCTTCAACATGACGTTTCTGCGCGAGCAGGGCGTGCTCAAGCGAATCCGCGGCACGCCCATGCCCGGCCTCTCCTACCTGATGGGAATCGCCGGCAATGCCGTCACCAACACCGCCCTGCAGATCACGATCATCACCGTCGCCGGCCGGGTGTTCTTCGGCACCGGGTGGCCGCGGGACTGGCCGGAGCTGATCGTGTTCGTGGTCGGCGGCGTGGTCTGCTTCGCCTCGCTGGGCGTCGCCTTCTCACACGCCATCCCCAACTTCGACTCCGCCCCAGCCTACGTCAACGCGGTGTTCCTGCCCGTGATCCTCATCTCCGGCGTGTTCTTCGACCCCGGGCGCGCGCCCGGATTCATCAAGGGCATCGCCCAGGCGCTGCCGCTCACGCACCTGATCACCGGACTCTCGGGCGCGATGGTGAAGGGGACCGGCCTGGGGACGAACATCAGCGGGCTGGGTGTGATCGCGGTCTGGGCCGTGCTCGGGATCGCGCTCGCCGTGCGCGGCTTCAGCTGGGACCAGCGCCGGACATAGGGCGGGCGCCAGTACGAGGTCCGGACGGAGGCCCTACAGGACGTTGAAACAGCCGTAGACGATGAAGAGCGGATTGGTGACGGTCCTGCCGCGGGCGTCGCGCATGGTCGGCCCGCCGAGGAAGGCGGGCGGTGACTGGGCCTTGTAGCAGCCGTTGTAGGCGACGCTGACCTCGTACTCGACCGCGGTCTGCTGAAACGGCACCGCGCCCCGCTGGGGCAGGTAGAGGTACAGGTTGCAGTTCCAGTCGCCCGGACCCCGGCCCACCGCCGCCCGGCGGTTGCAGTTGGGCAGCACGTCGAGCTGGGCTCCGGGCGGGGCGTGACGGCCGATCAGAGCCTGCTGGAGCAGCGTGAGGTTGTCGAACTCGGGGCCGATCGTGGCGCTGACCCGATGGCCGGTGACTCCGCTCGGGCCGACGCTGCCGCCCAGCGCGAGCACCGCGATCACGACGGTGGCCCCCGCCACCAGCCGCATCGGCGCCCCCCAGTTGGGCGCGCCCGTGTCGCTCCTGGTCAGAAAGTCACGGCGGCGGAGGATCCGCCAGCTGGCCGTCAAAGCGCCGGCAATCCACGCGACGCAGACCACGCCGGAGACGAGCATCGGGCCGAGGAACGGACCCGACACGAACAGTCCGTGCCAGCCGTCGAAGGCCGAGCCGATCAGGAGCATGTGGACGATCACGCCCTTGCCGATCAGGTCGAGCAGCTGGGTGACCAGGGCGACCAGGAGCGGGCCGAGGACCCCCATGATCCCGTTGCGGGTGACGACCGAGAACAGGATCGCGAGGCTCGCGTAGGCCAGCATCGGAAGTACGCAGTAGAGCCAGCTCACGACCGTCAGCGCGAGCATGCGACCCGGGGAAACGAGCGCGCCGCTGAGGTTCACCAGGGATTGAGCACCGACCAGCGTCACGCCGGCGATCAGGGTGGACGCCGCCAGCAGCAGGCTGACGCCGATCACCACCGTGCCGGCGGCGAGCAGCTTGCCGGCGAACACGTCCTCGCGAGTGCAGGAGCGCGTGAGGATCGTCTTCCAGGTGCCGTGACGGTCCTCAGAGGCGAACAGATCGCCGGCCAGCAGGCCGGCGATGATCGGAAAGCCCCAGGAGCCGGCGAATCCGAGGATCACGAGCGAGATCGCGAACCCGGAGGAATGGACCCAGGCGCCGAACAGGGCGTCGGCCGGGGTGCCGCTCTGGATCCTCAGCAGGACGGCGAAGGCGAAGGGGCCGATCACCGCAACCAGAGCCAGCAAGCGCGTCGTGAGCTGCGCGAACAGCTTCTGCAGCTCGGTCCGGTAGGCGTTGCGAAGGCCGTTGTCGCTCCCGGGCTCGGGCGGGTCGACGCACGGAGGCGGGGCGACCGCGGTCATGCTCCGGTCAGGACCCTCTCCGCCAGCTCGCGGGGTTGGAGCACAAGGACTCGCAGATCCTGGAGGGCAAGGCGCCAGGGCCGCTGCCGGTCCCGACCCACCTGTACCCGACCTCCTCGGACATCGGGTCGCTGAACAAGATCCTCGATCCGTACTTCCCGAACTTCCAGCTCCAGATCCCGGATCAGTACCGGGTCGACGTGTGGAACCCCGTCTTCAGGCGGTGGGTGAAGAAGGGGCGCATGCCGAACCTCTCGTTCATGTGGCTGATGACCGACCACACCTCCGGAGTCGGCTCAGGTGATCCCTATCCGGTCGCCCAGGTGGCCGACAACGACCTCGCGGTCGGGCGCGTGATCAACACGATCTCGCACAGCAAGTTCTGGAAGAGCACCGCGATCTTCGTGCTGGAGGACGACCCGCAGAACGGCGTTGACCACGTCGACGGGCACCGCAGCGTGCTCTGGACGGTCAGCCCCTACGCCAGCGGAGGCGTCCAGAGCCACTACTACTCGCAGGTCAACGTGGTCAAGACGATCGAGCAGATCCTCGCCATCAAGCCGATGAACCAGCAGGACCTGGCCGCCGAGCCGATGTACTCGGCGTTCACCAACCACCCCGACTTCACGCCCTATGACGTGCAGCCCAACCAGATTCCGCTGACCCTCGGAGCTCCCGGCTACTCATCGACGTTCACCGCGAGCGCGGCCGCGGCCGGCGCAAAGCGCACCGGCCTCACCGAGGGTCTGGTGCCGGCCTCGATGAGGGGTGTGTACAGCGCCTGGGTGGCGTGGAGCAAGAAGCAGAAGTTCAACGGACCGATGGCGCGAGCCGATGCAGCCAAGCCGGCGCTGCTGAACCGGCTCGACTGGTACTCGGCCCACAACTGGATGGTCGCCTACCCGGGCGATCCGAAGATCTACCTGCCGGACCAGGTTCCCGGTCGGAATCTCCCCGCCGCCTTCGTCGGGGGGAACTGAGGCTTCGAGCCTCCTGACCGAGGGCAGCCCGCCCGGCCCGCGGGCCGGCCGGGCTGACGATCGCGCCGTCAGGCCCGAGGTGTGCTGAACTGCCGGTATGCGGTTTGCTCGCCACGCGGGACGACTGACGTTGCTCCTGGCCCTGGCTCTGGGCCCAGTGGCCTGTGGCTCGAGCGCGGGCGCGCCGGCGACCGCGGCCCGGACGCAAGCTGGAGTCCGCGGTGGTGGCCAGGTGGCGATCGGCGGCCCCGGCCCGCGATCTCATCCCCAGGCGATCGATCCGAGCGTGGGCGATCCGCAGCAGTCCTACGCCGATCCCGCCCCGGTCGGCGACCCGACCGCGCGCGCCGTCTCGCTCGCCGAGGTCAAGCGGGAGCTGAAGATCGTCCAGGAGCTCAACTCACTGGCGTCCGGCGAGGGATTCGTGTTCCCGATCCAGCCGCTGTCGGTGGTCGCGCCGCCGAGTACCTGGTCGCCCGACCAGGGAGTTGACATCTCGACCGTGGGAGGGGCCTGCGGGCCCGCGGCCGTCGAGGTCGCGGTCACCAACGGCGTGATCGTGCAGGAGGGCGTATCGGGGTTTGGCCCCGCTGCGCCGGTGCTTCGTGTGGCCGGCGGCCCGCTCAACGGGCGCTACATCTATTACGGCCACGCCTTTCCCGCCCTGGTTCCGGTGGGAACGCTCGTGCACGCCGGACAGCCGATCTCCGAGGTCGGGTGCGGCATCGTCGGGCTTTCGACCGGTCCGCACATCGAGATCGGGATCAGCGCCGTCAATGGCCCCACGTGCTGTCCGGGGAACGATCAAACCTCGCCGGCGATGGAGAAGCTGCTCGCGCGGCTCTACGCCCGGCAGTGAGAGGCCCCCGCTTCGGCGCCGTCAGCGGCGCCCGAGCGTGGTGGCGTCGACGGCGTTCGGTGGGGCGGTGATGTTCAGCGTCTGGTTGTAGCCGCTGAAGGTCAGCTGGTCTCCGGAGGCGGTCGGATCGCCCCCGCTGTTGCACTGCGGGTCCGGATGGCCGCCGGGCCGTTGCGCCCCGGTGGCCACCGCGCGCAGCGGGAAAGGCGTACCGGTGCTCGCCACGTAGAGCTTGCTCGGAGTCGACCCCGGCCGGTCACCGTGGTCGAGAACGACGACCGCCGGCCGGCCGTCAACCGTCGTGGTGCCGGCCACGCTGAGCGTTCCGCGGTCGGGATTTTCGCCCAGGCAGCGCCCCAGGGTGGCAACGTCGAGACCCTTGATCAGCCCGGCGGTACCTCTCACGGCAGCCGCAGGAAGCTTCAGCCAGCGGTCCACGATGAGCTTTGCCGCTGCCGGAGGAAGGCCCCCGTTCTGCTGATAGAAGGTCGAGTTGGCCTTGATGTAGACCGCTGGGCCGAGGAGGATCAACGCAGCTGATGCGGAACCCTGGGCGAAGGCCACGTTCGCGGTGCTCGGCGGCTGCAGCGCGACATTGACAGCGGTGGGATGCCTGGCGATCGTCACCGTTCCCTGCAGGCGCACCGACCGGACGCCGGTCAGGGCCGCACCCGCGTCGCGGACGATCTGCGCCGCCGGCTTGGACGCCTCACCGTTATGAGCGGGCGTCGAACTGCCGCCGCAACCCGCGAGAACGGCCACAGCGCAGGATGTGACCAGCGCAGGACGCAGACGGGTCGGCACGCCACGGATCCTAGTCGCTGGAGCCGAAATCTGCCTGCGCAGGTGGCGCATCCCGAACGGGCCGGTCGGGGGGCGCAGCTTCGGCCTCCCGACGCAGCGGTCCGGTGCCGTCGAGCATCAGGCCGACCGCCCGGCAAACGACGGGCGGTCGGCCGTTCGCTTCAGCGAAGAACGGCCGCCTTCGCGGCGGCGAACTCGTCCTCGTTGAGGATTCCCTGCCGGCGCAGCTCAGCGATCTGCACCAGTTCGGCTGAGACCGATGCCAGTCCGGCCGGCGCGGGGGGAGCCGGCGGGGGGGGAGCAGCGGCCGGCGCCGGAGCGGGGGCAGCGGCTGCCGGCGCCGCGGCTGCCGGCGGTGCAGGCTCAGGGGCTGGGGGCGGACCGGCCCCGCGCCGATAGCTGATCAAGCCCGGCGACGGCTCTGGAGCCGCGGGCTCGGGCGGTTCAGCGGCCGGCGTTGGCGGTGGGCCGCCGGCACGCGAATAGCTGATCAAGCCCGGCGAGGGCTCAGCCGGCGCGGGCGCCGCAGCCGCGCGCTGGTAAGCGATAGGTGCCGGCGCGGCAGGGGCCGGCACCGAACGGGCAGCACCAGCCGGCGCGTTCTCCGCCTGGGCGGTCGATCGGTCGTGACGGATCATGCCCTCGCGGTCGGGCAGCGCGCCGAGCTTCTTGACCAGCAGGCCTTCGAGCACGCCGCGCGCGATGCCCAAGTCCTTGTTGATCCCCCTGAGAACTGGTTCAACGGGGTCGGTGCGGCCCGGAATCTGCTCCACGGCGGCGATGACGAGGTTCAGGCCGCCACTGGCCTTGCGCAGGACCATGCCGATCGAGAGCAGGAACACAGCGACGACGAGCACCGCGACCAGAACGAGCGCGAGCGTGACGATACCGGGGGCGGGAATACTGGCAACAGGCATGGCCTCTCCCTTAGAGGATCTCGTCGAGCGCGGCGCCGTAGCGCGCCAGCCCGGCGGTGGTCTCGTGCACGAGTGTTTGGGTTGTCAGCAGCTGCGGAATCGCCCCGAGGTGTTGGACCACTTGGGGCCCGGACACCGTCAGGGTGGTTACGACGGTGTTGATGTCCTTGGCCGCTTGCAGCACTCGGCTCAGCAGGACCACCACGATGGGAACCACGACGAGAAGCAGTACAGCGTCTCCAAGCCACCATAGGAACATGGCTCAGCCCCTCGCCACTTGCTCGGCCATCTCGGCGATCGCGGGCAGCGCGCCCACGATTGCCTCAAGCGGAGCGTTGACCTTGGGGACGGTGGGGGCGATCAGCGAGACGTTGGCCTGAATCGACGCCACGCCGTTGGCGAGACCGGAAAGACCGGTGGCGATCGCCCGCAGGCGGTTCGCGACGATGATCAGAGCTACAGCCAGCACCAACACGAGCAGCCCGATCTCCACGACGGTGAGAATGATCAGCAGAGCTTGCATCAGCCACGACCCGTCTGGGTCTGCAGATACCCGTAGTGAATCAGGGCCTCGGCCTTGATCTCCTCGAGTACGGATGCGGTGGTCGCCAGCACGGGGATCTTGGCCGTACTCGCGGCGACTTGATTCGCAGTTTCCAACAGCACTCCGGTACCTCGCTGGATGTCCTTGATGAAGCTGAGCAGCAGCGACATCAGGACAATCACCACGAGAACCACGACCAGCCCGATCCCGAGGCTGATCCACCACAGGGTGTGGTTGTCGATTCCGGCCATCACGGTCATCCTGTCAATGCTCCTCTCGCAGCCTTCGCGGCCGCCAAGATGGCGATCGCGTGGTCGTTGGTGACGGCAGTCTGCGGCAGGATGTTGGTGTTCTTCCGCACCTGCTCAAGCGGCGGGGCCGCCGCCTCGGCCTGTTGGCTGATCCGCGACGCGATCGACAGCAGCGGCGCCACGAGGGCCACGACGACGATCACGATCACGAAGCCGATGCCCAGGCCAATATAAAAACCGGTGTTCGCGGCAGCGACGACAGTCATCGCCTGCTCCCCCGGTTGATCGTCGATACGCCCAAGCTCAGCAGACGGCCGCAGCCGATCGCGCTGATGCTGGCGCGGACTCGCGCCCGGCGTACCGGCGTACAAGTAACCATCCTGAATCGACTACGACGGTTCATTTCCCAGCTCCTCTCCCACTGCCCGACTCCCAGGAGTGGGAGCCGTAAGTCTCTGGTTCGGCAATCCTGCCAGACAACGCACCATCAGTCAAGCTGGCGCGAGGGACAGATCATCGCCGGTCGACCGGCGATGATCTTCAAGATCCAGTCTCAGCCTCTTGTGAGCCGGACTTGTCCTGCTCCCTATCGCCGCCGGTGATGATATCGCGCGCCCGCTCCATCGTCCCGCGGTCGCCCCGCAACCCGGGTGAGGACCTCACAGCCCCGTTGCGTCCGGAACGCAGCAGGGCGGCGGCGATCAGCAACCCCCAAATCAGAAACCAGGGATCCCAGAGATAGGCGTGCCAGCGCAGCGCACGGTGATCGGCCGTGGAGGACGCTCCGATCACGCCGGCCTGCACCAGCAGGCCGGCAACCGTCAGGACCAAGCCATAGAACGTCAGGATCACCGCCGCGATCCACCCCAGCATCCGCAGCCGACGCCGCGACCGCGGTCCGGTCCGCGCGCTGATCGCGAGCAGCGGCACCACGGCGGCGCACACCTTGAGCAGCGCGGCAGCCCACAGCGCGAGCACGACGCCGACGTCTCCCGAACGTCCGAGCCGCTCCAGCGAGCCGCCGATGGTGTCGCCCAGCGCCGTTCCCCCCAGGCCCCAGTACACGCTCCACGCGGCGTACAGAAGGCCAACGAGAAGGGCGGTCTGCGCGATCCTGAGGCCCTTTACTCCAGGCGGCGGAACCATCTCGGAGGCGATGGTTCCCGTGAGCTGCGACTCCGTGGTCGGCATACCGAGTACATTCTTCACCATATGCCTATCTACGAATACGAACGCGGCGACGGCACCCGCTTCGAAATCCACCAGAACTTCGCTGACGAGCCGCTCCAGACCGATCCGGAAACGGGAACGAAGGTCCGTCAGGTCTTCAGCGCGCCCAAGATCACTCACCGCAGCGAAGGCACCCACAGCACCTCCTACCGCACTGGCGTCAGGCAGGACAAGGCGTCCAAGGCGTAGAGCCGGCGACTGAAGAGCACGTGAGTGAGAGCAGGCGAGCTCGTCGCGTTCATCGCCGCCGGACGGCTACCTGTCCACGGACGGCCGTTCTATCGCGCCGTCACGACGATCGACGCGCTCGCCCTCATCGACACGCCCCCCCCCGACCGGAACGGTGCGGGGGGCGGTTCGAATTCTTGCCAAAGGTGGAGACGGCGGGAATCGAACCCGCGTCCGCGGTCGCGTGAAGGGTGGCGTCTACGAGCATATCCGGCGCTCTGATCTCGCCCTGGACTCGCCTCGCCGGCGGGGTTGTCCAGGGCCAGCTCCAGAAGATGTCCCCGGATCGGCTGGAGCAAACCTCACCGGGCGAGCCTGCTATTTGATCCCGGCAGCCCCCGCCGCAGGCGAGCGGGAGGCCGAGAGGCTCACGGCTTTAGCGAGTTGCTAAGCGGCGAGACCGAACTCGTGAGAGTCCGCACTTATTTTTTTCCCGGGTGTTTTACGAGGCCGCCCGAGAACCTCGACTCGCAACCACCCCCACGAGCCGACCACGTCGAAGCCTGTCGTCCCCGGGGGATTACCAATGTGTCCCCTCATTGTAGAGCACAGCCCTGGGAAGGCAATCGATAGCTCCGATCGCGATAGCAATCGAAGGAGATCGTAAGACCGGACAATCCGCCCGTTCGGGCCTGCCACAATCATTGACACGATGAGCTCAGGTAACCAGTGGGCCCCCCTTCCCGCCCCCTCGCGGCTCGATCCCGAGACGCCCGAGATCTCGAGCCCGTTCGGCGAGAGCCGGTCGCCCTTCGGTGAGCTCAGACCCCCGTTCGCTGAACCGACGCCCTCACCCGGCGAGCGCGACCACTCCTTCCTCAAGCGCAGGCTGGGACCCGTCCTCGCTGCCGTCGTGGCCTTCCTGGCCAAGTTCAAGGCCATCCTGCTGCTGCTGCCGAAGCTGAAGCTGCTGACCACCGCGGGGACGATGCTCGTGTCCGTCGCCGCGTACAGCTTCGTGTTCGGGTGGCCGTTCGCGGTTGGGTTCGTCGTCCTGTTGCTGATACACGAGATGGGGCACGTGATCCAGCTGCGCCGGGAGGGGATCAAGGCCAGCGCGCCGATGTTCATCCCCTTCCTGGGCGCGATGATCACCGCCAAGTCCCTTGGCGATAACGCCGTGGCGGAAGCGCGGGTGGGACTCGCGGGTCCGATTCTGGGCACCCTCGGCTCGGCCGCCTGCATCCTCGTATGGCACGCGACGGGAAACGACATCTGGCGAGCCCTGGCGTTCACCGGCTTCCTGCTGAACCTGTTCAACCTGGTGCCGCTGGTGCCGCTCGACGGCGGCCGCGCGATGGCCGCGATGGCCCCATGGATGTGGTTCGTCGGGTTCGCCGGCATGGTCGTCCTGGCCTTCGTGTTTCCCAACCCGATCATCCTGCTGATCCTGGTCGTCGGAGGCTTCGAGACGTACAAGCGCTGGAAGCGCCGGCGCTCCGGTGGAGAGGAGCAGCAGGCCTACTATCGCGTCAAGCCGCGGGACCGGGCACTCGTCGCAATTGTCTACCTGTCGTTGATCGCGCTGCTGGTCGTGGGCATGAACGCCACTAACCTCACGCGCACGTTCAGCTGAGCCACCCGGTCCGGGGACCCAGAGTCAGCGGCACCAGCCCGCGGCGCGCAAGGACGGCGGGCGCGCGCAAGGACGGCGGGCGATTAGTAGCGCGGTCGCGGAGGCGTGCCGCGCGTGTCGTCGACGTCGTCGCGCGTGCGCCAGAACGTGTAGAACAGCGCCAGGGGCAGCGCGACGATGCCGATTACGAACAGTACGGTTCCGGTCGTCTGCAGATCGATGAAGCTGACATGGGCCGTCACCGCCCATTTGAGGATTGCGCCCGCCGCAATCAGCGCGAGTGCGCCGCCGATGGTCATGGCGCAGACTCTATCTTCCGCGCCCCGGACCTGCGTCCTCCTCTCGCGCACCCCCCGATCGCCGCGCATGGCAGCTCAACGCCGTGCCTCGCGCAGCTCACGCTGGACGTCGCGGGCCATGTCGCGCGTGCGGATCGCGTCGCGCTTGTCGTAGAGATCCTTGCCCCGCGCCAGCGCGATCTCCACCTTGGCCCGCGAGCGCGGGCCGGCGAAGTACATCCGCGTGGGCACGAGCGTCAGGCCCCGCTCGCGAGTCTTGCCGACGATCCGCTCGATCTCCTCTCGGCGCAACAACAGCTTGCGTTCGCGCTCGGGTTCGTGGTTGGCGCGGTTGGCCGGCCCGTAGGGCGGGATGTAGACCCCGATCAGCCACACCTCACCGTCGCGAACGGTCGCGTAGGCATCCTTCAGCTGCGCCTTGCCGTCGCGCAGCGACTTGACCTCGGTGCCCGTGAGCACCAGCCCGCACTCGAAACGCTCGAGCAGGTTGAACCGAAATGAAGCCCGGCGGTTGGTCGCAACATCGCCCGACCCGGCTTTGCGCTTGCGTGTACTTGCCATCGAAGACCCCTTCAGAGCTCGACTGGGAGCAGGTCCACCCTACCGCGCGGGGCGTCGATGCCGCCGACCTGAACCCGCACGGCGTCACCGAGTCGAATCGTCCCGCCGCTGCGGGTGCCGATCAGGGCCGTCCCGGGCTCGTTCAGCTCCCACCAGTCGCCCCGCAGCCGGCGCACCGGCAGCATGCCCTCGAACAGGCGCTCAGTCCCGAAGGCCACGAACGCCCCCGACCTGATCAGTCCGACCACCTCGCCGTCGAACACCGATTCGCGGCCCGACGCCGACAGCGAGCGTTCGAGCAGGAAGCAACCCGCGATGTCGTCCGCATCGCGCTCGACTGCGACCGCGTCTCGCTCTCGCGCCGAGCACCAAGACCCGGCGCTCGACACCCAAGATGTCGCCGGCGGGGGCTCCGACGCGACGGCGGACAGCAGCGCCCGGTGGCACACGAGGTCCGGATAGCGACGGATCGGTGAGGTGAAATGGCAGTAGCGCGGCGATTGCAGTCCCGCGTGGCCGAGGTTGCGAGGGTCGTAATACGCCTGCTTGAGCGAACGCAGCACGAGGCTGGTCAACGCCATGCGCCCCGCGCCGGTGCGGGTGATCCACCGCTCGACCAGCTGCGATGCCTCCCCCACCACGTCGGCGGCCTGCTGCGCGGTCATGTGGCCTCGCGGAGCGGGCGGTGTCGGCACCCCCAGGGACTCGAGTTGGTCGAGCAGTCGCTGCACCGATGGCGCATCGGGTCGCTGGTGCACGCGGTAGAGCGTCGGCACCCGGCAGGACTCGAGCAGCTCGGCGACCTGCTCGTTGGCGGCGATCATCAGGTGCTCGATCAGCCGGTGGGACTCGGTCTGCGCCACTGGCCGCCCACCGAGCACCTGCCCATCGGAGTCGAACTCGAACTGGGGCTCAGACGTGCCGAGCACCAGCGCGCCGACGGCCGCGCGCCGCCTCGCGAGCGCCACTGCCGCCGCCCGGGCGGCGGCGAGCGCATCCCCCCACGGAGCCTGGCCTACCCCTGTCCCGGAGAAGATCGCGTCGACGCGGCCATAGTCCAGACGCTGATCGGAGCGAATGACCGAGCGATAGAACGCGCAGGATCGAACCCGATCGGTGGCGATGGACATCTCCACGGTGACCGCGAGCCGGTCCTGGCCGGGCACCAGCGAGCACGCGCCGTTCGACAGCCCGGAGGGAAGCATCGGCTCGACCGCCCCCGGAACGTAGACGCTCGTGGCTCGCCGGTAGGCCTCCCGATCCAGGAGCGAGCCCGGTCGCACGTATGCCGACACATCGGCAATGTGCACCCATACGCGCCAGCCGCCCTCGCCGAGCGACTCCGCGGAGATCGCGTCGTCGAAGTCGCGGGCGCTGGCAGGGTCGACGGTGAAGGTGGCCAGCGAGCGCAGGTCGCGTCTGGTCCCGGAGGCCGCAGGCTGCCCTGAGTCGGCTGCCTCCCGTGCGCCCCGTTCGACGGCGGGCGCGAACGAGCGCTGCAGCCCTCGGTCGATCATCAGCGCCTCGATCACGTCGCGGGCCACGTCGGGTCGACCCAGCCGGCGCGCGACCACCGCGCGTCCCCCGCCACGGCCCCCCTGCCCGGGGGACGGGCCCAGCACCACCAGATCGCCCACGCTCGCGCGCCGGTCGCGGTTGACCGCGAACCGGGGTCCCGGTCCGAAGAACGGCTCGGCGACAAGGAACTTTCCCCGCTTCTCGATCAGGGCCACGCGCGGCGGGCGCGCTGTGAGGCGCGCGGGGCCGCTCACCGAACTTCGGCGGCGACGGTACGCTCGGCGACGGTCAGGGCTTCGTCCGTGCGCGTGTGAGGGTTGTCGAGCGCGTACACGTTCGGCGACACTCCGCCGCCGCGCTTGACGCCCCCGCCCCCGAGGTTGCGCCCACTCGGCGTGAAGTACTCGCCGACGGTGATGTCGAGCGCTCCGCCGTTGGAGAGCCGTTGGAGCTCCTGAAAAACCCCCTTGCCGTAGGTGCGTGTGCCCACGACCTGCGCCCGGTGGCGGTCCTGCAATGCGCCGGTGACGATCTCCGCCGCCGACGCGGTGTTGTGGTCGACCAGGACGACCAGGGGAATGCTCGTCGGGATCGCCCCGCCCTTGGCAACGTAGACCACGCGTGGCTGGCTGCGCCCGGCCGTGGACACGACCGTCCCGTCCGGGATGAAGATGCTCGCGACGTTCACGCCCTCGTCGAGCAGGCCGCCTCCGTTCTCGCGCAAGTCGAGGATCAGCGCCTTGGCGCCGGCCTGGAGCATCCTGTCGACCCGGGTACGGAGCTCCTGCCCCGCGCCCTGGGTGAAGCTCGTCAGCTGGACGTCGCCGAGCTTCACGCCCTTGAACTTGACCATGGTCGCGCTGGCAACCGGGATCACGAGGCTCGCGCGCGTGATCGGGACGATCCGCCGCCGGTTGCCGCTCAGCACGGTGAGCGTCACCCGTGTCCCGGCGGGGCCCTTGATCTCCTGGGAGGCGAACGCCGCGGAGCGGTTGCCCAGCGACGTGCCGCCCACGGCGGATATCACCTGGCCTCGCATCAGCCCGGCGCGCGCGGCGGGAGATCCGGGAAACACATCGATCACCGTCAGGCCGCGAGGATCGGGCACGACGTCGATTCCGATCCCGCTCAGATGGGGGTTTGACTGGCCCTCGAAGAGGCGATAGTCGGAGGGGTCGAAGTAGTGCGAGTACGGATCGTCGAGGCTCGCGACGGCCGCCGCGAGGCCCTTGTCGACCAGCTGTCGAGCGCTGACCGGCCGGTAGTAGTCGCGCTCGAGGATCGTCAGCGCCTCGTTGATGAGGCGGGCGTTGCCATCGTCGACGAACGCTCCTCGCAGGGACGAGGGCAACCAGCTCGGGTGTCCGCCGAGCCATACGCCGATCAGCAGCAGGACGACTGCGCTCACCACCTGAGCGACGATCCTGGTCGGAGGTCTGCGGCGTGGACCCATGGTGCTCGGAGGGTAGCCGCCGGCCGTCTGCCGCTCATGGCAGGATACTGGGGGCCCGCAGGCCCCCAGTTCGGGGCTCGCCCGCTCCCTTCCCACTCCCGTCCAGGAGGATCGCCCCGTGTCTCGCTTCCGTCTCCTCGCCGCCACGATCGGAGCTCTCGCCGCCGCGAGCTCCGTCGCCGCGGCCTCCGCCGCCCCGACCACCACGTCGCACGCGAAGCTCTGGCAGAACCCCACGGGCAGCGTGGTGTGCGGCCTCGAGATCCATCTGGCGGGCAAGCCGTCGAAGTACCTGCTGTGCAGCGCCAAGGGCATTCCGCGCCCGAAGCATCAGGGCGGTGTCGGCGATTCGTTCGTCCAGATCGCGGCCCGCGGTCGCCCGCAGCTGGTCCTGATCAGCCAGAGCTCATTCGAGGCCACGCGACGAGCCAAACTGCGGCGCGGCACGCTGTGGACCGCGCGGGGCATCTCCTGCCACATCGGCTCGAGCACGGTCAGATGCACCAACCGCTCAGGCCACGGCTTCACGATCGGCAACGGATCCTACAGGTCGCTCCACGTCATCCTCACCACCATCAGCGGGGGATTGCAGACCCACACCACGCTCTTACCTTGAGCCCCGTTTCCAGGTCTCAATCCGCGCCGGAGCATGCACAGTACGTCAGCAACGACTCCACCCGGCGGTTCTGTCGAACTATGCACGCCCCACGTGCATAGTTCGACCCACTGAAACGGCTCGCGCAGCCGTGTCGAGTTGTGCAGGTCATTCTCGTCACCCCCGCCGAGCGGCAAGGCCCTGCCGCCCCCTGCTGACGGTCAAACCCCTGCCGAGCATCACTCCAGGTCGCCGCGGCCGCCCGCGTGAACCTAGACGCGCAGGAACCGGCGCAGCGACAGCCCGGAGCCCAGAGCGGACACGAGCACCCCGGCGCATATCAGCACCGCCACGAGCGTGGAGAAGGCGATCGTGCGCGGGGCCGCGATCAGGGTCCAGTTGCTGGCCAGCGGGTCGAGCAGGGCGATCTTGGTGACCGCGAGCACGGTGATCGCCGCCAGGGCGCCGGCAGCCCCGACGATCGTGCCCTCGATCACGAACGGCCAGCGGATGAACCAGTCGGTGGCGCCGACGAGCTTCATCACCTCGACCTCGCGTCGTCGCGAGTAGAGCGAGAGCCGGATCGTGTTCGCGATCAGCAGGATCGACGCGAGCGTCAGCAGCACGGTCAGCACTGCCGCGGTGATCGTGACCAGATTGGTCACCTCGAGGATCTTGCGCGTGTCGTCCTTGTGGTTCGACACGCTCTGGATCGTGGCGTCGATCGGCCGAATACCCCCGCCCGGAGCGGCCGGGGTGAGCTCGCTGCGAATCGCCAGCACGTTGCCGGGGTTGTCGGGGACGACGTGGAAGATGTCGGGCAGCGGGTTCGCCGCCAGCAGCGCGTAGGCCTGGGGGTCCTGCTTGGATTGCTGCGCGTAGGCGGTCTGCTTGGAGACGAACTCCACCGACTTGACGTGTGCCAGCCCGAGGAGCTCGCCCCGGACCCGCGATTCCGCGGGGGCGGTGGCGCTGGTCTTCATGTACACGTCGACCAGCACCCGGCTGCGAACGCTGTTCGCAGCGCCCTTGGTCGCCTGCACGATGGGGATGAACACGCCCAGCATGAGCAACGTCACGATCACGGTGGCCAACGCCGCGAAGCTCGGAGCGGCGTTGCGACGCACGGCGCGCAGCGACTCGCGCAGGAAGAAGCCCAGGCGCATCGGCTAGAGGTCTGGAGGGCGCGTGCCGGGGGCACGCATCCGCTGCGCGAACTCGCGGGTGCTCTCGTCACGGGTGTACAGCCCGGTGGCCTCGTCGCGCACGATCCGTCCCGCTGCCAGCTCGAGCACCCGGCGTCGCATCTTGTCGACCATCGCCTGGTCGTGGGTGGCGACGAGGATCGTCGTACCCGTCCGGTTGATCCGGTAGAGCAGCCGCATGATGTCCACGCTCGTCTCCGGGTCGAGGTTTCCGGTCGGCTCGTCGGCCAGCAGCAGCGGCGGATGGTTGACGAACGCGCGTGCGATCGACACGCGCTGCTGCTCGCCGCCCGACAGCTGGTCGGGGTAGTTGTGGAGCTTGGTCGACAGGCCGGTGAGGCGCAGGATGTCCGGGACCTTGTGGCGGATCTCCTTGCGCGATCCGCCGGTGACCTGCAGCGCGTAGGCGACGTTGTCGTACACGGTCCGGTTCGGGAGCAGCTTGAAGTCCTGGAACACCACCCCGAGGTTGCGGCGGTAGAACGGCACGCGCCCCCGCTCGATCTTCCCCAGCTCGCGACCGGCCACGCAGATCGCTCCGGCGGTCGGCTCGAGCTCCTTGATCAGCAGCCTCATGATGGTCGACTTGCCCGAGCCGGTTGACCCCACGATGAACAGGAACTCCTCGCGCTCGATCGAGAAGGTGACCTGCTCGAGGCCGACATCGCCGCCGGAGTAGCGCTTGGAGACGCCGCGAAACTCGATGATCGGCGCGCCGCTGCGCCCGGCGGGGCGGGGGGTCTGCGGACGCACTGCCGGGGTGCCGGCGGACCGGTTCGCGCGGGCCGCGCCAATCGGGCGCCGGGTCCGGAACTTGGAGTCTGAGTTGGCCATTTGGTGGCGCCAGCGTAGCGGGCCGGACCCCGGTTCGGGCAAATGTCAGAGTCCTTGCAACGCGGTTTGCAGGACGTTTCATAACGGGTCGATAAACCCGGCGGCTCGATACCGCGGACGCTCGACCCCGACGCCGCGCCATCGCTACCGTTCTCCGCGATGCCCTCGATCACTCGCGCAGCGCTCTCCAATGGCCTGCCCGTGTACCGGATCGCGGTCGAAGGGACGCGCGCGACCACGATCCTGGTCGCCTTCGACGCCGGCGCGCGGACCGAGCGCGAAGACGAGAACGGGATGGCCCACTTCCTCGAGCACCTCGTGTTCAAGGGGGGCGAGAAGTACCCCACCTACCGTGACGTCAACGAGGCCGCCGAGCGGATCGGGGCGGTGCTGAACGCCTACACGAGCCACGATCTGGTCGCGTTCCACATCACCGCCCGCGCGCAGCGAGCGCTCGAAGCGGCCGATCTGCTGACCGACTTCGTCGCCCGCTCGCGCGTGGACCCCGGCGAGCTCGACCGCGAGCGCGGGGTGATCGTCCAAGAGATCGCGCGGGCCGGGGATCAGCCCGCGGTGATCGCCGAGCACCTCATCGACGAGGCGGCGTTCGGGGATCATCCGCTCGGACGTCCCGTGCTCGGTCCTGCCGAGCACATCCGCGACACGTTCACCCGCGAGGGAATCCTCGCCTTCCGCGCCCGCCGATGGTCGCCGGGGCGAGGAGCTGCCTTCGTGGTCGGCAACCTCAGTGGCCTCGATCAGTCCGAGGGCCGGCTCGACGAGCTCTTCGGCCGGTTCACCTCGCTGCCCGAGCCGGATCCCTACGAACCGGCGCCGGCCGCCCAGCCGCGCGTGCTGGTCCGCGAGCGCGACTCCAACCAATCGCATCTGAGGATGTCCTACCGTCCCGCGATCGAGGTCTCCGACGCTCGGCAGAGAGCCGCCCTGACCATCTACTCGACGCTCTTGGGCGGCTCGATGGGCTCGCGCCTGTTCGACGAGATTCGCGAGCAGCGCGGCCTCGCGTACTCGGTCCACTCGATCGCCCATGCCTACGCCGACGTGCCCGTGCTCCAGCTCTCGGCCGGGCTGGACAGCACCAAGTGCATCGAGGCCTACTCGAGGATGCGGGCGATCGTGACCGAGCTGCGCGACGATGGCCCAACCGAGTCCGAGGTCCAGCGGGCCCGGGCCTATGCGGCGGGAGCGCGGGCGATCGCGTTCGAGAACACCGGCGTGGTCGCGCGCTACGCCGCCCAGCAGACGATCCTCTACGGCGAGGATCCAGACCCTGACGCCGCGATCGAGCTGCTCGACCAAGTCACGCTCGAGGAGGTGACCGACGTCGCCTCGCAGGTCGCGCAGGAGCTGTCGGTGGCCTGCGTCGGTCCCCACACGCTCGAGGAGCTCGAGTCGGCCTGAAACCGAGAATCGCCGCGGTGAGCACCGCTGCGGTCACGACGGCCGCGGTCCTGGCTGCGATCGTGATCGGAGGCTGCGGCAGCGCGAACGCCCATGGGCACAGGTCAGTGGCGGACACGGCCGGAGCCTCCGCGCCGCGGACGGTCGCCCCGGATCCGGCGACCACCATGCCCGGTCTGGCGCGGCTGCGCGGCGTCCTGAATCGTGAGCTGTCGCTCGCCGGTCCGGGCAGCTCGGCGGCGGTCTACGACCTCACCGCGCATGCGCCTCTGTTCGCGCTGCGCGACGGGGTCAAGCTGCCACCGGCCTCGATCGAGAAGCTCTACACCTCGATCGCGCTGCTGCACGACCTGGGGCCGAACGCGAGGCTGCACACGGCCGTCCTCGGGGACGGGCACCTGGGCGCGGACGGGGTGTGGCACGGTGATCTCTACCTGCGCGGGGGCGGGGACCCCACTTACGGCGACGGGACGTTCAGCCGGCTCTACGAGGGCGGGTACGGATCTACGGCCGCGCAGCTCGTGCAGCAGCTCCGCGGCGACGGGATCCGCGCCGTCACGGGTACGGTGATCGGCGACGAGTCGCGGTTCGATTCTCGCCGCGGCGGCGCCGCCACCGGATACGCCCCCGATATCCCGGACTACGGCGGACAGCTCAGCGCCCTCACCTACGATCACGGCACCGCCCTCGGGCGGCTGACGCCGGCTGCGTTTGCCGCCAAGCAGCTGGTCCGCACCCTGCGCGCCTCGGGCATCACCGCGACGGCGTCGCGGGACAGGGGGGTCACGCCGCCCGGAGCGCGCGAGCTGGCCATCGTCAGCTCACCCCCGCTCTCCGTCCTGCTGAAGCTGATGAACGTCCCCTCCGACGATCTGTTCGCCGAGCTGCTGACCAAGCAGCTCGGCGCCAAGACGGGCGACGGCACGCTCGCCGCCGGGGCGGCGGTGATCGCCCGGACAATCGCCGGCTCCTATGACCTGCATCCGATCATCCGCGATGGCTCGGGGCTGCTGCGCTCAGACCGCTCCTCGGTCCGCGAGGTGCTCGATCTGCTGCGCGACGTGTGGCACACCCGCTTCGGAGACCTGCTCTCGGCCTCGCTGCCGATAGTCGGCCTCACCGGGACGGTCAGGACAATCGCGCTCGCGACGCCGGCCCAGGGCCGCTGCAGCGCCAAGACCGGCACGCTGAACGGCGTCACCAACCTCGCCGGTTACTGCACCGGACGCGGGCGCCACATGCTCGCCTTCGCGCTGTTCGACGACGGGCTGCCCGAACAGCGCGCGCTGGCCCTCGAGGGAAGGATGATCGCGGCCGTGGCGAGCTACTGAGCGGCGCTACGAGATCGCCACCATCCGCTCGATTCCCACCCGGGCCTGATCGGCGATGGGACCGGGGACCTTGACCTCGTGCACGCCGTCGCGCAGCGCGTCACGCAGCTTGCGCAGCGTGATCATCTTCATGTAGCGGCAGTGAGCCGCCTCGTTGGCAGCGATGAACTCGAACTCGGGCGCCGCTTGGCGCAGCGGATGGAGCATCCCGGTCTCGGTGGCGACGATCGCCGTCCCGGGCCGCTCACCCGACCGATCCGCGCCGGTCTCGCCGGCTGCCGCCTGGGCGTAGTCCAACATCCCGCCGGTCGAGAGCATGCGGACTCCCGCGGCGTCGATGTCGCCCGCGGCCACGTACTCCATCACGCTCGTGGAGCAGCCGCATTCGGGATGGATGAGGAAGTCCGCGCCCGGATGGGCGGCCCTCACCTCGCGGATGTCCTGCGGCCTGATGCCGGCGTGCACGTGGCACTCGCCGTCCCAGACGTGCATGGTGCGACCGAGCATCTTCTCCACGTAGGCGCCGAGGAACATGTCGGGCCCGAACAGGATATCGGTGTCCTCACCGTGTTCGCGATAGATGTGCGCCACCACCTTGACCGCGTTGGCCGACGTGCAGCAATAATCGGTCAGCGCCTTGACCTCGGCGCTCGTGTTGACGTACATCACCACCACCGCGCCTGGATGGGACGCCTTCCACTGGGAGAGCTGCTCGGGGGTGATCGAGTCCGCGAGCGAGCAACCGGCGTCGAGGTCGGGGATCAGCACCGTCTTCTCGGGGCAGAGGATCGACGCCGTCTCGGCCATGAAGTGCACGCCGCAGAAGACGATCGTGGCGGCGTCGGTGCTGGCCGCGCGCTGAGAGAGCCCGAGCGAGTCACCGACGTAGTCCGCCACATCCTGGACCTCGGGCAGCTGATAGTTGTGGGCGAGGATCACGGCGTCTCGCTGCCGCGCGAGCTCTCGCACCTCGTCGCGCAACGCCGGGATGTTCTCGAGCAGCAGGGGCGCCCCGGTTGCGCCGGGCATAGCGGGGTTCATCCGAGGGGTTCGAGGATCAGGCTGAGATCGAGGGCGGGGGCGCTGTGGGTCAGCGCCCCGATCGAGACGAATTGTATGCCCGTCGCCGCGATTTCCCCGAGCGTCTCGAGCGTCACCCCACCGCTGGCCTCGAGCTCCGCGCGACCGTGCACGTGCTCGACCGCCGCGCTCAGCCCGGCCACGGTCATGTTGTCGAGCAGGATCCGCTCCGCGCCCGCAGCCAGGGCCTCGTCGACCTCGGCCACCGTGCGGCACTCGACCTCGAGTGCCAGCCCTGGCGCGTGGGCTCGGGCCAGCCCGACCGCCGCTCCGACTCCGCCCGCGAGCGTGGCGTGGTTCTCCTTGATCAGGATCGCATCGTAGAGCCCGAAACGGTGATTGGTGCCACCGCCTGCGGCTACGGCGGCCTTCTCGAACGCCCGCAGACCGGGCGTCGTCTTGCGCGTGTCGAGGATGCGCGCCCCCGTGCCCTGGACCGCGCGCACGCAGCGCGCGGTCAGCGTCGCGACCCCCGAGAGGCGGGCCAGGAAGTTCAGCGCGGTGCGCTCGGCGCTCAGGATCGCCCGCGCCCGCCCCTCCACCCGCAGTACCGGACCCCCGGCCCGCCACTCTCCCTCGGCAGCCAAGCGCTCGATCGAGGCGTCGGGATCGAGCGCGCGGAAGGTCTGGACCGCGGGGTCGAGGCCGAACAGCACCCCGGCCGCCTTTTGCGTGATCAGGGCGCGCGCCGAGGTGCCCTCCGGCACGGTGGCCGCGCTCGTCACGTCGCCGCTGCCGAGATCCTCGGCCAGCGCCCGCGTGACCGCCTCGCTGATCGTCCTGCTCACCACCGGCGAGGTTACGGGGTGGGCGCCGGCGGCTCAATTGGGGCCGGGTACCGGGCCTGGTCCGACGCCGGCCGGCGGCTCACTTTGACACCGCCCGCCGGCTCAATTCGACGCGGGATACCTGCCCCCGGATTGGCTGACGGCTCCGTTCCACGCTGCGCCAGCGTTTCGGCGAGGTCCGCGAGCACCTCCGTCGACCGCTGTACAACCTGACGCCAGGTGTAGCGCAGCACGATGAAGCCAGCGGTGCGCAGCCGCATGTCCCGCTCGTGATCCCGCTCGATCTGCGCCGGCGTGCCGTGCGCGGCGCGTCCGTCGAGCTCGACGACCACGCGCTGCTCGGCCACAACACGTCGACCATCAGCCCGTGGAGCTTCGCGTTCAGCTCTGGTATCGGGAGAGCGCCTGATTCACACAGCGTGAGAAAGCGCTCTTCGAGCTCGCTTCGCGCGAGGGCCAACTGGGGACGGTGGCGAGCGAGCGCCTGGCGCAGCGCCTGGCTGCCCGCGTGGCCGCGGCGCAGGACGTCATCGACGGCGTCGAGCTCGAGCCGGCGATGGAAATCGGCCTGCGCCAGCGCACGCCGCAGCCGACGCGTTGGCGCGCCCGCGGCAAGGTCCAGCAGCGTTCGGGACACCGTGGTCACGGGCAACCGTCGATGCCAGACCCGATCGAGTCGCCTCGGGTGGTGGAGCTCGACGCCCCCGGTCGGGTGGCGGCGATGGGGCACGCTGATGTGGATCGCCGCCGGTTCCTCTTCCACCAGCCACCACCACCACGCCGCGGTGGCGTGGCTGAGCGCCGCTCCGGCACCGGCGAAGAAGAGTGCCGCTGTGAGTCGGCCCTCGATGGGTACCGCACGATGACCGACTGCGTATACGCCGCGATGGAGCCTGTGCAGGCGACCCTCTGCGACCCATCTGGAGACCATGGTGCCGCTGACGCCGCAGGCGTTCAGCTGACGGAGGTTGATCACTCCCCACTGTGATCCCGCCACCGCCGCCACCCGAACCGATGTCGCTGACGCCCGAGGGGTGGGCGTCAGCGACATCGGTTCGTCGGGACCGGGCCGCTCGATCTCCGGCGTTCGTTCGTCCATCCGTTCAGGGTCACCGAGAGCGTGTAACCGAACAAGACGAGGTTGTGCCAACTCAGCGCCAACAACCTCGCGGTTTCGTTATCGGGCGGCGATCGGGTGGCGGATCCCGCCGTGTGGCAGCTCGAGATCGTGCCCATCCGGACCGAACCTGCGACCCTCCCGCGGCATGCGGATCGCGGTGGGACTGATCTCGGTGGCGTTGCTCGCCGTCATGCTGGCCGAGTTCTTCTTCGTCTTCCTGCTGCCGCGGCGGGTCAAGCGCGATCCCCGGATCGCCCGGGGCCTGCTGCTCGGCCTGTGGGTTCCCTGGCGTGCGGTCGCGGCCCGTCTGCCTCGGGTCGCCGCGGACACGGCGCTCGGAGCATTCGGTCCATTCGGACTGCTGGCGATCCTCGGGTTGCTCAGCATCGGCGTGATCTGCGGCTACTGCGGCCTCCAGTGGGCGGTCGCCTCGCACCTGGGGATCGGTCATCCCGCCGCTCTGAGCGAAGATCTCTACTTCAGCGCCGGTACGTTCTTCAGCGCCTCCGCGCCGTCAGTGCCCGGCGGCGTGCTGGGCAAGCTGCTGCAGGTCGCCGAGGCGGCGACCGGGTTCGGCTTCCTGGCCATCGCAATCGGCTACCTGCCGGCGCTCTTCCAGGCCTTCTCGCGACGGGAGACCGCCGTCTCGCGCTTGGATCCGCGTGCCGGCTCGCCGCCGAGCGCCGCCGCGCTGCTGGAGCGCACGGCGCTGCGGGGAGGATGGCACGAGCTCGACGAGTACCTGCGGGAGTGGGAGAGTTGGACGGCGGAGCTGATGGAGACCCACCTGTCCTACCCGATCCTCGGATACTTCCGCTCTCAGCACGTCAACCAGAACTGGCTGGCGGCGCTGACGACGATCGTCGACGCGAGTGCCTACGCGATCGCCTACGGGCCGCACGAGTCGATCGAGGCGGCCGAGCTGACCTTCCGGCTAGGGCGGCACGCCTTGGCCGACCTCACCTACGCCTTCGGCTCACGCGGTCTGCAGCGTGACCCGTCGCTCGCTCGCGAACGTCTCACCAACGAGGCGCTGGCGGAGCTGCGCCGTCGACTCGAGACCTCCGGGCTGCACGTCGAGGACAGCGACGAGTCCGCGCAGCGGCTGGCGCGCCTGCGCTCGGGCTACGAGCCGTACGCGATCGCGATCTCACGCCAGCTCGCCCTCGCCCTGCCGGGCTGGCTTCCGGGAGCGGTGCAGGAGAACTGGCGTGCCGCTGCCGATCGCGGCCAGCACGACCGGCCGGCGGCGTGATCGGCTACTTCGCCGCCTTGAGCAGGTAGGCGCGAACGAAGCCGTCGAGGTCGCCGCCCAGCACGCGGTTGGCGTCGCCCATCTCGTGGTCGGTGCGGTGGTCCTTGACCATCGTGTACGGGTGCAGCACGTACGAGCGGATCTGCGACCCGAAGTTGACGTCCTGCGCCTCGCCCCTCTCCCGCGCGATCTCCTCGCGGCGCTTGCGCTCCTCGAGCTCGAGCAGCCGGGAGCGGAGCATCGCCATCGCCTCCGCCTTGTTGGAGGACTGCGAGCGCTCGTTCTGGCACTGCACGACGGTCCCTGTCGGCCGGTGGGTGATCCGCACCGCGGAGTCGGTCTTGTTCACGTGCTGACCCCCAGCGCCACTGGCGCGATAGGTGTCGATCTGGAGGTCGTCCTCGTCGATCTGCAGATCCGCGGCCTCCTCGACCACGGGCGAGACCTCGACGCCGGCAAAGCTCGTCTGTCGGCGGTTGGCCGAATCGAACGGCGACAGGCGAACCAGCCGATGGACGCCCTTCTCGCTGCCGTAGAGCCCGTAGGCGTTCTCCCCCTTGACCCGGAAGGTCGCCGATTTGATCCCCGCCTCCTCGCCCGGGGAGGCCTCGAGCAGCTCGACGTCGAAGCCTCGCTTCTCCGCCCACCGCATCTCCATCCGCAACACCATCTCCGCCCAGTCCTGGGCGTCGGTCCCTCCGGCGCCGGCATTGACGGTGACGAGGGCGTCGCCGGCGTCGTAGCGGCCGGAGAACAGCCGCTGCTCCTCGAGGGCCTCCAGCCGCTGCTGCACGCCGTCCACCTGCTGCTCGAGCTCCGCCGCGATCTCGGGGTCAGCCTCGGCGAGCTCGGCCAGTGGCTCCAGATCCTCGACATCGCGCTCCAGGTTTCCGAACACGGTCAGACGCCGGCTCGCCCGGGCGTGCTCGGCGCTCGTCCGCGCCGCCAGCTCCTGGTCCTCCCAGAAACCGGGCGCTCCCATCAGACCCTCGAGCGCGGCCGCGCGCTCGCTCAGCGCAGCGGGGTCAAAGATAGTCCGCGAGCAGCTTCAGCTGATCGCGGATCGCCGACAGACGCTGGGCCAGCGGCTCTGTGGGCGCAGCGGACATCGGGCGCTACCGTAGCAGCGCCCGCTCAGCGGGCGCGGTGACGACCGCGCCGCGCCGCACGCCGATCGAGGTGCTGCTCGCGACGAACCAGCTCCTGCTCGACGCGGTCGAGCTCCGGGTCGGGGCCGTACAGCCGCCACCCGTTGCGCAGCAGCGGTATGACCGACACGACGGCGAGCCAAACCGGCCAGAACTGACCGTGGGCCCCCGACACCAGCCAGATGATCGTGCACAGGACGAACAGCCCCAGGCCACCGCCGGTCTGCTGGATCAGTCGCCGTTGGAGTTGACCGCGTCGCGCCACCAGCGCCTCCTTCTGCTGAGCAGGACTCGGAGGCAGCGCCGGCAGATCCCCCCGCAGCGCCCGCAGCTGGTCTTCGGTCTGGGCGCGGTAGACCGCGTCGACGCGTTGGTTGAGCTCGTCATCGGTGAGCCGACCGGCGGCGAAGTGCTCGCGTATGTCCTGGGCCGTACGCTCCCGCTGCTCGTCGGAGACGCGGACACCGCCGAGCTCGGTCACCTAAGCACCATGACACTTCTTGAACTTCTTACCCGATCCACACCAGCAGGGGTCGTTGCGACCGAGCTGCTCGGCCTCGTCGACCCGGCGCTGCTCCACCGGAGGTGGGGGCTCCTGATCCCCGACGGCGTCAGCCTCCGAGGCGTCCTGAGCCCCGGCCACCGCGGCCATCGCCTGCGCCCCCCGGGGCGCCCCGCCGCCTGAATAGCTGACGCTGCCGGCCGCTGTGGAGGAGCTCGAGCTGGGACTCGGATGTCGCGGTGGTACCGCGGGCGGTCCGGTGCCGTCACCGTCGCTGCCCTCGAGTGTCACCTCGACGTGAAAGATCATCCGCGCGAAGTCGTCCCAGACGCTGTTCATCAGGTCGCGGAACAACTCGAAGGCCTCGTTCTTGTACGCGACCAGCGGCTCGATCTGCGCGAACCCACGCAGATGGATGCCCTCGCGCAGATAGTCCATGTCGTACAGATGCTCGCGCCAGCGCTGGTCGATGATCTGCAGCAGCAGGAAGCGCTCGAGCGCGCGCATCAGCTCGGGACCGAGCTCCTGCTCACGGCGCTTGTACTGGGGGGGGGGGGGGGGGGGGGGGGGGGGGGGGGGGGGGGGGGGGGGGGGGGGGGGGGGGGGGGGGGGGGGGGGGGGGGGGGGGGGGGGGGGGGGGGGGGGGGGGGGTGAGGGGA
>JBPCPO010000087.1:0-8581 GCA_050999075.1 Solirubrobacteraceae bacterium
AAACGGCGAGGCGAGCTGACGCGCGAAATGATGCACGCGAAAGTACGCCCCATCGGCGCCCAACTCCTCCGCCACGACCGCAAGCTCGATCGACTGCAGCAGCGCATCCGCGCCCGACCGCGTTCGCGAGTACGGGCCAGTGCTCCAGTGACCAAACGACAGGAATCCGATCTTCTTCACGCGTTCTCCAACCAGCCCGACCGACAACCATTGCCAACAGCGCTCGACTGAGCCAGGCTAGCGACGCGCGCCCAGCCGGCCCACGAAGTACGCCCCCCAGGGCTCGCGAGCAACTGACCCGACCGCCGCAGTCCGTGACCGGCGCGGTCCGGCATCGCCATCCAGACAGCCGAGTTCAAACGGGCCGACGACAGGAACAAACGGTCCCTTCCCGGACACGCGCTGGTGGACTATTCCGCCAGCAAGACCGCGATGCTGTCGGTATCGAAGACACTGGCGGCCGAGCTCACCCCTCGGGGCGTTCGCTCAAACGTCGTCTCCCCCGGCCCCACCCGCACGCGGATGTGGGACGCGCCGGGTGGGTTCGCCGACCAGCTCGCGGCCCAGTTCAACCTGCCGGTCGAGCAGGCGATCGAGCACTTCGTCCGCGAGGTGCGCGGGCTACCGAGTGGGCGACTGGGAACCCCTGAGGACGTCGCCAGCGTGATCGCCTACCTGCTCTCGCCGCTGGCGGGGCAGGTCACGGGCGCCGAATGAGGCGTCGACGGCGGCGCGCTGCGCCAGATCTGATCCGCCGACGTGCGACACCCGGAGATGCCCAAGCCAAACGCGCCGGAGAGTACCGACCCCAGCCCGCGTCGCTGCCTGAGGCCGCCACCGTGCGTACTGGTGAACGCCGGGATCGCGAGAGCTGCCGCTGACCGACTCCCCGCGGGAGGTGACGATTTGGACACGGGCTCCGCCGCGCCGTGCTCGACTGCGATCGGCGCCAGTTGGACATCGAGCGCGAGGTCTCCGGCGGCGTCGCCGGCGCGGCAGAGCCGCTCGAACACTCGAGATGGGAAGGCGGCGAGAGCGTGAGGTGCGCAGGCTGGTCGCGAAGCGCCCGCAGATGCGCAAACCCGGCCGGCACGGGCGTAGGAACGAGAAGGATCCTCCGGTTCGTCGCCAGACGTATGAAGGAACCGGCGACGAGGTCGGTCACGGAGAACTGCCAGCAGCTTCATCGTAGGTCGTTCAGCTCGAGCTCCGCGTCCAGCGCCTCGTGCAGGGCGCGGTTGGAGGTGACCTCAACGCCGGGCCGCACGCCACCCTCGCCGCGGAACACAGGAATCTCACTCGGAGCTCTGCCCGCCGGACGCGCCACCGTTACCTAACGCCGCTCCGCTTCGAGCTTGACGCCGGCCAGGGACTGCTCCACGGTGCGCTCCCAGTGCCGCGCGACGCGCTCGCCCCACCAGCTGCCGAGCCACCAGAGGTCCGTGCCGAGCTCGCCGCCGTACTCGAGCTCGGTTCCGTGCGCGGTCTCATGCAGCTCGAAGGTCTCGGTCACGTGCGGCACCGGGCCGCGCAGGAGATGAAAGAAGATCCGCTCGGGCCGCTCGAATCGCACCGTTTCGACGGTGGTGGTTCTCCGCCCCCGCCCGACGGGGGTGAAGTGGGCAGCCAACGCCATGTCCGATCCCCGTTCGAGCACCTCGAGCTTGGCCTGCATCGCCCTCGGGGTGCGGCCGAGATAGGGCGCGGCGATGACATCGAAGACGGTCTCGCGCGGGGCGGCGATCGGGACCCGCTGGGGGCCCAGCGGACGCAGGCGGCGACCGAGCCCGAGATCGAGCGTCAGTGCACCTCTGACCACCAGCACGTAGCCACCGGCAGCGCCCGCGAGGACCGACGCGACGCACACAGCTCGGCGCATCCCGCGGACAGTAGCCGCCAGCCCCGGCGGTAGACTCGCTGGGTGCCGCCGACCTATCGTCAGCGGCTGCGGCGCGAGGGCCTGACGCTCGCCGGGATGGGGTTGCTGGGGACGGTCGCGCTGCTCGTGACCATCGCCCAGGCGAGGCGCGGCCCGGCGAGCACGGTGGGCCAGCTGATCGTCCTAGCCGCACTGCTGGCCTGGCTCGGTCCCCGCTCGGTGCGCCGGGCGATCACGACCAGCCGCCCCCGATCGCGGCCGGACCTCGGCTCGGGCGAGCCGACGCCGCTGTGGCAGTTGCCGGTGATCGTCGCCGCCCTGAGCGCCCTCGCGGGGCTGCTGGGAGGCTGGGACGCCGGCGTGCGCGTCACGGGCGGCTGCGTCTTGGTCGGGCTCACGCAGGCGGTGGTGCTCGAGCGGCTGGTCGCGATCCACGAGCAGACGACGCTACGCACCTACTTCCGGGTCACCGGCTCCCGCATCCTCCGCGGGACGCGGCTCGGGTACGTCTGACACGACTGCTCGGCCGCTGAGCGTTGGTGGTCCGCGCGGGGGTATCGTCGCTCGATGCCGAAATCGCGTCGGATCGCGTCGGCCCGCCCACCCAGAGGTGGAGCGGCTCGGTCACGAGCCCGGGGCCTGCAGGCGCAGGCGCGGACGCGGGAGCTGGTGGTGGCGCTACTGGACGGCTTCAAGCGGCACGACCTGTTGACCTACGGGAGCGCGATCTCGTTTCAGATCCTGACCGCCATCATCCCGTTCGTGCTGTCCATCCTGGCCCTGGCCGGGCTGCTTCACCTCAACAGCGTCTGGCGAGACCACCTGGAGCCCCAGATCCATGCGCACGTCTCACGAGCGGTGTTCGCGGTCATTTCCGACGCGGTCAACCGGGTCATCACGGGGCGCCCTGTGCTCTGGGCCACGATCGGTGGGGGCCTGGCGCTGTGGCAGGCTTCCGGCGCCGTGCGCGCGGTGATGGGAGCGCTCGATCGGATCTACGGGGCGTCCGACGAACGATCGTTTCTCCGGCGCTACTCGATCTCGTTGACCCTCTCGTTCATCGTAGGGGGATGCTTCATCCTCGCCGCGCTGTGCCTGTTACTCGCCCCGTTCCTGTCGATGGCCCATCCCGGCGTGGTCTGGGACATGTTCGCGTTCCTGGTGCGCTGGGTGCTTGCCGTGGGGCTGCTGTTGCTCGCCGTCGGACTGCTGGTCCGCCACGCTCCCGCGACAGCGCAACCGTTGCCGTGGGTCAGTCTCGGCGCGACGATCGTGATCGGATTGTGGGTGATCGCGTCGCTCGCCTTCTATCTCTATCTGACCAAGATCGCGTCCTATGACTCGGTGTTCGGAAGCCTGGCGGCGGTGATAGCGGTGTTGGCCTATCTCTACATCTCCACCACCGTGTTCCTGTTCGGGGTCCAGCTCGACGCCATCATCCGCGCCCAGGCCACGGGGGCTCTGTCCGGGGTTGCGCTTGACTAGCGCTGGCCGCGGCCGTTGGGTCCTATAGCGTTGAGCCGGACGCCGTCAAGACAAAGGAGCACTCGGGTGAGCGACAGATGATTGACCACACGGCGCAGACCTCGGTTCCCACCCGCCTGCTGCTGGGCGCGGGACCCAGTCCGGTGCCCGAGCGGGTGCTGCGTGCGCTCGGGCAGCCGACGATCGGCCATCTCGATCCGAGCTTCAGCCTGCTCCTCGACGACACCATCGAGCGGCTACGTGCGGTGATGGTGACCCAGAACCGCGCGACCCTGGCCGTGTCGGGAACCGGCAGCGCGGGCATGGAGGCGATGGTGGTCAACTTCATCGAGCCGGGGGACCGGGTCATCTGCGGGGTCAACGGGCTGTTCGGTGCGCGAATGGCGGACGAGCTGGCACGCCATGGCGCCAAGGTCGTCCGCGTCGAAGCACAGTGGGGACGAGCGATCCCAAACGACGAGCTGATCGCGGCCCTGGACCGCGACACCGTCGCGCTGTTCGTAGTCCATGGTGAGACCTCCACCGGCGTATGCCAGCCACTCGATGGGCTTGGCGCCGCGTGCCACGAGCACGACGCGCTCCTGCTCGTCGACTGCGTGACCTCACTGGCCGGCCAGCGGATCGAGATCGACGCGATGGAAATCGACGTGGCGTTCAGCGGCACCCAGAAGTGCCTCAACTGTCCGCCCGGTCTGGCGCCGTTCACGGTGGGACCACGAGCCCTCGACCGGCTGAACGGACAACCGCAGCCGTGCCGCTCGTGGTACTTCGACCTCCGGGCGGTGCTGGCCTACTGGCGCGAGGACACCGACGGCGCCCCCCCGCGCGTCTACCACCACACCGCTCCGATCAACATGCTGTACGCCCTGCGGGAGTCGCTGGGAATAGTGCTCGAGGAGGGCCTGACCCAGCGATGGGCACGCCACGAACGGGCGCACGAAGCGTTGCGCCGGGCACTCCAGCCGCTCGGGCTGGAGCGCCTGCCCCCCGCCGAGGAGGCTCTGCACCCGCTGCTCGCGGTGTCGGTGCCCGAGGGCGTTGACGAGGCCGACGCCAGGCGCAGGCTGCTGCTGGAGCACGGGGTCGAGATCTCCGCCGGAGTCGGGCCGATGGCCGGCGAGGTATGGCGGATCGGCGTGATGGGCGTCGGGGCCGCGCTCGAGCCGCAGCGGCGCCTGGTCGGTGGCCTGGCCCAGGTCCTCGATGCCGATCCGAGTGAGCCGCTGGGCGTGCTCGAGGCGCAGTGGGCGTGAAGGACGACCGAGGAGGAACCATGTGGAGCAGGTCATCGATTCCCGGCGCGATTCTGGTCGCGGTGGTGATCGCCGGTTGTGGCGGGAGCAGCGCTCCCAGCCTCAGCGCGTTCAAGCGCGGCTTCGTCACCGATAGGGCACAGTTCCGCTCGCTCGGGACCGATGTGGGCACGACGCTGCAGCAAGCGCCGACGAAGACCGATACGGAGATCGCCACCGGGTTCGGCGCGCTCGCGACCCGCGCCACGCAGCAGGCGGCGCAGCTGCGCCAGCTCAAAGCGCCGGCGGCGTACAAGCCCGCGCTCGATCAGCTCGTAGCCGGCTTCGACGCCGTCGCGTCGGACCTGCACATGATCTCCGGCGCCGGAACCGCGCACAATGTCCAGGGGGCCAAGACCGCGACCGCGACGCTGATTCACGACGCCACGAAGGTGAAAGCCGCCGACACATCGCTGAGCGCCAAGCTGGGACTGCCCAAGACCGGATGAGCCCCCAGCCGGTACGGCGGCTGGGGGCCTTCGCGGTGCTGCTCGTCGGCCTGTTCCTGGCCGGTCTGCTCATCGCCCCCCACGGGGCGAGGGCGCTGCGTGACGAGCTCAGCGGCCTCGGCGCCTGGGGCCCGATCGCCGCGGTCGCCGCGTACGTCCTGCTCACCTGCGCGATGGCCCCGGGGCCGGTGCTGGCCGGAGCCTGCGGTCTGCTGTTCGGTGCCGGGGTCGGAACCGCGGTGGCGATCGTATCCGCCACGCTCGGCGCCAGCGCTGCCTTCCTGATCGCGCGCCGCCTCGCGCGGGCACCCTACGGCGCGCTCGCGGGTCAGCGGCTGCAGGGTTGGACGGCGCGCATCGGAGAGCGCGGCTTTGTCGCGGTGCTGTACGCGCGGATCGCTCCGGGCGCGCCGTTCGCGCTGCTCAGCTACGCGGCGGGGATGACCCGCATCCGGCTGCGCGAGTTCGCTGCGGCCACCGCCATCGGTGCCTCCCCCCGCGCGTTCGCGTACGCGGCACTGGGCGGCAGCCTCGCCGACTACTCCTCCCCCCAGGCCCTGGTGGCGATCGGAGTGCTGCTCGTGATGACGCTCGGCGGTGCAGCGCTGCTGTGGCGCTCACGGATCGCGCGATGACGCGGCCATCGCCCCGCGCGCCCGGCTGTGAGCAGTGCAGCCACGCGGAGCGAGTCCCGCCGGCACCGCTGACCGGCGGCGAGCGCTGGGCTGCCGACCAGCTTTGTGGCCTGCGCGACCGGCGATTCTCCCTGGTCGCGATCGGCGACTTTCTCCTCGCTTCGCAACGACGCGCCACCGCGACCCGCCACGCCCGACCGCGATTGGCTCGCCAGGCGCGGAGCTGGATCGGGCTCGGTGCACTCGCGGTCCCGGTTGCGGCGGTGCTCACCGACGAGTCGTGGCCACGCGGACGATCGCACCTGGTCTGGTGGCTGCTGTGCGGACTGATGCTCGACTGGCACCTGGGGATGGTCGAGACCGTAGACGGGTCTCCTCGCCGCCTCGGCGCGGCCGACGCGCTGACGCTCCTGCGGGCCTGGCTCGTGGCGCCGGCGTGGGAGCGTCCACGCCCGCTGGCCTGCGCGGTCGCGGGGCTCACCGATGCCCTCGACGGACCGCTCGCGCGGCGCGCGGCGCCGACCCGGGCCGGACGCGACCTGGAGGGGCTCGTCGATGCCTGCTTCGCCGGAGCCGCACTGCACGGCTGCTGGCGCGCGGAGCTCGTGGCCCGTCCGGCGCTGCTCGCCGAGGGGCTGCGGATCTCCGCCGGCGTGAGCTACGGCGTGGTCTCGTACTTCCTCGACTCCGAGCCGCCGGCGCGATCGATCACGCGCGCGGCGCGCGTGCTCTCGCCGCTGCGCACCGGCGCGTTGATCGCCGCCGCGACGGGCCGCCGACGGAGCGCCACCGCCCTCCTCGCTGCCGTCGCCGTGGCCAGCACGGGCCTGACGTGGGTGGCGCTGGGTAGCCGCCGGTCGGGTCGTGTAGCGTGACGCCCCTGTGCGCTTGATCCGTCTCCTGGCCGGACCGACCTTCGTCCTCGCCGGCGCGCTGCACTTCGCCAAGCCGAAGATCTATCTCAAGATCATGCCGCCGTACGTTCCCGCGCCCGAGGCGATGGTGTACGTCAGCGGCGTGGCCGAGATCGCCGGGGGAGCGGGACTGATGCTCCGAGCGCACCGTCGGCTTGCGGGCTGGTCGCTGATCGCCACGCTGATCGCGGTGCTGCCCGCGAACGTCCACATGGCGCTGCACCCCGAGGACTATCCGCAGGTTCCGGGCGGCGCGCGCGCGCTCTGGGCCCGGCTGCCCGTTCAGGGCGTCTTCATCGCCTGGGTGCTCGGCGCGATGCGCCGCTAGTCACGCCGCCGCGGCCCGGTACAGGGTCACGTTGCGGTCCAGCCGACCCCCCGCGAACCCCTGGGGCCGTCCGCCCTGCGCGTCGAGGTAGGCGAGCTGGCGGGAGATCGTGCCGAGCCGGCCCGGGAACACATGGTCGAGCATCCAGGTCTGCAGGGCGACTGCCCCCCCGGCCGTGGCGAGGACTCGGATCGCGCGCGCCTGCTGGGGATAGTCGATCAGCGCGGCGGTGTTGATCAGCCAGTAGCCGCCGCCGGGGCTCGGGCGGGCCACGATCCGGTTTCGATGGGTATGCCCCGCGAGCGCCGCGATCACGCGCGGGTGGCGATCGAGCCGGGCGAGCAGCTGCGGGCCGCCCTCCGAGCTCGACAGCGGCTGGTGGGAGACGACGATCACCCAGCGCTCACCGGCCGCGGCGAGCGCGGCAGCCAGCCAGTCCGGTTGGCCAGCCGCCACCAAGCCACCCGATCCGCCCTTCCGTCGGGCCAGGTCGAGCACGATCAGGCGAACCTGCGACCCGACGTCGGCGGTGTAGTCGAGCCGGGCTTCGCGGGGGCCGCCAGGACCGCCGGCGACTGTAGGGCCGAGACCGCCGGCGGCCCGCAACCGCCCGACCACCTCGCCGGGATCCATCTCCCGGCGGGCCGGGTCGGACGGCACCCGCACCCTGGGACCGGCGAGCGCCTGGCGCAGAAACCGATCGACGAGGCCGGGGTTCGGAGGGCCGTCGGGCGAGGATCCGGCGCCGCGGACGGCGCCGGGCGGGACGGTCAGCCGGGCCGGAAGCTCCCATAGCGCCTGATCGCCGAGCGCCAGCGCACGGGTCGTCGACGTCGGCACGATCTCTCCGGCCACGAGGATGTCGTGGTCACCGAGCACGGGGTAGCAGGAACCGCGCACGCCCGGGCTCCGAAACGGTGTCACCGCCGCGGCGAGCAGACCCGGATGGCGCGGTGCATCGAGATCGGGACGGTAGTAGAAGGGATCGGCGTTGACCGCCGACTGAACCCCGAAATACCCGGCTGGTCCGCTGCCGGGGGCCACCATCGCGCCGTGCAGCACGCCCAGCGCGTGCGAGAGCTCGTTGGCCTGATCGTTGTCGATCAGGTCGCCGCCCTGGATCACGGCATCGGGTGCCAGCGCCCGGACCGCTCGCACGGCCCCGGCCAGCACCTGCGCGGTCAGCGTCTCCTGGGGTCGGAACGTCGACTGAAAGGGAGCCCCGAGACGGTCCAGGAAGGTCACCCGGGCCGGGGACGCCGCGTCGAGGATGTGCGCGTCGGTGATGTGAGCCAGCGTGGCGGGGGGGCCCTCGGGAAGAGCCGCGCCACACAAAACCGCCCCCGACAACCACACCCCCCCCCCCCCGCCCGCCCTCCCCCCCCGCCACCCCCGCAGCCCGGCTGGTCCTGGTCCTGGCCGCGATGCACGCCACCCGCCCCAAAGTCGATCCGCGGGCTCCTCCTTGATGACGTCGACCTGGGCAACCGGCGGATGGTCATCGGCGGACGGGCCCGCCCGGTCGATGACCTCACCCGCCAGGTCGTGCTCGAATGGCTCACCCACCGCAGCGCACGCTGGCCCTCTACGGCCAACCCG
>JBPCPO010000107.1:0-15151 GCA_050999075.1 Solirubrobacteraceae bacterium
GGGGAGCAGCGAGCGGGAGTTCCGTTTCGTCGCCGAGCCGAAGAGCGACGGGCTCGCGAGTTCGTTCCTGGATCGCGGTGGCGTGCTCGCGCGTGGCGCCACCCGCGGAAACGGTGAGATCGGCGAGGACGTAACGCACAACCTGAGGACGATCGGGGCGATCCCGTTACGGCTCCAGGTCGAGCACCCGCCCGCGCTGGTGGAGGTGCGGGGCGAGGTGTACATGTCGCTGCCGGACTTCGCGGCCCTCAACGAACGGCGCGCGCAGGCCGGTCTGTCGACGTTCATGAACCCGCGCAACTCGGCCGCGGGCACGATTCGCCAGCTCGACCCCAAGCTCGTCGCCGAGCGACCGCTGTCGTTCTGGGCCTACGGGATCGGGGCCACGGAGGGGATCTCCTTCCGCGGCCAGTGGGACGCGCTCGCGTGGCTGCGGGCGCATCGCTTCCCCGTGCATCCGGACATCAAGTGCCTGCAATCCGAAGACGACGTGGTGGCGCAGTGCCGCTCCTGGGAGGAGCGCCGCGGCTCGCTCGAGTTCGAGATCGACGGTGTCGTCGTGAAGGTCAACCAGGTCGAGCTCCAGCGCCGACTCGGGGTGGTCGGGCGCGAGCCGCGATGGGCGGTCGCCTGGAAGTTCCCGCCCACCACCGCCGTCACGCGGCTGAATCAGATCGGCTGGAATCCGGGCAAGTTCGGTGATCTGCACCCGTACGCGATGCTCGAGCCGGTTCGGGTTGGCGGGGTGAGGATCAAGCTCGCCACGCTGCACAACGAGGAGGACCTGGCGCGCAAGGACATCAGGGAAGGGGAGGACGTGATCGTGCTCCGCGCCGGGGATGTGATCCCGCAGGTGCTCTCGCCCGCGCCGCATGTCGCGCAACGCAGCGATCGACCGTCCCCCCCGAGCCCGCCCGCGACGTGCCCGGTCTGCGAGACCGCCACCATCAAGCTCGCGGAGTCCGTCTTCACGCGCTGCCCCAACCGCGACTGCCCCGGCCGCCGCTGGCAGCTGCTCAAGCACTTCGTCGGCGCGATGGATATCGACGGGCTCGGCGAGAAGCAGGTCAGCCTGTTCATGGAGCTCGGATGGGTCAGGACGGCGGGCGACTTCTACCGCCTGGACGCGGAGCGGATCGCCTCGCAGACCGGGTTCGGGCCGGTGTCAGCCGGAAAGCTCGTGGCCGCGATCGAGCAGTCCAAGCACCAGTCCTTCGGGCGAGTGCTGTACGCGCTCGGGATCGAGGAGGTGGGCTACGTCACCGGCCGCAACCTCGCTCAGCAGTTCCGGACCATCGACGCCCTGCTCGGCGCCCGCACGCAGGAGATCGAGCAGACGCCCGGGGTGGGGCCCAAGATGGCCCTGGTGATCCACGCCCAGCTCGCCGACGGGCAGATGCACTCGCTGGTCGAGGATCTGCAGGCGCAGGGGCTGCGCCTGCACGAGGAGGGCCCGCCGCCCGGCGAGGGGCCGCTGGCGGGCAAGACGCTCGTGCTGACGGGAACGCTGCTGACTCTCCCCCGCGAGCAGGCCACCGAGGCGATCCTCGCCGCGGGCGGCAAGGTCACCGGGTCGGTGTCGCGCAAGACCTCGTACCTGGTGGCGGGGGAGAGCCCGGGGACCAAGCTCGCGCGGGCAGAGCATCTCGAGGTCCCGGTGCTGGACGAAGCCGGGCTGCGCGCGTTGCTGGAATGAACGGTCCTGTCACCCGTTGTAGCTCGTGAGCGCGAGCGCCATCGCATCCTGGATCTGGTGCGCGTAGGTGGGGTCGATCGAGTTCATGAGAAACGCGAACGCGAGCGTGTGCCCGTCCCGGGCCCGGCAGTAGCCGACCAGGTTCGAGACATCGTGCAGCGTCCCGGTCTTGCCGCGACAGCGGCCCTGGGCGAAGGTTCCCTGCAGCTCGTAGCGCAGCGTCCCAGTCTCTCCGGCGATGGCGAGGGAACGGACGAAGGCCTGGTTGTCGGCCATCGCCGTGAGAATCGTGACCACCTGACGAGGGGTCGTGCGATCGGCCCGGGACAATCCCGATCCGTCGTCGAGGCGGGGGTGGATCCCGAAGCGGCTCGCGAGCTCAGCGCGCACGACGCTCGCCCCCGCTGCGCTCGAACCATCGGTCCCGATCCGGGCGCCGATCACCTTCAACAGCATCTCGGCGAAGAAGTTGTCCGAGGGCGCGTTGGTCAGGGCGACCAGCGTCGCGAGCCGGGGCGACTGGACGGTCGCGAGCGTCCTCGCCGAGGCGGGTGCCCGTCCGGTGAAGATCGACGTCCGGGCCGGCACCTTCACGCCGGCGCTCCTGAGGGCCCCGACGAAGCTCTCGGCGGCAAACAGGGCGGGCCGGCTCTGAAACGAGGTTCCCGACTCGTCGGTCTGCCCTCGATCGTAGGCCAGTGCGCTCAGCTCGCCCTCCAGGTCGGAGGACATTCCAAACCCGGTCGCGGCCGTCCCGCGCAGAGAGTCGAAGTACGACTCGTCGCCGACGATGGCGCCATGAACCGACGTGATCCCCGATTGGCGGATCAGATTCGCCGCCAACCGCGCCGTCGTGGCGCCAACCCCACTGCCATAGGTGCTGCGGTCAAAGCTGGCCGAACCGAAGCTCGGGTCCCCGCCGCCCTTCAGATAGAGGATTCCGTGCCAACCCCCGTGGGCGTCGAGGGTCCCTCGACCGAGCACGATGGTGGCGAGGCTCGTTTCCGGACTCAGGCGCAGCAACGCGGTGGAGGTCGTGTAGACCTTCTCCACCGAGGCGGGCAGACGTGGCGTGTCCGCCCGGGCGGAGAACAGCGCTCGCGCGGTGTCGAGATCCACGACGAAGGCGCCGCTGGAGCTTCCGGCGGCCCGGATTCCTCGGGCGAGAATCCGTCTCAGCGCGCGCATCTGGGCTCCCGCCGCCCCCACGGCCGGGGCGACCCCGGCCGTCCGGTCGGTCCCACTCTCCGGCGCGACCCCGCCCGTCCCCGCGGTTGCGCCTGGAGGTGAGACCCCAGCGACCCGGTCGATCCCTCTCGTTTGGGCCACAACGGCGCCAGGGGTGCCTCCGAGCAGCAGGCCGAGCCCCACCGCGATGGCCACGAACCCTCGCATCGATCCTTTGTAACCGCTCAACCGGACGAAAGGTGCGGTGCCGAACTCGTCGAGTTCAGCCGTTTACAATGCGCCTGGCCATGGGCAAGGTCGTCAAGCTCGATGCCACGGCGGCCGATCGTCCGGACAAGGCTCCCCGGGTGCCCGCCGGGCGTCGGCATCCCGCTCGCTCCAAGACGGCGCTCGTCCTCGGCGGGGGCGGATTCACCGGCGGCGTCTACGAGATCGGGGCGCTCCGCGCGCTCGACCTGTTGTCGGTCAACCGCACCGTCAATCAATTCGACGTCTATGTCGGGACCAGCGCCGGTTCGTTTGTCGCGGCCGCGGTGGCCAACGGGGTCACGCCGGAGGAGATGATGCGGGTCATAGTCGAGCAGGGTCCCGCCCCGTTTCCCGACGCTCGCGTGAGCTCGCTGCTGAAGCCCAACTACAAGGAGTTCATCACTCGGGGACTGCTGATCCCCCTGCGCCTCGCGCAGCTGGTTCGGACGGTGATCCGAGATCCGGGTCAGATATCGGCGGTCGATCTCGCGGTCGGCCTGGCGCAGGTGCTCCCGTCGGGCCTCTACTCCGGTGATGGGGTCGAGCGTTACGTGCGGCGCATCCTGTCTGATCCCGGCCGTACGGATGACTTCCGGCGGCTGGCGGCCGAGCTCTATCTCGCGGCCACCGACCTCGACACCTGCGAGCGCGTCGTGTTCGGGACCGAAGGCTGGGATGACGTGCCCATCTCCACCGCGGTCAGCGCCTCGGCCGCTCTGCCGATGCTCTACAAGCCGGTCACCGTCAAGGACCGTGAGCTCGTCGACGGCGGCATCCTCTCGACCACGAATCTGGACATCGCGGTCGAGGCGGGCGCACAGTTCATCGTCGTCGTGAACCCGCTCGTGCCCTACGTCAACGACTTCGAGCGCCGCATCACGACCCTCACCGGCTCACGTCCTCGGCGTGTGTCTGACATGGGCTTTCCGCAGATCGGCTACCAGTCGTTCAAGCTGCTCGCGTATCAGCGGCTGCACGAGATGGCGCGGCGCTGGGAGGAGCGTTACCCCGGCGTCGACATCATCCTCATCGAGCCCGACCCCGACGACGAGCTGATGTTCCAGACCAGCGTCATGAACTACACCTCACGCGTGAAGATCGCCCGTCACGGCTTCCAGTCGGTGACGCTCAAGCTCGCACACGACTACGCCGGCTTCAAGCAGACCTGCTCCCGTCACGGAATCGAGATCTCCGCCACCCGGGTCCGTAAGGTCGTCAGGCACTTCGAAGCTGAACGGGAGGAGACCCGCGCGTGGCGCAAGATCCTCGAGCAGACCACCTCGACGCTCCTGCGCCAGTCGGCGCAGGACTGACGGCCCGAGCGCGCACTGTGCGCGGGTTGGCGGGGCGGTCGATAGCCGAGCGCGTCGTGCGCGGGTTGGCGGAGGTTCTTGGCCGGCGCCGGGCGGCCTATGTGCCGGCGGCCTGCGCCTGGTGTGCAGATGCGTCAGGGAGCTCACGCAAGCTGGAGAGGAAGAGCGTCTTGTCGATCCGGCCGTTGAAGATCGGCACGCCCAACTCGACACACTTCACGATCACGTCCCGGCGTTCAAGACCGGACTCCTTGGCAAGCTCGGTGGGCGTCAGGTGATTTGACATCAATCGTATTCCTCCTGTGGCATCGGCTACATAGCACAAGTATGCCGGATTAGGCGGACGGGACTCAATGGTGGGATGTAGCCATTGGATTCCCGGGGGATAGACGCTAAGGTTCATTGTCCTCCGGTAGGGGCCTTGAGCACCCTTGGGGAGCACTCGGCCATGTCACCGGCGCTAAACGTGACCCAAGCGAAGCGAGCGTGCCCTGAGCACGAGCTTGTCGCTGCGGTGAGGCAGGGGGATGAGCGTGCGTTTGAAGAGCTCTATTCGCGCTACGCGACGAGAATCGGCGCCTACATCTTCGCCACCGTGGGCGACCATGGTCGAGCCGAGGACATCGCTCAGGAGGTCTTCATCTCGGCGCTGCGCCGGCTTCGCGCCACCGAGCACCCGATCGCCTTCCGGCCGTGGCTGTATGAGATCGCCAAGAACGCCTGCATCGACGAGTTCCGTCGTACTCGCCGAACGCAGCAGGTGTCGCTCGACGACGAGCACCCTGCGCAGGGCTCACAGGCGATGGTCTCGAGCGCTCCGAGCCCTGACGCTGCGGTCGAAAGCAAGCAGCAGCTCGACGATCTTTGCGGCGCATTCGGCGGCCTGTCGCAGACCCATCACCGGATCATCGTGCTGCGAGAGCTCGAAGGGTTGTCCTACGCGCAGATCGGCGATCGCCTGGGCATGTCGCGCGCCGGGGTCGAGAGCACGCTGTTCCGGGCCCGCCGGCGTCTGAGCGAGGAGTACGAGGAGCTGGTGAGCGGTCGACGTTGCCAGCAGGTGCAGCTGGTGATCGACAACGCGAACGAGCGGACAGTTCGCCGCTTCGGGGTTCGTCAGCGCCGCCAGCTGGCGCGGCATCTCGCGCACTGCCAGCCGTGCCGGCACCACGCCCGGATGGCTGGACTCGCCGAGTCGCTACTCGCGCCACCGAGCCTGGCGGGAAAGATCGCCGCGCTGCTTCCGATTCCGTGGCTACGTTGGCGTCGGGCGGGGTCGCACGCGACCGCGGCGTCGAGCCCTCACGCTGCGCTCTCTGCGCAGACGCTCCAGACCGTCGCGCGCTTCGCCGAGCCCGCGGCGCCCGCGGCAGTCGGACTGGGCAGGGCCGCCGTCACGGTCGCAGCGGTGGTGATGGCCGGAGTGGGAGGAGGTCTGGTGACGGGCCTGAGCCCACATCACGTCCCGTCCACGATGGTGGGATTCGCCGATCGAGGGCCGGATGGGTCGAGGAGCGCCGCTACTTCGCCAGTCCGAGGCCGCCTCTCCAGCTCGACCGTTGCGGGAGCCGCTTCAGGCTCGGGATCCGCGACCCGCGCCGGTGGAGCTGGCCCACGGGCGGGCTCAGCTTCGAGCTCGACCAGCCGCGGCGGGTCAGGGGCATCCGCACGGGGCGCCAACTCGCTCGCCGCCGCAACCGGGGGAGGCGCGGGCACGACCTCGCCGGGATCAGCTTCCGGAGCCGGGGGACCCGCCGGGGGAGGGCCTGGATCTGCGGGCGGAGGGCCCGGTTCTGCCGGCGCCGGAGCCGGATCTGCCGGCGGTGCGGTAGGCGCTCAGACGCCGACCGGTGCAGCCGGATCCGCCGCTGGGGGGTCGACCAATTCGACACCGACGGGACCGCTCGGAGCCCTCTCCACGGGCGCGCTCGGGGCGGCGGCGCCTGCGGCCGTGGGGACGGTGACGGGAGCTCTGAACCCGGTCCTGAACGCCTTGCCGCCGATCGGACTTCCGTCCGTGCCGCCGGTGAGCACCCCCCCAGTTCCGCAGGTTCCCGCACTTCCACATCTGGGACTGGGACGGTTGCTGCACTGAACCGTCGCGACGCTCCAGCGGTTGGGCTTTCCGGCGGGTTGTGCCACGGTTCGCCTCCGAACCCGAGTCCGGCGGACTTGACGGCACCGCCTGTGGGATAATCAGTCGATCGGGGCGTGGCGCAGCCTGGTAGCGCGCACCGTTCGGGTCGGTGAGGTCCACGGTTCAAATCCGTGCGCCCCGATTTTGCCGTGGTAGGAACGTGTCCGGCCGCCCAATGTGACCTCGCTCGGAGGGTGGCTGGGGCCGTTGCCGTCTCCAACTCGTCTGATCCCCGGCTCGGAAAGGGTGAGGCCTTCATACCGCGGGGAATGGCGAGTCCCCGCGACCGAGGGGTGCACAAGGTCCAGGTGATCGATCGCCTCCACGGGCGCCGGTCGTAGCCGAGCCACTCGAGGCCTGAACCCGCGGCCATCGACCCCCGGCGGCAATGGATCACCCGCACAGGTGGGGTCTCGCGCGGGATCGAGGATGTGCTGCTCGGCTGTCAGCGTGCTCGACCGCGAGGAGGAGTGATGATGGCGTGGTTCTCCGGCCGAAGCATGCTGCGACGGAGCTCTGCGCGCGGTGATCGGTTCCGGCCGGGAACCGTCGAGCGCGTGTCGGTCAGCAGGATCTTTGGGGCCAAGTCGTGATGCTTCGGCGCCGAGTGGCGATAGCGCTTGACTCTCCACTTGGTGGAGACCCCATGATCGACCGCATGACGATCGGCCAGCTTGCTACCCGCACCGGGCTGTCGGTGCGCACGCTGCGCTTCTACGCGGACGCGGGGGTGCTGCCCGAGGCGGGACGCACCGAGGCCGGCTACCGGCTGTTCGGTTCAGACGCCGTCCCGCGGGCTCGGCTTGTACGCACACTGCGCGAGCTTGGTGTGGGCCTGGACGACGTCAAGCGAGTGCTCACCGCGGAGGCCTCGCTGGCCGACGTCGCCGCGGCGCACGCCCGCGCTCTGGACGCCCAGATCCGGACGCTGCGACTGCAGCGGGCCGTGCTGCGCGCCGTCGCCCGATCCACCAACCCGAAGGAGCTGCAGCGTATGACCGATCTGACCACCCTCACCGCCGAGGAGCGCCGGCGCATCGTCGATGACTACCTCGACGCCGTGTTCGGCGATGACCCCAGCGCCGTTGCTGACAAGCTGCGGATGGGCACACCCGAGCTGCCCGAGGACCCGACCGTCGACCAGGTCGCCGCGTGGGTCGAGCTCGTCGAGCTACTGCGTGACCCTGACTACATTGCGTCCAGCCGGCGGATGGCCGAGCGGGCCCGTGCCGAGGGGCCTGAGCCCGACGTCGCCCAGTTCGAGGTCGGCAAGGCGGTCGGCGAGCACGCCGGCGCCGCCCTCCGCGCCGGCGTCGACGCGGAGTCGCCCGAGGCGCTAAGCGTGGTCGAGCGCCTGGAAGCCATGCGCCCAGGCGATCCTGAGGATCGCGCGAAAGTCGCTGAGCGGATCCAGGCGTTCACCGACCGTCGCGTGGCCCGCTACTGGACGCTCGTAGGGATCGTCAACGATTGGCCGCAGGCCCAGACCCCGAGTACCGACGACATCATCGATGCCTGGGAGTGGTACGCCCGCGCGCTTCGCGCCCACGCATAACCGCGGGACGGGCTGAGCGCGTTCGTGCTGCCAACCGGCTGCCGTGACCACCGCCAAATGTGGCGGCGCCCCAGCCAATTCGTGGGCATCAGCCCCGAGGCGCCCCATCGTCTGACGCCGGCGCCTCCTCAGGAAGTCGAGCAAGTCCGATGCAAGCGCAGACCTAACAAGATCATCGTGCACCAGCGTGACGGTCGCGTGCCGCAAGACGATCCCAGTCGGAACGGGAGCGGCGGCTGGAAGCTGCTGCGAATACGATCGCGCCGTTGATCATCTCGACGTGTGGTCGGGCGGCGCGCTCTTTCGGGTGTTCCTGCTGGCCAGCTCGAGGCAGGTCGATCTCTCGTTCTGGCCGTCGGACAAGTTCGCGGCGTCCGGGAGGGCATTCCGTCTGCTCTTCGGTGAAGCGAACCATCCCAAGCCTTCGCCGTTGCCGGCGCCCAAGATGCTGATAGGGATGGGTTGGCTGTATGCGTTGCACGCCCGATCGAGCATTGGGCGGGGCCGCAACCTACAGGCCTGCACATGTCTAGTCTCCTGACTGCTGCTCGCCGATCAGGAAGCGGCCACCGCGAGCTCGTGGGATTCGACGTCGATCATGTACCAGCCCGCCACGAGATCGCTGGTCGCGGACAGCGGACCGTCAGTCCTACACCCCCATGGCGTGCCTCCTTGCGAGGCGCTTGGGTTGATGGCCTCGAAGGGCCGTCGAAGACTTCACAGGTCGTAGGGGGTCGCGAGCGCGGTGTGCTTCAGGCGGGCGCGCCGATGTGTAGGTCCGGTGCCGGGGCGCCGAGCTGGCGGGCGAGCAACAGCGTGTTCCAGACGTCAAGCGCGTGCTGCTCTCGCGCGTGCTCGACCATGCCGCGGCCGGACGGCGGGCGCCTGTGGCGGTGGCGCGGTTCATGGCCGAACAGGCCGAGCGCGAGCCTGACCCCCGGGTGATCATCTCGCAGCTGGTCGAGTTCTGGCGCGAGGCGCTGCCGCGGACCGCACCGGTGTTCCGCGTTATCCGCGAGGCCGCCGTGGGCGACCCCGAGGCCAGCGCGCTCGAGCACACGCGCGCCGAGCAGCGTCTGCACAACTACGAGCACGCGCGCGACTGCTCGCCGAACGCGGCGGGCTCCGAGCCGGCATGACCACGGATCAGGGCGCGGCCACGATCTTCGCGGTCGGACACCCCGAGACCTACCGCACACTGGTGCTCGACGGCGACTGGAGTGAGGATCGCTGGGCCAGCTGGGCACAAACCTCGCTCGAGGCAGCGCTCATCCCCGCCCGTGCAGACCCGCCAGGAGCCGACACGACCATCCGCCCGCCCGGCTGACCTTCGAGCCGCGGCATCCCGATCACGTCGGACGGCTGGCGGATTGGGTCAGAGCCCTCTGCACGTCGGTCATCGGCAACTCGACCACGGTTGGTCGGACTTCGGCGTCGAAGGTCATGTCGGTCGTGTCCATCGCGATCGCCGCGCGGGCCTGGCGGGCAACGGGGGCGATCGCGCGCAGCAGCCAAAGCGGAACGTGGCGGACTGTCGCGTCTCGCCCGTGAACTCGCTGGAGCAGCGCGGCCAGCTCGTTGAACGTCAGGTTTCGCGGGCCCCCGACCTCGATCACGTTCTGACGCAGGCTAGGATCGATGACGGCGCGCTCGAGCACCGCGGCGACGTCGCTGACCGACACGAAGTTGATCGGGTTCTCGCCGCGGCCGAACACGATCGGCTTGGTCATGATCTCGGCCCACAGCTCGACGAACGCCGCGGCCCGCACGATCGTCCAGCACAAGCCGCTGGCGCGGAGCTGCTGCTCGGCCGCGTGCTTGGCGCGGAACAGCTCCATCGGATGCTCCGCCGACGCGCCGAGGACAGACATCAAGACCACGTCGGCGTCAACGGCTGCCGCGGCATCGACGAGGTTTGCGTTGCCGTCGCGATCGACCGACGCGGGCGATACCCGTCCGGGTCCCGCGAAGCCTTGGACGGCGGAGACGACGGTCGTTGCCCCGCGCATAGCCATTTCCAGGCTAGAGCGGTCTCGTACATCGCCGGCGACGATCTCCGCCCCGAGCTCCGAGAGGTGGCGCGCTCGGCTTGGCTCGCGGGTCAGCACCCGCACGGCCAGACCGCGGGCGGCCAGCCGCAGGACCAGCAGGGTGCCGAGGCGCCCGGAGCCGCCGGCGACCACGATCATCCGCCGGCCACCTGTTGGCGCACGGCGTCATCGACGTTGCCGGCGCCGAGATCGACCGGCTCGAGATAGAACCGAGCCCACTGCGCGACACCGTCACGAACCGCGAACAAGACCACGCCGCGCATCAGGTGAGCCGTACCATCGCGGCGGGTCCCGGTCATCTCCCATTCGCTCCACGCCGTCTCGCCCTCACTCGCGGTTCGCAGCACCTCAGCCCGCAGGTCGGGAACGAACGCGAAGATCTGCTCCCAGTTGCGTCGCACCTGCGCGCGGCCCTGGAAGCTCCGCGCCGGATGGACAGGGGTCTCGTTCTCGTAGTTCTCGGCGAAGCACGCGGCCACGCCGTCGACGTCATGCTCGTTGGTCGCGCGCACCAACCGATCAACCATCGCCTGGGCTGCGTTCATCTGAACCGCCACCTCCCCAACTTCGTTCTAGTAGACTGGAATGAATTAGCACTATGGACCGCGACGCAGCGAAAGTCAAGCCGAACCGTTCCTACGACGCCACCCGACGGCAGGAGCAAGCGCGCCGCAACCACACCCGCATCACCGAAGTTGCCGAACGGCGCTTCCTGCGCGACGGCTACGCCCCCACGACAGTCACGGTGATCGCGGCCGACGCCGGGGTCTCGCCCGACACGATCTACAAGGCCTTCGGCGGCAAGCCCGGCCTCGTCCGCGCGATCCGCGAGCACGCCCTCGGAGGCGAACGCCCGGTGCCGGCCGAACAGCGATCGGACGCTCTCCAAGCACACGAGCCCGATCCCCGGAAAATCATCAGCGGATGGGGTGCGCTGAGCGCCGAAATCGCCCCTCGCGTGTCGCCGATCCTGCTGCTCGTCCGCGACGTCGCGTCTACCGACCCAGAGCTCCAGGCATTACTCCACGAGCTGGACGGCGATCGTCTGCGCCGCATGACCGACAATGCGCGCCGCCTGAGTGACGCTGGCCACCTGCGCCCCGGCATCACGCTCGCGCAAGCCGCCGAGGTACTCTGGACCTACAGCTCACCCGAGCTCTACGAGCTTCTTGTCCTCCGCCGCGGCTGGACAGCCAAGCAATACGGCCGCTTCATCGCCGACGCGATGATCCACGCGCTCCTCTGAGCCGACCCACCAACGAGCGCGGATATCGCGTTACGCGCGAACCGGCGAGCTCGTCGCCCTCGAGTTCTGGCAAGCCAGTGCCCAACTTCCCGCGGCGTTGCTGGACGCCGTACCCGCCCCGCGGACTCACCAGCCCGTCTGAAAGCGGCGGTCCTGTCCGCGGCGCGGCTTCGCCGGGACGGGCCCCGAGCACATGTACGCTGCCTCGCGCGCCCTGCAATAGCGTCGCGCTATTGCTCCAAAGCGCTCCGTCCGAGGCGGGGAAGGGGAAAGGAACGTCACTGTGACTGCCCTTCCTCGCGTAGCTCGATGGCTGCTCGTCAAGCGCTCTGGCCAGACTGGAGATAATGCCCGGATGGCGTACGACGAAGATCTCGCGAACCGTGTCCGGGAGGTCGTCCTGACGCAGGAGAGCGTTACCGAGAAGCAGATGTTCGGTGGCATGGCGTTCTTGATCAACGGCAACATGTCGGTGAGCGTGAGCGGCCAGGGCGGGCTGCTATTGCGGATCGACCCCGCCAAGACCGACGCCCTGCTCGACAAGCCACACGCGCATCCGTTCGAGATGCGCGGGCGCGTGATGCCGGGATGGCTGCGGGTCGACCCGGAGGGCCTGCGTACGAAAGCTCAGCTCGAACGGTGGGTCGCCCGCGGCGTCACGTTCGCGCAGACGCTCCCGGCCAAGCGGTAGCGTCCGCTCTGGCTCCGATCGAGCCATGATCCGGTCAGGCGCCGGTGAGCGAGAGCACGAGCGGGTAGACGTCGCCGGCGCCCGCCTGGCGCAGCTGGGCGCCGACCATCGCGAGCGTCCACCCCGAATACCGGACATCGTCGAGCAGCAGTCCCGGTTGGTGGGGTAGGGCGCCGGTGACCTTGAACTGCCCGCGGACGTTGGCCAGCTGCTGGGCGCTGTTGCGCATCTCGCGTTGTGATGGGCTCTGACCGATCCTGACGAGCGCGTCGAGGTAGGAAAGGCCGAGCGCTGCGGCGAGTCGACGGCCGAAGCCGGGAACGAGCTCACCGGAGCGCTTGGAGGGCACGGCGCAGACCCAGCACGGCTCGGGCGAGGGCGCCCAGGCGGCCACCAGCTCCCGGCATGCATCCACGAGCTCGTCGTCGAAGCGTCCCGAGCGCCGGCCGGCGTGCACGAGCGCGTCCCAGCCGCCGTCCCCCGCGCGGGCCAGCGCACGGCCCTCACGGACCAGCAGCTCACTGGGCAATCGCCGGCTCGCGGAGGTCGTGGTCCTCGGAGTCTGGCGGCGCACGCTCACCGCCAGCGGCTGGGATCGCAGCAGTTGCTGCGCCTGGGCGGCGAGTTGGGTGCGCAACGGCGCGTCGAAGCGAGGCCCGGCGCATACCGAGCAACGTCCGCAGGGCGTAGCGGTGGGGTCGTCCAGCTCGACCTGCAACGCCGCCATCAGGCAGCCTCCGTTCTCGCCGTAGGCGAACATCGCCTGCTGCTCGCCGCGGCGCAGCGCGGTGAGAAGCTCATAGCGGGTGCTGTCGTAGGTCCACGGCTCGCCGCTGAGCCGCCAGCCGGATCCCTCTCGTCGCACCGCGCCCTCGACGTCGAGCACCTTGAGCAGCGTCTCGATGCGTCCGCGGCCGAGGTTGACCTCGGCCTGAATCGCAGCGACGGTGAGTGGACCGTCGGCCTCACCGATCGTGACGAGCACCCGCTGCACCAGCGGCGCGGGCGGGAACGCCGACTCGATGAAGAAGTCCTGGATGGCTCGGTCCTCGGCGCCGCGGAGCAGAATGACGTCCGCTGGGGCGACGCCGCGACCGGCGCGTCCAACCTGCTGGTAGTAGGCGATGGCCGACGATGGCGCCTGGTAGTGCACGACGAACCCGAGATCAGGCTTGTCGTAGCCCATCCCCAGCGCGCTGGTGGCCACCACCGCTTTGACGTCATTGGCCAGGAGCCGATCCTCGGCCGCGATGCGCTCGTCGTCGGAGACGTCACCGCTGTAGGCGATTGCGCTGATGCCCTGTTGGTTCAGCCACCGCGACACGGTCTCGGTGTCGCGCTTGGTCAGGCAGTAGACGATGCCCGAGCCCGAGAGCCTCGGCAGCCAGCGCGCAAGCCAGGCCAGGCGGTGCGCTGGGTTGGGCAGCTTGACCACCTCCAGGCGCAGGCTCGAGCGGGCCAGGGAGCCGCGGTAGGTGGTGAGACGCTGCGCGCTGGCCTGGAGTTGCTCGGTCACGTCGGCGACCACGCGGTCGTTGGCGGTCGCGGTCGTACACAACACGGCGACGTTCTCGGACAGGTGGGCGACGATGTCGCGGATGCGGCGATAGTCAGGACGGAAGTCGTGTCCCCAGTCCGAGACGCAATGAGCTTCGTCGACGACGAGCAGTCCGACGCGCTCGATGAACAACGGCAGCATCCGGTCGCAGAACTGCCGGTTGCCCAATCGCTCGGGTGAGATCAGCAACAGGTCCACCACATCGGCCTCCAATTGATCGCGGATCGCGTCCCACTCCCCCCGGTTGGTCGAGTTGACCGTGACGGCGCGCAGACCCAGTGTGGACGCCGCGGCCAGCTGATTGCGCATCAACGCCAGCAGCGGGCTGATCAGGACCGTCGGACCGGCACCCTGTTGGCGCAGCATCGCGGTGGCAACGAAGTAGACGGCGCTCTTGCCCCATCCCGTGGCCTGCACGCACAGCACCCGCTTGCGCTCCGCGACGAGGTCGTGGACCGCCTCCAGTTGGTCGGTTCGGAAGCTCGCCCGAGTGCCGGTGAGGGTTTCCAGCCGCGTCGCCGCAGAGCGCGCGAAGTCGTCAGGAACCGCGGACACAGCCCGGCGTGGCTCTACGGGTCAGGAAGCCGGCGGGGCACCGGAGCCCGGCGCGGAGCTCGACCCCGCCGGAGTGCTCGCGGCGCCTGTGGTCTTCGACCCGGACGAGCCGCTCGATGAGCCCGGCGCCACGGACCCCGCCCCTCCTGTGACGGTGTGCAGGAGCGTGCTGGCGCTGGACTCCAAGGTCTTCGCCTCGCCTGTCGCCGAGCCCGAGCCCGAGGCCGTGGCCGAGCCCGAGGCCGAGGCCGTGGCCGTGGCCGAGCCTGAGTTCGCACTCGAGCCTGAGCCCGAGGTCGCGACCGCAGTCGCGCCACTGCCCGCAGCCGAGCTACCGCCCGCGGCTCCCACCGTGGGGGTTGCGCTCCCGTCTGCGGGGGGGCCGGCACCGGCAGGTCCGTCGCCGGCCGGGGAAGTGCTGGTCCCCGGGGCGGCGGTTCCCGTACCCACCGGCGCCGGGGACGACGGGGTCGGAGCACCGGCGAGGGACAGCACGGACGCAGTCTTGCTCGTGGGCTGGTGAGCATCGGGTTGACCCGATGGGGCGGACGGCACGGGCGCAGGTGCGACATCCCCGTCCGGAGTCTCGGAGGCGCCCGCAGGCGTCTGCGAGGCCGCGCCGGGCGATGGGGCCGTTGCTCGGAGGCTGGTGGCTGGGGCGCCCGAAGCGTGCGGGTGAATCACGGCGGGGGGGGCAATCTCGAGGGCGCCACCAGCGGTGATGACCGTGGCCGCGAGGATCGTCACCAAATGGCTTGCTCCTGCCGCGAACGCCCCGATCGACGCGATGGCCCCACCGGTTCCAGCCGCCCCGCCGACGGTCGCCCCGCCGACGGCCGCCCCGCCGACGGCCGCCCCGCCGACGGCCGCCCCGCCGACGGTCGCCCCGCCGACGGTCGCCCCGCCGACGGT
>JBPCPO010000007.1:0-7923 GCA_050999075.1 Solirubrobacteraceae bacterium
CGCGCCAGTTCGGCCAGCGCGGCGTCGAGCGCCACCCCCAGCTGAAGGGCCGCTTCGCGGTCGCGCCCCTGCTCGAGGTCCAGGCGCGCCCGTAGTGCCAGCTCCTCACAGGCCAGGGCGCGCCGGTGGCCGTTCAGCACCGCGGCCAGACGCGCCTGGGGCTCGAGCAGCTGGGCTCTGGACGGGCGCCGGCGGGTGGGCGACAGCTCGCGGGCGTCGGTCCACGCTCCGTCGGCCACCTGCTCGCCGGCGCCGAATCCGATCCGGGCCACGAGCGCCTGATGACGGCTGATCGTGTGCAGGTGTGGATCTGCGGTGACCAGGCGGAACGCGTGCAGGGTGCGGTTGAGGACCTCCAGACCGGCGTTCAGCTCGGGCTCACCCGCGCTCTGCAGCCACGCGCCGCCCTGTTCGGAGTCCGCGAAGGGCTCCTGCACGTCCACGATCGTGGCCCGGCCGGTGGCGACTGGGGCAGGCTCAGGCTCAGGCTGAGCCTGAGCTGATCGGCGCAACCCAGCTAGGCGATGCCTCTCGGGAGCTCCGAGCGTGGTCAGCACGAGCACGTTGACCGGGTCCGAGCCCGGCGGGGCGCCGATGCCCCGGACGGGGTAACGCCCGTCCGGCGGACCGAGCGCCCACGGCAGCTCCACCTGGACGAAGCGGAACAGCGGGGAAACCGCCCCGGCGGCGGCTATCCGCCGGTGCGGACGGCGAACTTGCTCGGCGCGACGGGGACGACGGGCTCGGGAATCTGGCTGATCCGGTTGATCAGCTGGATCCATTGCCCGGGCTGGAGGATCGACTTGATCTCATGTGAGAGCTTCTTGTTCTGCCCGTACAGCGGCGTGTACGCAACCTGGATGCGATTGTTGTGGTCGGGCAGCGCCAGCGTGTTGGACTGGCCCTTGTAGGTCATCAAAGAGACGATCTGGTCGGGCTTGAGCCCGCCCTGGAGGGTCAGCAGCCGTCGGATCGTGATGTCGGTGATCGAGCCGGAGCCCTGATGGCCGAGGATCGGGATCCCGTTGACCTTCGAGATGTCGACGCTCGAGCCGGTCGCGCCGGCGGCATCGGTGCCGGTCGAGCCGGTCAGCGAGTGTCCGCACTGCAGGCCCGAGACCGTGGGGTTGAGTCCCGACGCGGACAGGAACTCGACCGCGGCGAGGACGCGCCGGTCGATCGCGCCGGTCTCGATGTTGCGGCGTCCACAGGTGTAGATCTGCACGCGCGGGTCCTGCAGGATCCGGTTGGTCAGCTGCTCCTTGCTCATCAGGAGCACCTGACCGACGCTCGGGTTCTTGGCTCCGGGGCCGAAGAACGGATCCACGCCGGAGGCTCGGTAGACGGCGGTCGCCTCGAGCAGCTTCCAGCCGTCGAGGATCGGCTTCGGGTCGATCTTCGGCGCGCCCTTTCCGGCCGGCTGGACCATGAACAGCAGGTGTGAAGCGGCAGCCGGGGTGGGCGCGGCCAACCGGCCGAGGATCGTGCCCGCGATCACGATGGCGCCCGCCTTCAGCGGCGCGAGCGTGTACTGGTTCTTGCCGAGGTGCAGAACGGATGAGAAGTAGTTCTGGAAGCTCGAGATCTGCGTGCTGGTGTTCTGCAGCTGGAGCTGTCCGCCGGCGGCGTAGGAGGCCGGTCGCGACGGGTGGGCGAACAGTCGCTCCTTGACCGTGGACGGTGGCGTGGCGGCGGGAGCGCTCGGGCTCGCGGGCGTGCTCGTGCTCGTCACCGGGAGCGAGATCGCGCCCTTGGCCTGCCGACCCTTGGCGCTGCGCAGCGTCTTGGTGGCATGCGTGGTGCTGGGGACGGGAGCGAGCTGCTGCGCGCCGGCGCTCGCGGGCCCGGTCGGGGCCTTGACGGCAGCCGGGACCGAGAGCTCCTTGGCGATGTCTCCGGCGGTGAGCTTGACCGGCTTGGGCACCGGATAGCGGCTGGGGATCGACCCCAGCTGCGCGTAGGTGTAGATGTTCCCGGTCTGGTCCTGCAGCTCCACATAGCGCCCGAGCTTGGCGTTCTGGCCGACCTTGACCACCCGCCCGTCATTGACCGCGATCACGGGAGCGCCCTGGCGGGCGAAGATCGAAACTCCCTTGCTGGCCGGGTTGGAGTCCACCGGAATGGCGGCGTTCCGGCCCTTGACCCGGCGGGTGGCGAGCCGCTCGACGCTGTCATCGGCGTACTTGGCGGGCGCTGCCACCGGGAAATGGCCCTGCACGAGGCCGGTCAGGGCGCCGATCAGCTGGTCGGGCAGTCCGCCGATCAGCTTCGCGCGCAGGAGCACCGACTGGACGTACCAGCTCGCGTGGTTGTAGGCGAAGACTGCCTTGGGAAGGTTCTTCGCCGCGCCTGCGGCCTGCAGGTAACGAGCGGCGGTGAAGATGGCATCGACCGGGTTGTAGGGATCCGCGATTCCGTTACCGATCGCGTCGACGGCGTACTGCTTGAACGTCGAGGGCAGGAACTGCATCCATCCGACGGCACCGGAGCTCGAGATCGAGAGGTTGCGCCCGTAGTCGGTCTCGATCTCGTTGATCGCGGCCAGCACCTGCCACGGCACGTCATATTCAATTCCGGCGGCCTGGTAGATCGGCAACAGGAAGGGCGGGATCCGGAACGAGTCGATGAAGAAGTTCGGCACGCCCAGAGGAGCCGGGCCGGGCAGTGCAAACGAGAACGTCGGGTTGGACGGGTTGGGGATTCCGCCTGCCGCACGCAGGGCTCCCAGCGCCGCCGGCGTCTGGGCCGGCGTGGGACCGGAGGAGGTCTTCGGTGCCGGAATGAGGGCGGAGCCCTGGCCGTTCCCGTGCACGACGCCGAGCAGCCGGCTCGGCCCCCGGTGGTGGTGCTTGCCCGCGCCCGAATTCGAGAGCGGATGTAGCGATCCTCCGGTACCGGCGCCGAGAAGCGGGGACTGGGTGGAAGTGCCGGGGGAGGTCGGAGCCGTCGTCTTCGCGGGCGGCGTGACGGGCGTGACCGGGGCCGGGGGGGGCGGCGCAGCGCACGACTCCGAGATGCTGGCCACGGCGGCCAGCCCCGCCGGCAGCGAGAGCGCTGACAGAGGCGTACCCGGGGGTACGTCAACCGTAAAGGACAAATGCACCCCGCCGAGCAGGGTGACCGACACCACGCACTGGTCAGCCGACGCCGAAGCGGACGGCAGAACAGCCAGCACCACGCCGGCGAGCAGTACGCTCGCCGACACCATCGCAACCATCAGCCGACCTCGCAACCTATCTCCTCCAGCTCGGTGTGCGCAACGTTCTCCCGTGCCGCGAACGTACGGCGTCCGGGCACGCTACTGACTACATCGGCGGTTTGCAATGCGGAATGTAGTCAATCGGGCATTTTCCTCAATTCTAAGCCTCGATCGCAGGTTGAGGCGGCCGGCCCGCGCGCCCCCTCGGTAGAGTCGGATCCTCGGTCGCAGCGGATACCGCGATCGAAGTCAACACCTCGAGACGAGCGAAACACGCTCCAAAGGCGGCCAACCACGATGACAGAGGAAAAGGGCTTGCGTGAGCGCATGACACGTCAGGGCGAGGAGGCGATCGGCAAGCTCGCCCAGGAGCTGATGGAGCACCCCATGGTCAGCGGCGCGCTCTCGGCCGCGTTCGAGACCCGCGAGCGCGCGATGCGGGCGCAGGAAGTGGCGATGGGGGCGCTCAACCTTCCGTCCGCCAGTGATCTCGAGCGGTTGACGCGGCGGCTGCGGGCCGTCTCCCAGCGACTGGAGGGGATCGAGGACGGCTTGGATCGCGTCGAGCAACGAATCGGCGATCTCGGCGCGGGAAGTCCGCTGGAGTTGCGCCTGAGCGCGATCGAGGCCACGCTGGCGCGCCTCGAGCTGACGCTGGACTCCGCCGGCGCGACGAAGCTCCCAGAAGCCGGCTAATCGAAACCTTCGTGCTTGGCCGTCGCGAGCGCTCGCGCGGCGAGCTCCCCCATCTGGCGCTCGGCCTTGGCCAGCGTCTCGGGATCTATTCGCACGCGGTTGGGCAGGACGACGTCGGAGACCACCAGCACCGAGCCGGCGCTGAGCCCGCGCCGGGCGGCGAGCGTGAACAGCGTGGCCGTCTCCATCTCGACCGCGAGGGCACCGGCGGCGATCCAATCCTGCTCCCGGCCGTCGGCGCCGTCGTAGAAGAGGTCCGTCGACACCACGGCTCCGCTGCGGGTTGTGAGCTCGCCGGCGGCGGCGAGCGCCGCGAGCAGCACCGGACCGGCCGGTGCGCGCTCGGAGGCTCCGAGGGCGCGGCTGGTTCCGTCGGCGACGATCGACTCGGTGGCGATCACCAGATCACCCAGTTCGAGCGATGGATCGAGAGCGCCGCAGGTTCCGACGCGGACCAGGCGCCGCGCGCCGAGCTGCGCCAGCTCCGCGATCACGATCGCGGCACTCGGGCCACCCATCCCGGTGCTCTGGATCGTCAGTCGGTGCCCATCGGCCGCGGTGCCGGTGTAGCCCCAGAGGCCGCGATTGTGGTTGAACATCTTCGGGTCGCTCAGCAGAGCCTGAGCGAGCGACAGGGCCCGCCCAGGGTCCCCGGGCAGCAGCACCCGCTCGGCCAGCGGGGCCGTCGGGCGCAGGTGGATGGTGGCGGGCACCGGCGCGAGGTTAGGGGTCGGGACGAAATCGCAGGGCTCCTTCCGTGCCGGACCCTTAGACTCCGCGCCCCGATGACGCTGTTTGAGTCCGAGCAGGAGTTCCGCGAGGTCATGGACCGTACGTTCACGATCATGAGCGAGGATCCCGAGATGGGGCCGAAGCTCCGTGACGCCGACACGCCGCAGCGGTTCGAGTTCACCGATCTCGACCTGGTGGTCAATATCCGCGCGGGCGGGCCGCAGGAGCCCAACCTGGCCTGGGAGTGGTCCGACGAGGTGCCCTGGAAGCCGAAGGTCGAGATGACGATGAGCTCCGACACGGCGAATCGATACTTCCAGGGCAAGGAGAACGTCGCCATCGCGATCGCCCGGCGCCGGATCAAGGCCGGCGGCGACGTCAAGGCGGCGCTCGAGATCATCCCGATCACCAAGCCTCTGTTCGCGCACTATTGCGACATGATCGCCTCGGATTACCCGCACCTGAAGATCTAGGGTGGGATGAGTCCGGACGAACTGGTGGCGCGGATCCGCCGCGGCGGCCTGCTGGCGCGCGGGGCGCCGGTACTGGTGATGCTGTCGGGAGGTCAGGACTCGACGTGCCTGCTCGAGCTCGCGGCGCGGATCGCCGGGCCCTCCGCGGTCAGCGCGCTGCACGTCAACTACCGGTTGCGCCCGGGCGCCGACGGTGACGAGCGCCACTGTCGCGAGCTGTGCCGGCGTCTGGACGTGGCGCTCCAGGTGCGCCGGCCGCGGCGACGAGAGAACGGCAACCTCCAGGCGTGGGCCCGGGATGTGCGCTACGGCGCGGCGGCCCAACTCGCGCTCGGTCGCGGCGCTGACGTCGCCGCCGGGCACACCGCGACCGACCAGGTCGAGACGATCCTCTACCGGCTCGCCTCCTCGCCGAGCCGACGGGCGCTGCTCGGCATGGCGCCTCGCGACGGCCGGCTGATCCGGCCGCTGCTGGGGATCGACCGGCGGGACACCGCGACCTACTGCCGGCAGCGGGGACTCGGCTGGCGGGAGGACGAGGGCAATGCCTCCCGTATCTTCGCGCGCGCGAAGATACGGGGCGAGCTCGTGCCCGCGCTGGCCCGGATCCATCCCGGCGCGCAGCAGAACGTGCTCGCGCTGGCCGAGATCCTGCGCGACGAGGCGGCGGTGCTCGACGAGCTCGTGGACCGCATGCTCGAGGGGGCGCAGGAGATCACGCTCGCACATCTGGGCGAGCTTCCGGGGGCACTGGCGCGTCTGGTCGTTCAGCGGCTGGCCGATGACGTCGTGGGCGGCCCGGCGCCGGGAGTGGCGCGACGGACCGCCGATGTCCTCGCGCTGGCCGGCCGCGGGACCGCCGCCCTCGACCTGCCGAACGGGGTGCGCGCGCTGGTCGAGCACGGCGTGCTGCGATTCGGGTGCACCCCGCCCATGGCGACGAACCGGCGGTCGGGCCACGCGAACGCTGACCGTGAAGCGAAGGGTGAGCTCGCGGACGCCCGAAGCGGCGGGTATGTGGGCCGGCCCGAGAGCCCCGGGGGGCGCGCCGTCGGCGCCCCCCTACAGTAGATCGACGTGGAGGCCGACGCAGCGATCGGGGACATCCTCGTCCCGGCCGACGATCTCTCCCGGCGCGTTCGCGAGCTGGCGGCGGACGTCTCGCGCGATTACGCGGGCAAGGACCTCGTGCTGGTGGGGGTGCTGAAGGGGGCCGTGTTCTTCCTCTCCGATCTGATGCGCCATCTCGAGGTGCCGTGCGAGGTCGACTTCATGGCGGTCGCGTCCTACGGGACGGCGACCAAGTCCTCAGGCGTGGTGCGGATCCTGAAGGATCTCGACGCGGTGATCGAGGATCGCGATGTCCTGATCGTCGAGGGCATCGTCGACTCCGGGCTGACGCTGCAGTACCTGCTGCGCAATCTCGGCGCGCGCAATCCCCGCTCGCTCGAGGTGTGCGCGCTGTTGATCAAGCCCGAACGCCGGAAGGTGGACCTGCACACGCGATACGTGGGCTTCGAGATCCCCGACCGGTTCGCGATCGGCTACGGGCTCGACTACGCCGAGCGCTTTCGTAACCTGCCCTACGTCGCCGCGTTGAGGGAATGAACCGCAACTTGTCCGGCGTGGCGGCGTTGAGGGAGTGACCAGAGCCGCGGCCTTCCCCGCCCCGGGAAGCTCGTCTGAGGTCAAACGCAGATGCTACGCTTGACGATTCCCGCCCCGCCCCACCTGACCTACAACGCCGTCCGCATGCCACGAGTCCAACCATGAGCCGGTTCTTCAAGAGCGCCGCTTTCCCGATCCTGATCGTGGTCGTGCTCGCGTTCTTCGCCCAGAAGCTGATCGGCTCGAGCAGCCACTCGGCGCACCCCACGTTTGGGAACCTGCTTACCCAGCTGCAGCAGAATCAGGTCAAGACGCTGTCGATCCACACCAAGGACAACACCGTCGACGTCACGCTCCTGCCCGGGAATGGCGGGACCAAGTACAGCGTCGGCTATCCCGACGACTACGCCAGCACGCTGATCAACGCGGCGCAGAAGGAGACCACGCAGGTCCAGGGCGGCTCGCTCGACGTCCAGGGCAAGGCCAGCAGCAGCTGGCTCTCGTTGCTGACCTACGTGCTGCCGTTCGTGCTCTTCTTCGGCCTCTGGATCTTCCTCATGAATCAGGTCCAGGGTGGCGGGTCGAAGGTGATGTCGTTCGGCAAATCACGCGCCAAGCGGATGTCGGTCGACTCGCCGAAGATCACCTTTCGCGATGTCGCGGGCGTGGACGAGGCGGTCGAGGAGCTGCACGAGATCAAGGAGTTCCTGGAGAACCCGAAGAAGTTCCAGGCGCTCGGAGCGCGCATCCCCAAGGGCGTGCTGCTCTACGGGCCTCCGGGCACCGGCAAGACGCTGCTCGCGCGCGCCGTCGCGGGAGAGGCCGGGGTGCCGTTCTTCTCCATCTCCGGGTCGGACTTCGTCGAGATGTTCGTCGGCGTGGGCGCCTCCCGCGTGCGCGACCTCTTCGAGCAGGCCAAGCAGAACTCGCCCTGCATCATCTTCATGGACGAGATCGACGCGGTCGGCCGCCACCGCGGCGCCGGCATGGGCGGCGGTCACGACGAGCGCGAGCAGACCCTCAACCAGCTGCTCGTCGAGATGGACGACTTCACGATGACGGACAACATCATCCTCATCGCGGCCACCAACCGGCCCGACATCCTCGACCCGGCGCTGCTGCGGCCGGGCCGCCTCGACCGGCGGATCGCCGTGGAACGGCCGGACCTGCGCGGCAGCAAAGACATCCTGCGGGTACACGACAAGGGCAAGCCGT
>JBPCPO010000029.1:0-57071 GCA_050999075.1 Solirubrobacteraceae bacterium
CCCGCGATCGTGAACCGCAAGAGCTGGGGCGGGAACCGCACCCCGAACGGCGCGGTCACCCAGCAGATCACGATGAGCGTGATCCGCACAGCCCGCCAACAGAACATCGATCCGATCGAGTTGATGACCACCGCGCAGCACTCCCGCCAACCGGCCGTCAGCGAACTGATCACGCTTCCCGCTCGCGCGTCCCCAACCAGCCAAGCCGCCTGAGAAGCCGATGCCCGCACCCCCCCGCACCCCCCCCGCGATCCGTTTCCCGAGACCCGCTACCGAATCGTCTGCTACGAGCTCGAAACAGACCAGCAGACAGTCATCTTCGACGCCACCGCCCGAGGGTTCATAGCGGTCACCGGCACGATCACCGAGAACGGCACGATGCACGGCCAAGGCACCCACGCCGGACCGCTCGCGCTCCGCCGACGACTCGCCCGGCTGATCGCCGACGACGAAGAACTCGCCGACTGACTACGCCCACCAGCCAGTCAGACCCGCTAACTCAATACCATAGATCGATACTCAGCCTCGATGAGGTCGACAATTCGCCCTACTTCATACCGTCGGGCCGACTGGCGCGCGGCGACACCCATACGACCGCGGAGAAGTGCGTCATTGCTCAGTCGGTTCAGTGCCGCGGCCAGCGCTGCCGTATCGCGCGCCGGCACCAGGACCGACTCTCGATCATGCTCAATGAAGTCGTGCGTGGCACCGTGTTCGAACGCGACTATCGGCAGGCCACACGCCATCGCCTCGAGCACCGCATTGGACATTCCGTCAGCGTGTGACGGCTGTACAAACACATCGGCCGCCTGCATGTACTCGAGTGCTGATTTCACCCAGCGACGTACGATCACCCCGGGCGGAGCGTCCAATTCATCGTCCTTAGTTGCGCCAACGATCACCAGCCGCACATCGTTTCCGTTGACTTCCTGCCATGCGCGCAGCAGGTCGTCGATTCCCTTGTAGTAAACGAACCGACCCACGAACAAGACGACGGTGGTATCCCGCGGCAGCCGCAGCTTGGTGCGCAGCTGAGCACGCTGGACATCATCGACAGGTGTGAACTCATCGACATCGATCCCGTTCGGGATCTCCACGATGCGCTCCTTGCGTACACCGATTTCGGCGAGCTCGCCGGCGATCTCCGCCGACAACGCCTGAAGTCGGGTCGCGTGGCGGACCCCGTACCATCGTGTCAGCCGCGCGACCGACGCGAGGCGAACGATCTCGCCGACTGGTCCGCCACAGGCGACCTTCACGTATGTGGGTCGTTCCCATGGCCGCGCAGCGAGGACTGCGACATCCGCTTGGAGGTTCGCCAAGTGCACATGAATCAGATCGAAGCCGCGAACATGGTGCAGAAGCCAAGCGCCGAGCCGGAGAAGATAGGAGATACGCGTGAACGGGCGGCGGTCCAGTCGCCACAGCCGCACCACCCGGACGCCCGCCAGTTCACCAGAGCCCGCGTCGGCGGCTCGGGCGCACACGACCGTCACGCGGTGGCCGCGACGCACGAGCTCCTCAGCCTGAAGTCGCGCCTGTCGCTCGGCCCCTCCGGTGACATCTGGATAGTAGGCGAGCGTGCAGAACAGGATGTTCAACGAACGAGGCTCATCGTCGCCCGAGTCTTTGACCGTCACAAAAGCCTGCGGGTCATACTTGATCCAACGTCAGACGCCGCGACGCCCGAGTACGACGCCAACCGTTCGGATCAGGATCTTCAGGTCGCTCCAGAGAGACCAGTTGGCAACGTACAAGTAGTCGAGCTTGACCATCTCGTTGAGCGGGACGCGGGCCGCGGCGAGAATCTGCCATTGACCCGTCATCCCGGGGGTCAGGATCAGCCGGCGTCGATCAAAGCCGGTGACCAGCTCGTCCTCGTCAACGACAAGCGGACGAGGTCCGACCAGACTCATCTCTCCGCGGACCACGTTCAGGAGCTGCGGGAGCTCGTCGATGCAGGTGCTGCGAAGCCAGCGTCCCACCCGGGTCACGCGGGGATCGCGGCTGATCTTGAACAGGCCACTCGTCTCGTTAAGCGCCCGCAACTCGTCGCGCATCTGGTCGGCGCCGTCGACCATCGTGCGGAACTTGATGATCCGGAACTTGCGCCCGTGGCGGCCGACCCGGGTCTGCCGGAAGAGCGCCGGCCCCCTCGAGTCGAAGCGGACAATCGCCGCAGCCACCAGAAGCAGCGGACTCAGCAGCGTGAGCAGTGTTGTCCCGACCAGTAGATCGAACGAACGCTTGAGCACCTGCGAGGATCTCGTGAGGCCGAAGCGGGGAACGCCGAGAATGGTCATGCCCCAAAGGTCGTCGAACACGACCGAGCTGCCGACCGTCGCGAGCACACCTGGGAACAGGCTCACCCGCAATCCCGTCGCCTTCGCCGCCCGCACCAGCTCAAGTGTGCTCTCCTCGCTGAGCACGTGGCCCGAGCCAACGATGATCCGGTGCGCCGAATAGCGCTCGGCGATCTTGGACAGCGCCTGCTCGGAGATCTCGAGCTCATCGGTGGAGACGTAGCCCACCAACTCTGCGTGATCGTGATGCAGCAGCTTCCCCTCCAGACGCTCCAGCACCGTCGCGTCTCCGATCAGAAAGCACCGTTCGTGCGGTGCGATCAGGCCGCCAACGTGCCGAGCGATCATCCTTGCCGCCGTCATGGAAACGAGTAGCAGAATCCACAGCACCAGCAATGTCTTTGACCCGGGATCTCCCGTGCCAATCCAATGACGGGCGAACCACACGGTTAGCACGAACAGGCTTACGAGGTTCGTAAGCCGCGGCAGCTCGTCAAGCGTGTCCTTACGTACGAGCAGCTCGTCGCGGTCATAGAGCCCTTGGATCTTGGCCCCAACCACGATCAAGGGGATGACCAGCAGAAACGAGGGACGCAGCGCGTCGCCGAAGACGAGGTCGAAGGCGATATACACCGACGCCACGGCCGCGACCATGTCAGCGATCCCGAGGCTGCGGCGGAAGATGCGCTCTCGCTGCGCCACCACGGCGAGCGAATCCGACTCGCCAACCGCGACCCGTCGCAAAAGCGGGAACGGAAGCCCTCGCCCACGACTCCCCATTCGCCCGCGGACGTACCGATTCGCCCCCGGCCGAACAGCCGACCGTGGGGGAACAGTGACGCCGAGATCAGCCGCTGCTTCGATCGACGGATCGCTCAGCGATGATATGTCAGCGTCTCCAACGCGCGTGAGGCCATCCATTGCCACAGCTCCCTTGCCTCCCTGTAACTCAGCGAACGAAATGCCCAGTCGGACTGTACCTGGTCTAAACATGATGATCCAGCAGCCTAAAGCGTACCCAAATTCTGGCAGATTGGGAAGTCGGCAACTGGTCGCTCCTGCAGCGCGGCGGTATCGATAGGCCTTCGCGCGACTCCACACGCTAGCCTTAGCGCGGTGCTCAGAGTTCGGGTGGCGTTCCTGGTGACGCTGGCATTCGCGCTCGCGGCTCTCCTCGTTCCGGCCCTCGCTGCCGCCGCTCCGGGCGACCCGGATCAGTCCTTCGGCTCCGGCGGCCTCACCTCGCTGACCGACGGCACCGAGCTCGATGCCGTCGCGGTCGAATCCGACGGCGAGATCGTCGCCACGGGCGCATCTGGCTCCTCGCTGCTGCTCGCTCGCTTCACTGCGGCTGGATCCCTGGAGGGCATGTCCACCGGCGGACCGGGGGTCGGACGCGCCATCGCGATCCAGCCCGACGGCAAGATCGTCGTTGCGGGGAACGACAGCGCCACAATGGTGGTGGAGCGGTTCAACCCCGACGGCCGCCTCGATCCGCGCTTCGGCGGCCACGACGGGGCACGCGTGGTCACCGATGGCCGCGCCAATGCAGTCGCGATCGCCCCTGACGGAACGGTCGTCGCCGCGGGCCAGTTCAAGGCATCGGACACCTTTCAGCGGGCGGCAATCGTCCGCCTGAAGGCAGATGGGAGCCTCGACACGAGCTTTGGCGCTGGCGGGGTCAGCGTCGTGGACCTAGGGCGGGACTCGATCGCCAAGGGAGTCGCCGTACAGGCCGACAACAGGGTGGTGTTCGCGGGCTCGGTCGGACCGGGAGCTAGCCAGGTCACGAACGCATTCGTCGTACGGCTCACGGCGGAGGGCACGCTCGATCCAACCTTTGCCGCGAGGTCCATCCCCAGCGGGGGGATCGTCACCGGGCATCCCCGTGGGGTGTTCTTCTACTTTCATCCCCGTGGCGGGGGAGCATCGACGTTCAACTCCGTCGCGCTCGATCCGGCCGGTGGGATTGTCGCCGCCGGAGGCGACGCTCAGGCCAACCCGGCTGCGCTGTTCCTGCGCTTGACCTGCGCCGGTTTGCCCGCCCAAGGCTTCGGAGGGACGTCGGGCACGGTCACGCTGCCCTCAGGAGTGAGTACGGGCATCGGTGAGCCATTGGGTGCGACCGGGGTGGCGGTGACGGCCACCGGGCAGATCGAGGGAGCCGGACGGTTTCAGGACTCCGGCACGCCTTCGATCGCGCTCTGGGGCGTGAATCGCAACGGCTCACAGGCGTTCTCCACTCAGCAGGACGAGGGCTCCGAGGCCCGCGCGCTGGCTCTCGATGCGAGCGGCAACCTGGTGATCGCTGGCGATGTGCTGCAGGTCGGCTCAGACCAGGCCCAGAGCGGCTTCGTCGCTCGTTACGCGGGCTTGGGGCCGTCAGCGCCCGCACACGATGCCTGCGCGACCGCACCGCCGCCACCACCACCGCCGCCGCATCCCGGGCAACCTACGGTCACACTGGGAGCGATCTCGGTTTCGACCGGAACCACGTACCGCGTCTCCGGCTCAGTAGTTCCGAACGGCCAGACGACCAGCTACCAATTCCAGTACGGGCACACGAGCGCCTACGGACTCAGCACCCCGGTGACCGAGATCGGCTCGGGGAGCGCACCCGTGCCTGCGACGGCTTCGCTGTCGACGCTGCCGCCCGGAACGATTTATCACTACCGCCTAATCGCCTCCAACTCGGCCGGCACCGCGGAGAGCCCGGACGCGATTTTCACCGTCCCACCCAAGCCTCCGCCTTCGGCCCCGCCCCAGCGGGCGCGTCTGGCGCTGTTCGGCCACACCGCGTTTGCCTCCCCCCGCCGTGTGGTCGGCGTGTTCGTGGGCTGCTTCGCGGCGAAGCAGTGCGTCGGCCAGGCGACCATCACCAACGAGCACCAGACGATCGGCACCAGGCATAGATACGTGATCGCGGGGGAGACCGTCGGGGTCGTGCACATCGCGTTGACTCGCGCGGGCGCCAAAGCGCTCTCCCGCGCCCGAGGGCGACTCGGCGTCCATCTCGCATTCGAGGTCCACGGCGGTCCGACCGTCGAGGCCAATGCCACGGTGTTGGCCGCCTTCGGGACCGGCCCAGGACAACGCGGAGGGCGCTCGAACTCGTTCGCCCGCATCTTCGGCCATAGCGGTTTCATGCTTCCCTCGGGATTCGTGGGCGTCCTCGTCAGCTGCGACGGGGCGCAGCACGCCTGCGCCGGTCGTGTGACCATCACGGGCTCGGGGCGCTCGGGCCGGGACCTCGGCCGGGCGTCGTATCTCGTGCAGCCCGGCGACATCGGAGTGGTTCACCTGACATTGACCGCAGCCGCGCGCACGTCGCTTCGTGCCGCCCGGCGGTTGGCGGTGAACGTCACGCTGCTCCCGCTCGGGGGCAGGAGTGCGGCAGCGAGGGTCACGTTGTACCCGCTTGCCGCCTGAGCCAGGGCCCGAGTCCGGCGGGCAGAAGCTTCACGTTGATGCGAGCCGAATCCGGACCGCGATCTATGACGACTCGAGGACGGTGCTGGCCCGCAATCGTCCAGACCGGAGTTGTGCGTCGTGAACTCAGCCCGATCGAGGCCCGTTACCTCAGCCACAACCTGCTTGGGTGAGTACGGACGCGCCCAAAATCGGGCGAGCCGGCGCAGACGGCAACGCGGAGCAATTGTCCGCGCGAGCGCCGAGACGTTGGAGCCGTTCGTCGGCCAGTGGGTGGCCACCCGAGGGTCAGAGGTCCTAGTCGGAGCCGACGATCCTCATGTGGTCGTCGGCTGGCTGGCCGAGCACGACCAGCCAGCCGACAGCATGTTCCGGGGGCCATCCGGCGAGTTCCAGACGAGTGGTTAGCTCCTCTGTGAGGCATCGATTTCAGGCGCTGCCCAGGCAGACCGGCCGTGCCCGACCGGTGGTCGACCTGGTGGTGGAGGGCCTCGATCTTGCTCCCCAAGCCTGTCTGCTGGACACCGACGCGAGCGTCGTGCGCATGGGATACCAAGTCGCCGAGCTGGTGGGCCTCGATCTCGAGGGCTCCCCCAGCACCGAAGTAGTCGTCTGGCGGGCTGCGCACGTCGTGCCGCGCGCACCCCGTTGCGCTCGAGGTTCGGCAGGGCCGGCCAGATGTGCGCGGTGGCACCGCCGCCGGGGATCCCGTTCCCCAGCGCTACCGAGCGCCCGCCGAACGCTGCCCACGATCCGCTGCGCCGCCTGGCCGTCGCCATAGGGATTGGGCGCCCGCGTCATCGCTTGGGCGGTAGCGGAGCGGTCTGCTGGTCATCCGCCAATCAGATCGAGGAACTGGCGTGGATTGAGCACCGGCGGGCGGGCATCCTCGAGATCGAGCAGGTGGTGGTCACCGGAAACCAGGTAGTCGGCATTGGCCGCGCGCGCGAGCGTGATCAGGTAGTCATCGTCGGGGTCCGGCGACAGCCCCGACTGGGCGGGTGGGTCGTCGACGATCAACGCGTCTTCGCAGAGGCCGTCAATGAACTCGATCGCTGTCGTCGTGCTGACCCAGTGTCGGAACCTCGGCCGGTCAAGCACATCGCCAAGCTCGTCCAGCAGCGAAGAGCTCACGACGAGTTCGAAGCGGCCGTCGACCCATGCGGCGACGATCTGGCGCGGCGGCCCGGCGTTCGAGATCACGGCCGATACGAGGACGTTCGCGTCCAGGACAACGCGCACGCGACGCTATCGACGCTTGGCGTCTCTCTCGTGGCGCATCGTGTGCAACTCCTCGTTGGCCAACTTGAGCGCCTTGTCAGCGTCCAAGCTCTCACCGCCTTCCCGCGCTTGCTGTTCAAGAGCGGCGGCAACGCGTTCGCGGCCGCCCACCAGCCGCAGGTAGCGCTCGTAGGAGAGCACCACGGCCTCGGGGCGCCGGCGAGCACCGATTACCACCGGCTCGGCGTCAGCGCCGGCCTGCCGGAAACGCTCCAACAGTGCCGGTAGCTGCGCACGTGCCTCGCGCGTCGCGAGCACCTCATGCGGCTTGCGACTCATAGAGAAACAACCCTAGCACGAACGTGTACACGTTAGCGACCGTCTCCACGGTACGGGATCGCGCTCAGAGCTCACGGCGGAGCCGTGGCGCCACTCAGCGTGCGACTGGATTGGCTCGCCTGCCCCGCGATATGCGCCCTGAGACGCACCGGCTTGGCTGCGCGCGACACCGGCGTCCCGTCGGTGCTGCTGACTGCCTGGGCGTCGATCAGCGCCGCGCCTGCCGGGATGCGCGCGGTGGCGCCGCCACCGGGGATCCCGTCCCCGGTGCTCCCGAGCGCGCCCCGAACGCTACCCACGATCCGCAGCTGCGCTCCCGTCACGGGTCGGAAATTCCGGTCGAACACGTGCACGGCTACGAGGTGATTGTCGATCTCCATCCTCGCCACGATGGTGCTCGGGCGCCGATCGACGCCTCGCAGTATCCCCCGCACGTCGATCCGCGCCCCCCGATGGCGATCGGGATGACTCCAGACGTCCGCGCTGTTGGCATTGGTGTAGAGCGAGGGGATCGGCGCCGAACCACCAGCGGCCTGCAGCACGAGCACGGCCACTACGATCGCCAGCGCGAGCGCCACCGCGGCGGCGGCGAGGAGGCGCGGGCGGGCGGCGATCAGGCGCGCTCGGAGAGGCAGCGGCGCGTTCACCGCGCCTCGGCGACCAGATCGCTGACCACCGACGGCGAGAGCTCGTCCGTACGACCAGCGCTCAGGTCGCGCTCCAGACAGGCCACGATCCGCTGCGCCGCCTGGCCGTCGCCATAGGGATTGGGCGACCCCGTCATCTGGTCGTGAAGCGCGGGATGGCTCAGCAGGGCTCTGATGTCGCGCTCCACCGCGCGGGGATCGGTGCCCGACAGGCGGGCGCACCCGGCGAGGATGCCCTCCGGACGCTCGGTCGTATCCCTCATCACCAGCACGGGGACGCCCAGCGAGGGAGCCTCCTCCTGAACGCCGCCACTGTCGGTCACGATGAGGTGGCTGGAGGCCATCACATGGATGAACTCGGGGTAGCCCAGCGGCTCGAGCAGCGCCACGTTGGCTGCACGCGACAGCTCGGGCATCACCACCGTGCGCACGCTCGGGCTGAGATGAACCGGGAACAGGATCTCGACCGCCTCGAGCTCGGAGGCGACCCGCGCGAGCATCCGGCAGAGCTCCCGTTGCCGCTCGCCCTGCGTCTCGCGGCGGTGCAAGGTCACCAGGATCCTCCGAACTCCGGGAGCGGGCATGGTGACCGGAGTCGCCAGCGCCTCACCGAGGATGAACTGCAGCGCGTCGACGATCGTGTTGCCCGTGAACAGTACGGCACCAGGGTCGTGCTGCTCGGCCCGGAGGTTCTCGGCGGCTCCGGCCGTCGGGCAGAAGTGCCAGCTCGCCAGCTGGCTGACGATCCTCCGGTTGACCTCCTCGGGGAACGGGGCTCGGCGATCACCCGAGCGCAAGCCCGCTTCGACGTGCCCCACCGGCACGCCGGCATAGAACCCCGCCAGCGCCGCGCACATCGCGGTGGTCGTATCGCCCTGCACGATCAGCACGTCCGGCGCCGCCCGCTGCAGCACCTCCGCCAGCGCGCTCACCGCCACGCTGGTGAGCTGCGCGAGGCCCTGGCGCGGGCGCATGAGATCGAGATCCTCGTCGATGGTGAGCATGAAGCTCTGAAGCGCCTGGTCGAGCATCTCCCGATGCTGGGCGGTCGTCACCGTGTACGCCTCCAGTGCTCGCGAGCTCCTCAGCGCTCGGATCACCGGTGCCAGCTTGATCACCTCCGGTCGCGTGCCGAAGCAGACCATCACCCGCCTGCGAGCCGCCCCGTGCGTCCGCCGGCGAGCCGCCGCTTGCGTCCCCATCACCTCACGCGAGCCGGGTGAGCACGGCGCGCTCGCCCAGCAGATCGTGGTCGGAGATCGGTTGCCGCGGAGTCTTCACCCAAGCGCCCCGCCCCACCGCGAGCCGCGCGAGTGCGCGCAGGCTCGCCGGCACGGCCCAGAAGTAGCCGTACATGGCGAACACGGCGAACACCCCGGGCAGCGCCCAGACCGGGAGCCGCAGGGCGGAGAAGCGCTGATAGGTGACGGCAAAGGCCAGCAGCGGCGTGGCCGACAGCACGAGCGTGGCGATGTGCTGCAGGCGCGGGTCGGAGATGAACGCCAGCGGGCTCCTGACCGCCGTGCCGAGCCCGAGGTAGCCCAGCACCCCGGCGGCGAACTGGACCGCGAGCACGAGGATGAACCCGACCAGCAGCAGGTACAGCGACAGGTCCACCTTGGTCAGCAGCGGCACCGCCGGTGAGCGCCACAGGGCCGGCAGGTGGCTCCAGCAGGAGTAGTGGCCCTGAATCCAGCGCGTGCGCTGGCGAAAGAACGGCGCCACCTTGGTCAGGGCCTGCTGGGCGACGCAGGCGTGCGGGCAGAAGCGATTGCGCCAGCCGCGCTCCACCAGGCTGAGTCCGAGGTCCAGGTCCTCGGTCAGGCACTGGGTCCACGGGCGCGAGCCGAGCTCCTGCAGCGCGCTCAGCCGGGTGAACTGCCCGTTGCCGCCGAGGCCGACGCTGCCGCTCGGATCGCGGCCGGCCTGAACGAACAGCGAGAAGCCGATGAACTCGATGTCCTGCATCCGGGCCAGGAAGCCCTCGCGCGCATTCCAGATCCGGACCGGGAGCTGGACCCCTCCGACCCGACGGTCGGCGAAGTACGGAGCCACCGCACGCAGGGCGTGCGGCTCGAGCCAGCCGTCGGCGTCGACGATCGCGACCACCACATTCTCCGGCGCCGGGCCGCCGAAGCGGTGCTCGCTCGCCTCCACGAGCGTGCAGAGGCACCGGTAGGCGTGGTTGAGGACCTCGCCCTTCCCGCGACCGGCCACCGCGGCGCCGCGGCTCATGACCACGATCCGAGGATCGCCCTCCGCAGCGGCCCGGGCAACCTCACGCGTGCGGTCACGGGAGCCGTCGTCGACGATGAGGGCCATGAAGCGAGCGTCCTTCAGCGCCTTCAGCCGCGCGACCGTCTGGCCGATCATCAGCTCCTCATCCCGCGCGGGCACGATCACGACAAAGAACGGGTCGATGACGCCGTCCGCGGCGGGGGTTTGCCGCGTCGTCCACAGCGACACCAGGAACAGCGCGAAGTAGTAGCCGACCACGGCCGCGGTCGCGTAGGAGACGACTTGAAAGACCGTTCCGGTACCTTGGCCTCAGCCGACTTGCGCGAACAGGCCCGGCAGCAGCGTCGAGCCCGGGGATGGGAACGCGGCCCTGAGCCGGAGCGACTGATGCCGGTGGATGCGGTAGCGCTTGGAGATCGCATCGTGCGCGCCGGCGATCGTCACCGCGACGTAACGCGCGCCGGCGTGGACCGGGACGCTGAACCCGCCCCGATGGTCCATGCGCGGGCTCACGGTCCCGATCACCCGGCCTCGCGCATCGTGGAACACGACCCCCACCCGGCCCTGGCCGGCGGACGAGGAGACGATGCCCGACACGGCAGCGGCGCGAGCCGGCGCGTACTGCGCCGCCAAGGTCGGCGCGGGCGAGGCTCCGAACACATACACCCCGAGGGCGGCGAGGCTGAGGACCGACAGCACGGCCGCCATCGCGCTGCTGCTGCGACGTACGAAGGGCCGATGGCGCTGACGGTCGTCATCCCCGTCTCTGTCGTCCTCGGATCGCCCCATCTCGCGACAATGTACCGCATCACCGGGACGCCTCAGGCGGGGATCCGAAGCCTCTGCATCAGCCGCGGAGCGTGCTCTGCGACGGCGGCAAACGCATCGGACCGCGAGATGTCGGTCACTGAAACCATCGAGCTGTGACCGACGCGATAGCGCGCGAGGATCTCGCGCACGAAGGCCCCGCGGTGACCGTGCTCGGCCATGCGAGCCCAGAGGTCGTAGTCCTCCCACCCGAGCGCCAGACGGGGATCCTCGGAGTAGCCCCCGACGGACTGGAGGGCCCCACGCCGTATCAGGGCCAGCGCATCGATGTAGTTGCCGCTGCGCAGTCGCTGCGGATCCCAGCCGAACACGCTCAGCAGCCCCTCGGGGCCGTCGGCCGAGAAGCGATCGAGGATCCCGTAGGCAAAGCTGGCGTCGGGATCCCTGCGCAGGGCGCCGGTCAGCCGCTCGATCGCGAATCGGCGCAGCAGGTTGTCGGCGTCGAGCATCAGCAGGAGATCGCAGCGAGCGAAGCTCGCGCCCGTGTTTCGGGTCCTGGACAGACCGCGGTTGACCTCGCTGCAGACCAGCAGCCCGCGGCGCCCCGCGTTTGCCTCCAGCCACCGGTGGGCGACCGCAGCGGAGTCGTCGCTCGAACCGTCGTCGACGATCACCACCTCCCAATCGGTGCGGGTGCTGTGCTGCAGCGACTCCAGCGCCTCGGCGAGGACCGCCGCGTGGTTGTAGAGGGGGACCACGATCGACACCGTCGCGGGGTCGGCCTGCTCCCATCCGGGCGTCTGCAGCACGGCCTGCACCCGCGGGGTCGGATCCTCCGGGCGCGCCTGGGCGATCGCCTCCCGGGCGCGCTCGCGCCGAAGCTCGAGGAGGGCCAGGTGCAGTCCCTTGCACGCGCGCAGCGTGCGCGCGTGCCCCGTCGAGAGTCGCGGCAGGCTCAGCGGCTGCCGCAGACCCGGAGACGGATCGGCTGCGGTGAGCAGCGCGCGCCCGACTCGGGCCGCGAGCCTCAGCGCCGGACGGAACGGCGCCTGCGCCTCGATCCGGACCGCCGCGGCCAGGAGGGCCTGGGCGGCGGCCCGCAGCGGCACCTGCTTCCGCAGGTGGTCGTAGGCCGCCTCGACGAGCTGCTGACGGCCGACTGGATCCTCGACCAGGGCGGCGGCGAGCAGGGCGACGGTCTCGAGGCGGCCGGTGAGGAGGTGCTCGCCGCAGCGCAGCGGATCGACGTCGGCGGAGTGCTCGCTGACCACCGCGCAGCCACAGCAGATCGCCTCGGCGACCCGCAGCCACTCGAAGTACGGCTCGTCCTCGCCGTGGACGTTGATCAGCACCTTGGAGCGGGCCAGCAGCGCCAGCTTGTCCTCGCCCGCGGCGAAGTCCGGACCGCTGAGGAGGTTCGGGGCCGAGTCATCGCCCAGCAGCAGATGGCAGCGAAAGCGCTCGAGGGTGTCCGCATAGAGCGCCAGCGCGCACTCGCGACGATGGGTCAGGCGGCCCATGAACAGGATGTCGATGTCGCGCCCGTTGGGGGCGCCGGGTTCCCTCGGGTCCTCGCGGGGTGGCGTTTCGTCATGACGATCCCAAGCGGCGGTGTAGCCGAGCTGCAGGGGCTGCGCCGCCACGCCGCGCGCGCGGTGCGCGCGCACCGCCCCTCGGTTTGTGTCGAACCCCGCTCCGGCGGCATGGGTGACCGCGATGTTGCGGGCGAAGAACGGGCTCGTGGGCTGCTCGGCGCAGATCAGGATGCAGCGGGCCAGCAGCGAGGCGGGGGGCGCGTAGCCGCTCAAGGTCATGAACTCGTGCACCGGCAGCAGCACGTGGACGCGGTCGGGCCGGGGCTCGGGAAGCTCCCCCGTCACCACGCTTGCCGCGGCCCCCAGCTCGTGCAGCTCGTAGGCCAGCGCGCGGGCGAGCTCGGCAAAGAAGACGTTCTGACCGCGCGCGAGGACGAACACGACCTCGGGCATCGGTCAGCTGGAGGGTCGGCGCAGCGAGTCGCCGGCGTGGCGCAATGGGGCGGTGAGCCTCCAGCTGCGTGAGCTGACGACGGCGCGGTAGGAGGCCTCGACCCGCGCCAGCTCGCCCTCGCGCTCGAGTGCGCGCTCGCGATCGCGCTCGAGGTCCTTGACCAGCTCGAGCAACTCCCTGACCTGGGCCTCGAGGCCCGGCAGGCCGGATAGGCGGCGTTCGCTCTCGATCAGCTCGTGCCGCAGCGTCCGCAGCTCGCCGCGCAGCAGGGCCAGCTCGGCTTCCTGCAGCATCTCCGGGTCCTGGCGCTCGGCGTCCTCAGACGGTCCGAGGTCCACTGCCGTGTCTCTCGCCCGGGAATGGCTCGTCGCGTCGCTCACCCGGTCGGGATTCTACGACGGCCTGGGACTGGCGGAGATGTCGATGGTCTTTGCTACGTTGAGGCGCACTGGCTTGGGGGCTGGTTGGGTCAGGCCCCGCTCAGGAAATGCCCATGACAAGGCTTCGATCATCTCGTCTTCGCATTGTGTCCGCGTGCATGCTGGCGGTGGCGGTGCTTGGCGCCGGCGCCCAGAGCGCCGACGCGCGTAGCCCGGCCCCGGGAACGCTTGATCCGAGCTTTGGCGCCCACGGCCTGACGAACCTCTCCAGTGGCACGCGGTTCCTCGCCCTCACGGTGGACCCCAGCGGACGGACGGTCGCCGCCGGGTTGCGTGAGCAGCAGGATCAGTTCGGTCAGTCCACCGGCGCGACGCTCGTCGTGGCCCGGGTGACCCGCGGCGGCCGATCGGACTCGAGCTTCGGCGGCGGCGTGGTGAGCGGACCCCCGATTCTCTCCAACGGCGTGACCGGCTCGACCGGCAGCGCGGTCGCGATCCAGCGCGACGGCAAGATCGTCGTCGCAGGAACGGCCACCGATCCGACCGCGATCGCCAACTTCGGGATGATCGTCGAGCGCTTCAACCCGAACGGCACGCTCGATCGAGGCTTCGGAAGCGGGGGTGTCGCGCGAATCTTCCAGGCCGAGAACGGCCAGGCGTTCGCGGTGGCGATCCAGTCCGACGGCAAGATCGTCGTCGGGGGCAGCGCCAGTGCGCTTGACGCCGGCAGCTCCACCGGGAGTCCCTACCCGCGGGTCGCCCTCGCGCGCCTGGCGCCCAATGGGTCGCCGGATCCCGGCTTCGGCTCCGGCGGCACCGACATCCTGCCGTCGTTGGGTCGCGACGCCGCCGCCAACGCGATCGGCCTGGAGCGCGACGGACGGATCGCCGTCGCCGGCTCCCAGCGCCAGAACCTGCAGACGTCAAGCGCTCTAATCGCGCGCCTGACGCCGAACGGCTCGCTGGACGGCGGGTTTGCCTTCGGCGGCGCGGACGCCCACCAGTACGCGGTCGGCGGTGGCTACTCGAGCTTCCAGGCGCTCGACGTCGCTCCCGACGGGCGCGTGGTGGCCGCCGGATCGGTGGCCAACGGCAACAGCACCGATGGGCTCGTGGTTCGCTTCACCGCAGCAGGCAAGCCCGACTCATCGTTTGGCCACGCCGGCGTGGTGGAGTTTCCCGCCGCGAGCAACTTCGCGTTCGGTGCGGGTCAGGTCCCCGGGCCGACCGGGGTCAGGATTGCGGCTGACGGCACGATCCTGCTCGCGGGGACGTTCGTCAGCTCCAGCCTCGGCAACCTCGATCTCCGGGCGTTGACCCCCAGCGGGGCGTCAGACCGGAGGTTCGGCGGCGGGGGTGAGGTGAAGACCCAGGGCTCGACCGGAATCTCCCTGCAGGCCAATGCGCTCGCGATCGCCCCCGACGGCGGGCTGGTGATCGCCGGCGACAGCGCGACGCCGACCGGTCAGGACACGGGACTCGTGGCTCGCTACATCGGATTGACGCCTTCCCTCGACCCGCGGCATCCCTCCCTCAGCGCGCACAGTCCCGGCGGGCGAATCTCGTTCAACCGCGGTGGCCACGCCACGTTGACGATCGTCAACGGCAACGCGATCCCGGTGTCCGTGTCGGTCAAGCTGGTGAGCGCATCCCGCGTAAGGGTCGACCGCCATCACCTCCGCAAGGTGCAGCTGGCCTCTGGCCGTAACGCAGTGCGGGCGAACGGACAAGCCCGGATCTCGCTGCGACTCAGGGGCGGCGACCGGGCGCTGCTGCGCAGGCTCCGCGGCGTCACCGCGATCGTGACCCTGACCGCGCGCGATTCCCACGGCAACACGGTCACGGTGCACCAGCGGTTCAGGGTCAGCAGTCGCTGACCGCGGCGGATCTCGCGTCTGCGGTATGTGCCAGCGCACACCGGGCGCGCCTGCGGCATGTCCCAACCCGCACCGGGGGTTACAGCACAAGCCCCCGGGGTCTGAAGGACGTGTGTGCTGTGACCCCCCAATAGCGGGGGCGAGCGAACCACCGTGCTGGACGGCCCGGACGGTTGTGCTGTGACCCCCGGCGCGCGGTGATCCGCGGCGAGTAGCGGTAGGACCGCAACCCCAGAGGCGGTCTTACGTTGCTGTCCGTAAGGTCATAACGGCATCGTCTCGCAGCAACTCGGTAGTTTTTCAGCCTCCACGACTCCCCGGCAACCATCGAGAGCATGTGATCCGTCCCCAGGGGGCCGCCCGGCCCCGCCCCAGCCCCGGCGGCTTGCCGCGCACCGTCGACGTACTCGGCGTTCCGCTGGCGCTGACCGACTACGGGCGAACTCTGGACTGGATCGACGAGATCGTGGCTCAGCGGGAGCGCAGCTACGTGTGCGTCTGCAACGTTCATACGGTGATGGCCTCGGCGGAGGATCCCGAGCTTCGCTCGGCGCTGCTCGCCGCCGCGATCAATTTGCCCGATGGCCAACCGCTCGTATGGGCGATCAACGCACTGGGACACTCGCTCACGGGACGCGTCTACGGCCCCGAGCTGATGTCGCGAGCCTGTGCGCGAGCGGCGGCCACCGGACAGCGCGCGTTTCTCTACGGAGGCCGCAACCAGGGGGCGCTGGTGCAGCTTGCGCTCAACCTCCGCGACCACTATCCGGGCGTCAAGATCGCCGGGGGATACTCACCGCCACACCGCCCGCTCACCGGTCCGGAGGAGGATGCCGTGGTCACGGAGATCAACCGCTCCCGCGCCGACGTGGTGTGGGTGGGGATCGGCGTCCCCAAGCAGGAGAAGTGGATGGCGCACATGCGCGCGCGCCTCCAGGCGCCGGTGCTCGTCGGGGTCGGCGCCGCCTTCGACTTCCATGCCGGCCTCGTGCCCCAGGCCCCCAACTGGATCCAGGAATCGGGACTCGAGTGGGCCTATCGGCTCGCCCACGAGCCGCGGCGACTGTGGCGGCGCTACGTGCGCTACAACCCCCGCTTCCTGAGCGCATTCGCCCGTCAGCTGTCCGAGCGCGGCCGGCGGACGCCCAGGGGATAGCAAGGCCGCCGACGTGCTCCGAACCCCGGCGGCCTCGATCGTGATTCCGACCCGGGAACGGCCGGAGTACCTGGACGTGACGCTGGCGTCGGTCCTGGACCAGGCCCGCCGAGCCGGTGCGGAGGTGCTCGTGGTCAGCGACGGCGGCGATCGGGCCACAGCCGCGGTGGCGGCGCGTCACGGCGTCCCGGTGCTGGCGCTGACCCCCCGAGCGGGGCTCAACGCGGCGCGCAATGCTGGGGCGGCAGCGACGTCGAGCTCGGTCATCGTGTTCGTCGACGACGACGTGGAGGCTCCCCCCGACTGGTTGGCATCGCTGCTGAGCGGGATGCGACGCGCTCCGGATCGTGAGGTGTTCGGGGGGCCGATACGGGCCCGGCTGGAAGGCTCCCCGCCGCGCGCCTGCGGCCGTGAGCCGGCGCCGATCACGACGCTTGACTTCGGTCGCGAGGATCGTGACGTCGCCCTCGTCTGGGGCGCCAACATGGCTGTTCGCCGAAGTGCGCTCCAGCGAGTGGGGCCGTTTGACGAGAGCTTGGCGGGCGCCGGTGACGAGGAGGAGTGGCAACACCGCTACGTCGCGCGGGGAGGGCGCGTGCGCTACGTCGCGCAAGCGGGCCTCGATCATCGCCGTACGGCATCCGACTCGACCATCCGCTCGCTTTCCCGCGCGGCCTACGGGCGAGGCGCCAGCGCGCGGCGCTACGACGTACGCAAGGGCACCGCACCCTCCCCGCGAGCCGAGCTGCGCATCCTGGCCGGCTGCGCCTGGCACATCATCAGGCGCCGCTGCGCCAACGGCGTTGTGCTCGGTGCTCACAGCGCCGGGCGGCTGAGCGAGCTGCTCGCGCAGCGGCACTGTCGATGATCCGCCGTGACATGTCCCGCGCCGCCCGGTGAGCGACGACTTCCTTTCGGGCTCCGGCGGCCAGGTCAGGGGCGTGCGGGCCACCACCCGGGCGCTGGCCCTCGATCTCGTGCAGGATGCCATCGCCCTGGCCAGCGCGCAGCGGTGGCGGCTGGAAAGAGACCTCGCGCGATCGCCCCGGCGCCGCGTGCTCGCGCTGGCGATCGAGCGGACAGACGTCCCCAACCTGCTCGCTGCGGCGCGCGAGGAGCTGCTCGCCTCCCGCCACAAGGTCCATTTTGCCTGCCGACCGGCGGGAGCGCGGGGAAAGTTCGAGAACCTGAACGCCTTGCTGGCCGCCAATCCCGCCCATGGGTACGACTGGCTCGTGGCGCTCGACGACGACGTCGCGCTCCCACCGGGATTCCTGGACGGGTTCATCTTCCTCGCCGAGCGGTTCGAACTGCGTCTCGCCCAGCCGGCGCACCGTCGCCGCTCGCACGCCGCCTGGGAGGTCACCCGCCGCCGCTCGGCAAGCGTCGTACGCGAGACTGCGTTGGTCGAGATCGGCCCCGTGTTCGCCTTCCATGCCGTCACCTTTGGAGTCCTGCTCCCCTTTCCGCCTCTGCGGGTCGGCTGGGGACTCGACGCGCACTGGTCGGCGCTCGCTCGCGAGCGCGGCTGGCGTCTGGGGGTGATCGACGCGACGCCGATCCGCCATGGGCTGCGCCCGATCGCCTCTTCCTACGACCGCACCGGGGCGATCGAGGAGGCCAGGACATTCCTGTGCGGACGGCCGTACACGAGCGCGGACGAGTTGCAGAGAACGCTCCTGGCGCACCGCTCGTGGCGTTGAAGGTCCTGATCGTCGCCGAGTACTACCCGCGCGCGCTCGACGCCGTGAGCGGGATCTGGGCTCACCGCCAAGCGCTCGCGACCCGCGACGCCGCCGCCGGCGACGCGGGGGAGCGTGCCGGGCGCCCCGCCGAGCAACCAGTCGAGCTGAGGGTGCTCGTACTGCACCGCCCGCTGCCGTCGCTCGCGTCGATCCGCGCGCTCGACCTCCCAGCCGCTGCCCGCGCATTGCGTCAGCCCGCCCACGCCGACCTGGACGGCCTGGCGGTGGACTACGTCCGGTACCTCTCCCCGCCTCGACCCTGGAGCTACGCCTCATGGGGAGCCTGGGCAGCGCCATGGCTGAGACATGCGCTGAAGAGCGTGCGCACGACGTTCCCGTTCGATCTGATCCACGCCCACTACGGCGTCCCGGCGGGCGACGCGGTCCGGCGAGCGGTCCCTGGAGTCCCACTGGTGGTCTCGGTGCACGGCCATGACGTCTACGGCGCCGGCGCGCGGAGCGCCAACGTCCACCGCACCCTCGCGCACGCTCGGCTGGTGGTGGCCAACAGCGTGGGCACAGCGCGGCGCTGCGAAGCGCTGGGCGCCCGCCAGACACGCGTGATCCACCTCGGTGCCGACCTCCCCCCACCGCCCGGAGCGGGGACACAGGCGCCCGCACCGTCATCCCGGGCGCCGCAGGCCGCCCGGGCCCAGACGCCCACGCTCGTGACCCTCGGTCACCTCGTGTCGCGCAAGCGCCATGCCGACGTGATCTGCGCCCTGGCCCTGCTCCGCGATCGCGGTCGCGACGCTCGCTACGTGATCGTCGGCGACGGCCCCGAACGCGAGTCCCTGCGCACGCTGGCCCGCGCCCTCCACCTCGACGACCGCGTCGAGCTCCGCGGCCAACTGCCCCATGCGCAGGCGGTCGCCACCATCCACGCCGGATCGCTGTTCGTGCTGCCGAGCGTCGAGGAGGCATTCGGGGTGGCCTATATCGAGGCCATGGCCGGCGGGGTGCCCGCGATCGGCTGCCGCAACGAGAGCGGACCGGAGGAGATCGCGGCCGCCGGCGGCGGGATCGCGCTCGTCGCGCCCCGTAACGCGCACGCCCTGGCGGACCGAATCGACGCGCTGCTCTCAGACCGACCCGCGCTGGCGAGGATGGGGGCGCAAGCCCGCGCGACGGTCGAGCGCGAGTTCACCTGGCGCCGCTGCGGGCGGGAGACTCGCGCGGCGTATCGGGCGACCCTCGCGGCGTACCGCAACGCCAGCGACCAGTAGCCGCTACCCTCGCGAACGTGTCATTTGTTGTCACGGCGGGGCGGAGGGCCGCCACGCTGGGTAGTCGCTGTCCCACAGCGCTTCTGGCGTGCGCGTGTGGCCTGGCGGCGCTGCTCAGCTGCTGCGTCGCCGCGCTCGCACCGGCGATCGCCCGCGCGGACCACACCCAGGAGTCGATCTTCCAGGACGACCAGTACCTGATCTACAGCGGACCGGCGATCGCCGATCACACCCTGGCCCAGCTCCACTCGCTGGGGGTGCAGCGCATCCGCGTGAACGTCAAATGGTCGACGCTGGCCCCGGATTCGGCGTCGGTCACGCGACCGGCGGACTTCGACGCCACCAACCCGGCGGACTATCCCGCCGGTGGGTGGACCCGGTACGACGAGGTGCTCGTGCTCGCGGAGATGCACGGCATCGGGGTCGAGTTCAACATCACCGATCCGGGGCCCCTGTGGGCGATGGGCCAGGACTCCCCGACCGCACGGGCCGCTGATCACTGGAAACCGAGCGCCGTGGAGTTCGGTCAGTTCATGCAGGCGCTCGGCACGCGCTACAGCGGCTCCTACGGCCCGCTCCCGCGCGTGCACGACTGGTCGATCTGGAACGAGCCCAATCAGCCCGGCTGGCTCGCGCCGCAGTCGCTCAGCCACCGTGGACCGCAATCCCCACGGCTGTACCGGCAGTACGTCGACTCCGCTTACCGGGGCTTGTCGGCCAGCGGCCACCTCGGCGGGCGGGACACGATCCTGATCGGAGAGCTCGCTCCAGTGGGATTCAGCACGCCCGGCTTCTACACGGCGATCGAACCGATGCCGTTCCTGCGCTCGCTCTACTGCGTGGACAGCCGCTATCGACCGCTGACCGGATCCAGTGCGTCCGCGCTCGGATGCCCGACGCGAGGCCCGCGCCGCGCCTTCGTGGCCCGCAACCCCGGGCTCTTCAGCGCCACCGGCTTCGCCCAACATCCCTACGACTTCCTCCTCGCCCCGGGGAAGAGCGCCCCTCAGCCGAGCTTCGTTCCCATCGCCAACCTGAGCCGCCTGGAGCAGGGGCTCGACCGCGCCTTCGGGGCCTACGGCGTGCACCGCCAGATCCCCCTGTACCTGACCGAGTACGGCTACCAGACCAATCCTCCCGATCCCTACCAGATCGTTACGCCCGCGCAGCAGGCCGCTTACATCAACCAGGCGGACTACATGGCCTGGCGCGACCCGCGCGTGCACTCAATGGCGCAGTTCCTGCTCTACGACGCCCTGCCCGATCCCCGCTTCACCCCGCAAGAATTCGGCTACTGGGACACATTTCAGACCGGACTGCTGTACGCGGACGGCAAGCCCAAGCCGGCCTACGACGCCTACCGGATGCCGATCTGGATCCCCTCACCCCGCATCCACCGGGGCGGGCGCATGTTCATCTGGGGACAGCTCCGCGGCGCCGCCCATAACGTGACCCAGCGGGCCGACATCCAGTGGCGCCCAGCCGGCGGCGCCTTCCGCACGATCGCCGTCGTCTCCACCCGCAACCGCGTCGACTTCCTCACGAGCACGGTTCGCCTGCGCGCCAGCGGCGAGGTGCGAATCGCCTGGCGCTCCCCGAGCAGCGGCGTGCTCACAAGCCGCAGCGTGGCCGTGCGGGTGGGGTAGCCAACCTCCCGAGTCGCTCGGAGGGAATGATGCTTCGCCACACGTTGACCTCGGCTATCCGACCCCCACCGGGTGGGGATCCACCAGCGACGGCGGCAGTGACCCGGGGCCGTGAGCCGCGCAGACCGTGGCCAGAAGCTCCTCGTACTGGTCGGTCACCCCTTCCCACGAGTACTGCCGGGCTCGGTTCAGCGCGCGCAGGCGGTACTCGGCCACCAACTCGGGATCGCCCAGCAGGCGCTCGAGCTGCGCGGCCAGATCGTCCACGCCCGAGCGACCCGAGAAGTAGATCCCGCCGTCGCCGACGGTCTCGACGTTGGGCGGGTGGTCGTTGACCAGCACGCAGTTGCCCGCCGCCAGCGCCTCGAGGATCACCGGATGGGTGCCACCGACCTCGGTCGGGGCGCAGAACAGGTACGCGTGTCGCTGGAGCTCCCAGTAGCCCCGGCCGAACACGTAGCCGGGGAACACGACCCGCGGGTCGGCCGAGCGCCACACCTGGCGAATATAATCGTCGGCGTAGGGAGCCCCACCGACGATCACGAGCTTCATCCCCCGTGCGCGCTCGGAGTCGATCCGGGCGAACGCCTCGACCAGCAGGTGCGGGTTGTTCTCGGGCTCGAGGCGGCCGACGAACAGGATGTACTTGCGCGCCTGGAGGCCCAGGCGCTCGAGCGTCCCGGTGCCGTCGTACCCCGGGTCCTCGACGCCGTAGGGAACCACCCCGATCCGCTGGGCGTAGCGCCGCTCGAAGGTGTCGGCGACGGCGTGGCTGTCGGTGATCGCCCGGTCGGCCCAGCGCGGCGCGGTCCGCTCGGCAAAGCGCAGGTAGGCCTTGGCGACGGCGGGCCACTTGCGCCGGTCGGAGTCGAGCCCATCGACGTTGATCACCGCCGGGATCGAGGCCCAGCGGCTGATCAGGCACAGCGGGGAGTTCCCGGCGATGAAGAACAGCGCCACGTCGGGCCTGGTCACGCGCGCGGTGTGGATGGCGGACAGGAACGTGTGCACGAACGTGTCCAGGTACTTGTTCTGGACGGTGCGCAGGTGGACCAGCCGGGCGCCCTTGTAGTCGGTCAGCTTCGGATCCACCACGTGCGGGCGGCAGTAGACGACCACCTCGTGGCCCCGCCCGGTCAACCGCGACGCGAGCTGCTCCACGGCGGTCTCGAAGCCACTGTATGAGGCGGGGATGCCGCGCGTGCCCAGGATGGCGATCTTCATCGTGTGAAGGCCAGAGAGTAGGCGTCCACGTGGGCGCGTGCACAGGCCTCCCAGGAGAACCGCTGCGCGCGGGCGAGGCCACGGGCGCTGAGCTCGTGCCGGAGCGCGGGAGAGCCGGCGACATCGTCCATAGCCGCGGCGAACTCCGCCGCCTGCAGTGGGTCGGCGTAGCGCGCCACGTCTCCGCACACCTCGATCAGCCCCGGTGAGGACGCCGCGATGACGGGCGTACCGGTGCTCATCGCCTCGAGCGCCGTCAGCCCGAAGCCCTCGTAGAGCGAGGGCGCAACGAGCGCCGCCGCGCCTGCGTAGAGCTGGGCCAGGCGCTCGGCGCCAGGACGGTGCTCGGTGCGGACTCCAGGTCCGCACCGGTCCACGGCGCCCGCGAGCACCAGGGCCAGCGGCGATTGCGCCCGCGCTCGATAGAGGTGGTAGGCCGCGAGCAGCGTCGTGACGTTCTTGCGCGGCTCGTCGTCGCCCACGTACAGGAAGTGCTCGGGCGCTGCCCGCACCGGGCTCCCGCGCATCTGTCCGGGTCCGTGACGAGCCACCACGATCCGCTCTCGGGGCACGTTCCAGAGGATCTCGACGTCGGCGGCCGTCGTCTCGCTCACGCAGATGACCGCGCCGGCCGCGAGGGCGGCCGCGCGGTGGTAGCGGTGGGCGTAGATCCGGAACGCGCGGTCAAAGCACTCCGGGCGCCGCTCGAAGGCGAGGTCGTGCACGGTCACCACCTGGGGCGTCCGGTCCGCGCGAGTGGGCCCCGGCAGCGGATGGTGGATCACGTCGGCCCCCTGACGGCGGGCCAGTCTCGACAGCTCGCTCGCGGCCCACCAGTGGTCGACGAGCAGGTTGCGCAGGCTCCCGGCCCCCCCTCCGGCCGGCGCGCCCCGGCGCACGTTGGCGGCCGGCACGATCTCGATCCCGTCCAGGCGCGAGAGCGCCTCCTGGACGCGATCCAGGTAGATCGCGGTCCCGGAGTACGGGGCGCGGACGGCGAACGTGACGTCGAGCAGGACGCGCATCGGCGGCTCACCGCACCGCCCGTGCCAGCAGCATCCGCGCCAGCCACGGCACTCCGCCCGCCGTCCGGACCTCGATCTCGCCGAACCCGAGCTCCGCCAGCACCGTGCGCAGAGAACGCCGGGTGTACAGGTGCAGGTGGTCCCCGAGCGGCTCTGCGTATCGCTCGAGACCGTGCAGGGCGATGGTCAACCGGCCGTGGGCGGGGGTGCTGAGCAGCAGCCGGCCGCGGGGAGCCAGCACGCGCCTGACCTCTGACAGCCAGGTCGCCGTATCGGCGACGTGCTCGATCACCTCGCTGGACCATACGAGGTCGAAGGAGCAGTCCTCCAGCGGCAGCGGTCCGTCGATCGGCGCGAGCCGGAAGTCGAGCGCGGGGTGCCGGACCCGCGCTCGCCTCAGTGCCGCCTGCGCGACCTCGAGCCCCACCGCATCGACTCCCGCGCCGGCCAGTACGGCCGTGAAGTCGCCGACCCCGCAGCCCAGGTCGAGCGCCCGGTCACCCGGGCGCACCTCGCCCAGCAGGTACCGGCGCCGGCGCTCGAAGTCCGGCAGCACGAGCTCGGCCGGCAAACGTTCCCAAAGCTCCTCGTAGTACTCCCGCACCGGGCGACGGTACCGCTACAGTGGCCGCGGGCTATGCGCCGCCGCCTGCTCGCGATCACACCGGTCGATCAGCCGGGAGGAGCCGAGCTCCACCTGCTGGCGCTGCTCGGCGGGCTGCAGCCTCGGGGATGGGAGATCACGGTGACCACGCCCGGTCACGGCGCGATGCGTGACGCCGCGCTGGATGCGGGCTACGCCTGGCGGGCGCTGGCGCTGGGCGGCCTGCAGCGCGGAGCCGGTGCCCGGGCGATCGGCTCGTGGCCGGCGGCGCGCGCGCTCGCCGCCCGTGCCGACGTCGCCTACCTCAACGGCGGGGTGTGTGGCCGTCTGCTGCCGGCGCTGGGCGGTCTGCTCGGGCGCAGCGTCCTGCACATCCACGACATCGTGCGTCGCGTGCCCTCGTTCTGGCGTCGGGCGGATCTCGTGCTGGCCGATTCTCGCGCCGTCGCGGATCGACTGCCCGGGCTCGATCCCCAGGTCGTCTACGGACCCGTGGACCCCGACCCCCCGGCGGCGGCGGCGCCCTGGCCCCTGGACAACGGCCCGGTGATCGGATTCGTGGGCCGGATCGAGCCCCGCAAGGGGGTGCTGGATCTCGTCCGGGCCGCGCCGGCCATCCGCCGCGGCGCGCCCGGCGTGAGGATCGTCGTCATCGGCGACGATCCCTACGGCAGCGATCCCGCCTACACCCGGGCGGTGATCGAGTCCCCGGAGATCGAGCACCATCCCTGGCGCGCGGACGCGGCCGGGCTGATGCGCCATTTCGACGTGCTCGTGCTGCCCTCCCACCAGGAGCCGTTCGGGACCGTGCTGGCGGAGGCGATGGCCGTCGGGACCCCCGTCGTCGCGACCACGGTCGACGGGCTCCCGGAGGTGGTGCAGGACGTCGCCACCGTCCGCCGTGTTCCCCTGGGCGCCCCGGATCCCCTGGCCGAGGCGGTGCTCGAGGTGCTCGAGCACCGGGAGGTGATGGGCGCCGCTGCGCGCCACCGCGCGCAGCGCTTCTTCGTCGCGGACTACGTCGAGCGCGTCGAGCGCCTGATCGCGCGGTGAAGGTCGGCTTCGACAGCCGGCCGGCCAGCGACGCGCGCGGCGTCGGGCGTTACGCGCGCTGCCTGCTCGAGGGGCTGCGCGACGTCGATCGCGGCGAGATCGTCGAGACTCACGACGGACGGCGCTGCGACGTGTTCCACTCCCCGTGGATCGAGGGAGCGATGCTGCGCTGCCCCGTGCCGATGGTGGTGACCCTCCACGACCTCGTCCCGCTCAAGCGTCAGGGCGAGTATCTGCGCTCGGGCCTGCGCTTCAAGCTCCGCTACCTGGCCGTCGCCCGGGCCGTCCGCGTGATCGTGCCGACCCATGCCGTCGCGCGCGACGCGACCGGCATGCTCGGGATTCCCGCCGAACGGCTGGTCGTCATCGGGGAGGCGCCGGCGACGGCGTTCGGACCCCGATCTGACCAGGAGGTCGAGGCGGTGCGCGAGCGCTACGACCTTCCCGAGCAGTATCTCCTCTGGGTGGGAGGGCTGCGTACGCCCGATCCCCGCAAGCGCGTCGGCGCGCTGACCCGCGCGCGCCGCGCGCTGCCGCTGGTCCTGGTCGGCCCGACGGGCCGCTGGGCGCGCGAGCTCTCCGGGGTCACGCTGACCGGCCTGGTCAGCGACGACGAGCTCGCGGCGATCTACACCGGCGCGCACGCGCTCATCTTCCCCAGCGACGACGAGGGCTTCGGATTGCCCCCGATCGAGGCGCTGGCGTGCGGAACCCCGGTGGCCGCATGCGACGTCCCGGCACTGCGCGAGGTGCTCGACGGGCGGGCGGCGCTGAGCGCGGTCGACGACCTCGACGCGCTGGTCCTGGCCGCGGAATCGGCGCAGCGTCCGGCGCCGGCGCCGCCACCGTGGACCTGGGAGGACGCCGCCACCGCGACCTGGGAGGTCTACGAGGAGGCGCTCAGCGCCCCGGCTCACTGGCGTGGAACCAGGCGACCCCGGTCCGCCGTCGGACAGGTTGGGCGCGACGCCTGAGCCGGGTCTCGCGGGGCGGAGCAGGCCGGCCACCACCTGAGCCGGATTTCCTGGGGCGGGGCAGGCCGGCCAACGCCTGAGCAGGGTTTTGGGGGGCAGAGCGGACACGACGTCCGAGTCCTACTGGCTTGGTCGCAGGCCGAAGGGGGGGATCGCGACCCGGCGCCGCGCCTGCACCCGCGCGCGCCCGCGCCGCGCACGCGCCAGGCGCCGAGCGGCGTCAACGTAGCCGCCCAGCAGATGGCGCTCACGCAGCAGCACGTGGCCGAGCGCGAGCACCTCATAGGAGGTGATCCACGCCAGGTCACGCGCCAGTCCCGCTCCGGTCTCGTTCTTGACCATCATCAGGTAGCGGTTGCGAAACTGCATCCGGCGCGCCTGCTCGCTCACCTGCGCCCGCGTGGAGGGTCCGTAGGTGCGCACATGATGCGCGACCGCGCGGGGCTCGTAGGCGCAGCGCCACCCCAGCAGCTGCGCCCGCCAGGCCAGGTCGACGTCGGCCGCGTACTTCTCGAACGCCTCGTCGAACGGCGGTCCGTCGACGGCGCAATCGACCAGCAACTCGCGGCGGTAGAGCGCGGCGGCGCCGTCAGCGCCGAAGCACGGCCCCGGCTGATCGTAGCCGCGGCTGGGCTCACCGTGGCCGACGAGGCTATTCTTGCGTCGGCGGTCGAGCGCCATGCCCGCGGTGTCGATCTGCGCCAGTGGCCGCCCGGGGCCGGCCGCCCGCAGCAGCTTCGGCGCCACCGAGCCGATGCCCGGCGCCCCCAGCGCCGGGCGGGCCCGAGCCAGGAAGTCCGGGGCGAGGAAGCAGTCGGCGTTCAGCAGCAGCACTTCCGGGGCCTTGGTGGCCGCGATCGCGGCGTTGTTGGCCGCGCACCAGCTCAGCCGCCGGCACAGGGGCAGCAGTCGCGCGCCCGCGTCCGCGGCCAGCTGCGAGGTCTCGTCGCGGCAGCCGTTGTCGATCACCGTGACCTGCGCGCCGGGCTGGGCGATTGCCGCCGGAAGCGAATGCCGGAGCATCGCGGCGCCATCGGTCGAGATCAGCAGGATGTCGGTGCTCGCTCGCGGCGGGCTGCGCAGCTCCGGGCGCTCAGGCAATCGTGCACAGGCGCTCGAGCCCGGCCGGGCCGGCGGCCGCGAACACCCGCGAGCGCCAGTCGAGCGACAGGGAAGCCTGGTCCACGTCCTCCTCCACGTCGACGAACGCCAGCACTCCCCCCGCCTCCCGCAGGATCAGCTGGGCGGCGGCGATGTCCACCGAGCGGCAGCCCGCCAGGGCGAGCAGGCCATCGAGCCGGCCGCAGGCCACGTAGCAGAGGGTCAGGGCGATCGATCCGATGCCGCGTAGGCGGGCGATCCCCGTCGCGGCGATCGCCGGGGCGGCGGCGGCCACTAGGCGGGGATGGATGAACTCGAGCCCGACCATCTCGAGCTCGGCCTCGGGGTCGAGCTCGGCCAGGCGCTGGCCGTCGTGAAACGCCCCCTCGCCGGCCCTCGCCCACCATTCCTCCCCGTGCTCCCCGTCTCGGACGTAGGCCCAGCGCACGTCGCCCAGCAGTGGCCCGGCCGCGACCGCGATCGACACGCACCAGGCCGGCAAGCCGCGCTTGGCGTTGCGCGAGCCGTCGATCGGATCCACGATGACGTGGACCGGACCTCCGCCCGCCAGCTCCACGTGGCCGCGTTCCTCGGAGACCACGGTCAGCGGCAGCGCGGTGCGCTCGAGCTCGGCGATGATCGCGTCCTCCGCCGCCTTGTCGATAACCAGCGAGATGTCGCCGCCCTTCCCACGTCCCGCCGCGCGCGCGCGGTCGCCGGGGGCGTAGCGCTCCAGTGCGCGTGCGGCAGCGCCCTCGGCGCGACGACAGATGCTCAGCCAGTCGGCATCGAGCGCCGCCTCTGTGGCGGAGGCGGTCATCAGCAGCACATGCTAGCCGCTCGCGCGAAACGATCCCGGAGGTCCTCGCCGCGGCCCATCGCCCGCGATCCCGCGGATCGCTCCCGCCACGCTCACCCACCGATCGCTCGCCGACCGGTGTAGGCGCCCAGCAGGCGGGCTACCCGGCGCGGGCTGCACCGGGCGCGCAGCGGCGAGCCGTGCCAGCCGCGCTGCGTCCACCACTCGCGCGCCAGCTCCCGCGGTCCGTAGTTGGCCAGCTCGAGAAACGCCGCGTATCCGGCCGCCTCCCGGCGCGAGCGTCGATAGGTGGCGGCCAGCGAGTCGTGCGTGTGGTCGTGCTCGACGGTCAGCCCGGGGTCGATGACGCACACGTAGCCGCGCTCGAGCCAGTACAGCGCCCACTCCTTGTCCTCACACCCCGCCAGGTCGGCGCGAAACGGGCGTGTCCGCCACAGCTGGGCGCGGAACGCCCCCGCGCCGTTGGAGTACCCCCATCGGGGCGCGCGCCGCGCGAGCGCGATGTCCTGCTCGACGCGCGCGGTCAGCAGCGCTCCGTCCGGGTCGCGCTCCTCGCCACAGGCGCACGCGACACGCGGATCGTTCAGCGGCAAAGTCAGGCGGGCCAGCCAGTCGGTGTCGGGCGGGAAGGCGTGCGCCGAGAGGGCGACGATGATCTCGCCCTGCGCGCTCGCGGCGCCGAGGTTCAGGGCGCCGCCGAAGGTGAACGAGGACTTGGCGATCGTGATCACGCGGGCGCCATGGCCACGAGCGATCTCGGCCGTCCGGTCACTCGAGCCGCTGTCGACGACGATCACCTCAACCGCGCGGTCGGCGGTCCGCTGGGCGCCGATCAGCTCCAGGCAGCGTCCGATGCTCGCCGCCTCCTGGTGCGCGCGGACGATCACGCTGATCGGTCGCGGTGACGGGGCGGTATCGCGGGCGCTCACAGCAGCTCCCGGTAGACAGCGGCGGTCGCGGGGGCTCACAACAGCTCCCGGTAGACGGCGGCGGTCTCGCGTGCGGTCCGCTCCCACGAGTAGCGCGCCACCCACTCGAGGCCCTGGCGTGAGCGGGCGGCGCGCGCCTGCGGGTCGGCCAGCAGGTCGCCGAGCACGCGCGCCAGATCAGCGCTGCCGCCGTCCCCCGGCTCACCGGCCCCACCGTCCCCCGGCTCACCGGCCCCACCGTCCGTCAGCTCACCGACCCCACCCTCCCCGGCCGGATCGAAGTAGAGGGCGGCGTCGCCCCCGGTCTCGGGCAACGCCGTGGCCCGGGCCGCCACCACCGGCGTCCCGCGCACCATCGCCTCGACCACCACCAGCCCGAAGCCCTCGTACAGGCTCGGGTGAACGAGCACCTCGGCGCCCCGGATCAGGGCGTCCAGCGCTGCGTCGCTGAGATAGCCGGTGAGCTCCACCGGCTCCCCCGCGGCCAGCGCCAGCAGGCGCGGGCCCTCACCGCAGTCGACCCCGGCGAGCACGAGCCGGTGGGGGATTCCCTGAGTGCGGCGCAAGCCCACGAACGCCCGTACGAGCGCCCCGAGGTTCTTCTTGCGCCGCAGATCACCGACCGCGAGCACGTACTGACCCCCCGGCGGAGTCTGATCGCCGATCGCCAGCGCGGGGGCCAGCGGAATCACCCGTATCTTCTCGCCGTCGATGCGGTAGCGCTGGCAGACGTCCTCGCGCGTGAACGTGGAGTCGCAGATGATCCGCTTCGCCCGGCGGGCCGCGAGCGGCGTCAGCCCCCGGTACTTGATCCCCGTGACCCGGGCGAAGTCCGACCGCCAGTGCTCGAAGGCCAGATCGTGGATCGTCACCACCCCCGGACACGCGGCCAGCAGCGGCAGGAAGCAGTTGGGAGAGTGCACCAGGGCCGCCCCGCGGCGCGCCAGCGCGACCGGCAGCTTGACCTGCTCGAACAGCACCTCGGGACCGGCACCTCCGTCGCGGAGCGGATGCACGTCGAGACCCTCCCCCGCCCCCGCCCACAGCGCCTCCAGCAGGCAGCGCGTGTAGCGACCCCAGCCGCGCAGCTGCGGCGCATACGCGTCCCGGGCGTCGATCACGACTCGCGGCAGCATCACCGGCGCCATTCTGCCCCAAGATGCGGGCGTGGGCGGGCGTCCTCCGGTGGGGTGTCGGAGCTGTCCCGCTCCAGGACTCACCTGCATAACCTCTCAGCAGCATCCCGATCCCAAGGGGGATGTCGTGTTGTGCACGCCCCACATGCACAATGCGACAGGGTGGCCCGTCCCGGAAGGCCGTGACACATTATGCATGGTCCGCGGCCGACAGCCGGTCACAAAGGCTGCCGATTCCCGCTCGTGCTCCCGACCCGACCGACCCGACCGACCCGAGCGACCCGAGCGACCCGAGCGAACGACCCCGCGACCTGATCGCGACCCGCAGAGCCGACGGCGTACCATCTCGCGGACGTGTCCGCGCAGAGCCTCCGTGGGATGAGCGCGGAAGGCGAGGCGGAACCGCTCCCCGACCGGTCCCGGCCGTCCTCCGCGATCTTCGAGATCCCGATCGACCTCGCACCGCCGGACGAGCTGCTGCGCACGCTCTCCGGGTGGGCCACCGACCGCCGCACCCGGCGGGTGATGTACGTCAACGCCCATGTGGTCAATCAGTCGCGCACCACGCCGGGGCTCTCCCAGGCGCTGCGCCGCGCCGACGTCGTCTACTGCGACGGCTATGGGGTGCGGCTCGCGGCTCGAGTGCTGGGCCTGCCGGTCCCCCACCGGATGACCGGCGCCGACTGGATCTGGGCCCTGGCGACGCTGTGCGAGAGATCCGGGCAGCCGATCTACCTGCTCGGCTCCGAGCCGCCGATCGCGCGTGAGGCCGCCGCTCGGCTCCGGACCGCCTATCCCAAGCTCGATGTGGTCGGGGCGCATCACGGCTACTTCGACCTCGACTCCCCCCACAACGACCGCGTGATCGAGGACATCAACGCCCACGCACCCCGGATCGTGCTGGTCGGGATGGGCACGCCGAAGCAGGAGCTGTGGGTGGATCGCTACGCTGAGCGTCTGGACGGTGCCGTCGTGTGGACGGTCGGGGCGCTGTTCGATTTTGTCTCGGGCCACATCCCGCGCGCCCCCCACTGGCTGGCCGACAACGGACTCGAATGGATATTCAGGCTCGCGATCGAGCCGACCCGGATGTGGCGCCGCTACCTGATCGGCAACCCGATCTTCCTGAGCCGGGTGGCGAGCGAGGCACGCCGAGTCGGCCGTCCCGGGCCGCAGACCCGTCGATGAGCGCCACAGACGCCACGGCCGACGGCCTGGGCGCTCCCCCGAACGCGGTGGCCAGGCGTCATGGAGCGCTGCGCGCGCGCATGCAGGCGCTCGACCCGAGGCTGCTGGCCGGGCTCGCGCTGCTGGGCGCGTGTGCGCTGGGCTTGACGCTGGCCCTCCTGGCCGGCGTGATCGGGGTCAGTGCCGTGCCCGCCGTGCTGCGCACCGCGGCGGTCGCGATCGCGTTCTTCACGCTGTGTGGATACGCGGCCGCGCGAGTGCTGATCCGCGACGAGCTCACGATCCACCGCGCCCTGCTGGTGATGCCGATCGGAGCGGCGGTCTCGAGCCTCGCGCTCACCGTCCTTGGGCTGTTGCACGTGCCGCTGAAGGTGTCGCTCACCGTCGTCATCGCCGCCGCGCTCATCGCGACGCTCTGGATCCGTCGCGCCCGCCCCACCGCCCCCCGCGTCGAGTCCGCGAGCCCCGCCGAGCGCACGGTGATCGTTCGCGTGCTGCTGCCGCTCCTGCTCGCCGGCATGGTCGGCCTGATCTCGCTGCTGCCGATCTTCCGGGCGGGCTACGCGACCGTTCCCGGCCAGAACGGCGACGCGATCCTCGCCGTCGGCACGGCGACGCTGCTCCAGCACGCCGCACCCACGGCCACCCGCCCGGACCAGCCGATCAACCACGTCCCGTTCGAATGGCGCTCGAAGTACCCCATCTACTACGCCCTGGCCGGGATCTCGACCCTCGCCGGTCAGGACCCGATCCAGACCTTCGCCACCATCTCGGCGCTGATCCTCGCCCTCACCGCGATCGGGTTCTTCCTGTTCGCGCGCTACCTGATGCGAGCTCCACCCTGGGTCGCGCTCCTGGTGGCGTTGATCGTGCCGCTGGACCGGATCGTCATGTACGTGGCGATCCACCCCTACTACAACGAGCTGTGGGGGCAGTTCACGCTCCCGTTCATGCTGCTGACCGGGTGGCGCTACCTGAGCGCCCCGAGTCGTCGCAGCGCCGCGCTGTTCGCCCTGTTCGGCGTGCTCTGTCTGCTCGCCTACCCGCTGGTGATCCCCTTCCCGGCGATCTTCCTGGCCGTCTACGGGTGGAGGCTGCGCCGCCGCAGCCGCGCGACGGGCCAGCCGCTGGGCTGGATCTCGTCGCTGCGCCTGCCGCGGCCTCGGGCTCGACCGTGGATGTGGCTGCCGGTGGTCGTGATCGGGGTTCCGTTCGTGCTGGTCCTCGCGCGGGGCTTCCTGGAGAAGACCTCGGGCGCGCTCAAGGTCATCTTCCCCTGGGGCAGCCTCGCCGGCTGGCACGGAACCGCGCTGGGTTTCCTCCCCTGGCCCCGTTTCGTCGGGATGCCCGAGGGCGCCTGGGCTGGACTGGCGCTGATCCTCGTGTGCGTGCTGGCCTGGCGAGCCTTTTCCCGCGTTCCCGAATCGGTGCGGCGCCCGCTGATGGCGATGGTCGTGGTGACCGCTCTGATCGGGATCTACTTCCGGGTGCGCTTCGGGGGCGAGTTGTTCTTCTTCAAGGACCTGGCCTTCCTGGGCCCCTACGTCCTCCTGCTGGCCCTGGTCGAGCTCTGCGCGCTGGCCGCCGCCACCGCGGCCCGCCGTGCGGCCCTGGGGTGCACCGGCCTCGTGCTGGCGCTGGCGCTGGTGCCGGCCAGCGCCGCGCACGAGATCGGCCAGACCTACGAGCAGGCGAACCTGTCGATCCTCGGGCTGCGCCAGTGGGACCGCGCCCTGCCGCACGGCTCGAGCGTGCGCATCGACGTGCTGGCGGGCGGCTACCAGCTCTGGGTCACGTACATGTTCAAGGACCACCCGCTGTCCGCGCTGGACCCGCTCGGGGGCTTCTTCCCTCACCCGCCTTACGGCCGCAAGGCCCAGTACGTGATCGCGTCGACCGACGAGCCGCGGCCCGCTGACGCCACCGGCCCGTCACTGCTGCGCAACGCCCAGTTCGTGCTGTGGCGGATGACCCCCAGCGTTCCCGGTCCCGACAGCTCCTCGCGCTACCTGATCGACGACGGCGCCTCGCTGACGATCAAGTAGCGGGCGACGGCGCCGCGCGCGCCGTCGCCTGCACCGCCGCGCGCAACCGGGCGGCCACCCGTTCGGGCGCGTACACGGCGAGGCGCTCCCCACCGCGACGGCGAAGCTCGACGCGCAGCCCGTGATCGCCGACCGCGAGATGCAGGAGCTCCGCGATCACCGCCGGATCGCGGTCGGCCACCAGCAGTGCGGCGCCGCCCGCGATCTCCGGGATCGCCCCGGCGGGGCGGGCGATCACGGGCAGCCCGAAGTGAAACGCCTCGAGCACGGGAATGCAGAAGCCCTCGTGCTCGGATAGGCACAGAAAGACGTGAGCGGCCCGGTAGCGGTCGCCGAGCTCGGATTCCGACAGTCCGCTCTCGATGCTCACCGCTCCCGGAGCGAGCGTCTGGGCCAGCTTCACCAGCAGCTCGACGTACCCGGGCGTAAGGGCGTCGCCGACGAGGACCAGGCGGGCATCGGGAGCGCGATGGCGGCGGTAGAGCGCGAAAGCTCGGATGACCTCGTCCTGGCCCTTGTGCGGCGACAGCCGCCCCACGAACAGGACCGTGGGACGCTCCGCGGGCCCGGCGGCGCTCTCGGGCGGCGGGGCGGCCGTGGGCCCGAGCCGGTCGCGATCGACGAGCAGGGGAATCACCTCCGTCGCACTGGCTCCGAGGGCCCGCAGCTCGGCGGCGCTCCACTCGGAGTCGGCCGCGGCGACGTCGACCGCTGCGATCAACTCCGGCAGCTGCTCGCGACCGATCGCGCAGTGCACCGCGACCAGCGGCGCGTGATCCCAGAGCCAGGACGGGGGCGTGACGTTGTGGTAGAGCAGCAGCTTGCGGTTGGGCAGCGCGAGCAGCTCGTGCAACCTCGGAGTGCCGGCCGAGTGGTGCAGCAGCAGGATGTCGTCGGGTCCAGGGTCGAGCTTGGCCATCGGCGCGATCGCCCCGCCCAGGCCGGGGGCGATCCGGGCAGCGTGATCGCTTCCGCCCCACCCCCAGTCGCGAAAGTGCGAGCGGAACACGAGCGCCTCGGTGGTGATCGCGTCGTGCAATCCGGCGCCCGAGAGCACCTGATGGACGTTCACTGCGGCCCCCGGTGCTCCTGCCGGCGCTCGAGCTCCTCGATCCGCTCCTCGAGCCTGCGGACGTGACCGACGAGGTTCACGTTGAATCGGGTCTGCTCGGCAATCAGCTCGCCGTGGTACTGGGCGAGGAGCCGGACCAGCCCGAGCTTCAGCGCCGTCATCGGCGCCCCGAACCGGCGGGTCGAGCGGACGTTGCGCAGATCGGGATCGATCAGTGCCCACTCGAACAGCTTGCCGGTGGTGATCGCGCCGGTTGGCGCCACCTCGGGACCGCGGTGGTCCTCGCCGTACGCTCCGGCGGCGCGCATCGACGCCGCGGCCTCGCGCGCGTGCTCGAGCGCACGCTCGGGCTCGGTCACCGGATTCCCGGTGCCGGAGTCGCGGTCCGCCACACCCCGCGCAGATCGACTACCCCCTCGGCCCCCGGCGCCCGCGCGACCGAGAAGCGAACGGTGCGGTCAAGCGGTGCCGAGCCCTCGTTCTCATCCGTCCCGTCCGAGGCCGCCGCGCCGTCGGCCCCCACCGCGAGGTCGTAGTCGCCGCCCAGCAGGGCGAGGTCGGGGATCTCGAATACGAGCTGGGCGCTGCCGTCAGGACCGAGCTCGAACGGCATGGTGGTGCGGAACATCCGCGCGCCGTCCCCCGCGCGAAGCTCGAGCACCAGCCGGGGACGCGTCACCGGCGCGCTCGAGCGCAGGCCGATGTGCAGGTGCAGCGCCTCGCCGCTGCGAAACACGCTCGTGGCCTGCCCGCCGCCATCGCGGAGCTCGAGCTCGGCCACCTCGACCGCACGGGCGGCGATCGGCCGGTAGGACGCGCCGCCGCCGTGCTCGGTGCCCATCAGGCGGTGGTAGTGCAGCAGCGCCTGTGCGGTCGGCCCGTCGAACACGATCCGTCCCGCGTCGAGCACCACCACCCGCTCACACACCCGCTCGATCGCACCGGCGTCGTGAGAGACCAGCACGACGGTCGCCCCGGCCGCGATCTGCTCGGAGATCCGCCGCAGGCACTTGCGCTGGAACCCCTCGTCGCCGACGGCCAGCACCTCGTCGATCAACAGCACGTCGGCATCGAGGTGGGCCGCGATCGAGAACCCGAGCCGGACGAACATCCCTGAGGAGTACGTCTTCACCGGGGCATCGATGAACGAGCCGAGCTCAGAGAAGGCGACTATGCGCTCGATCCGCTCCTGCATCTGCTCCTTGGTCAAGCCGTACAGGGCGCCCTGGAGGTAGACGTTCTCGCGCCCGGAGAAGTCGCGGCTGAAGCCGCCTGCGAGCTCCAGCAGCGAGACGATCCGTCCGCCGCAGGCCGCCTCGCCGGACTGCAGGGGCACGATCCCCGCCAGCACGCGCAGCGTCGAGGTCTTGCCGGCGCCGTTGCGCCCGACCATCCCCACCGTCTCACCGGGCTCGATCTGCAGCGTCACGCCCTGCAGCGCGGGGACCGGCGCGGGACCGGAGGCCCGCTGTCCGAACAGCAGGCCCTTGAGTGTGCGCGCCTGATCGGCGCGCACGCTGAACGATCGCGTCGCCTCGCGCAGGACGATCTCCCCGGGTCGCAATGTCGCGGCGCTCAGCCGTCCTGGGCGCGAGGGTGAAGCCTTCCCGGGTCGCAGGTGTAAGGCCTTTCCGGGTCGCGGGCTCGGAACGCTCACACGACCACCGCCAGCTCCCCCTCCATCCGCCTGAACACCAGGGCGCCGAGGCCCAGTGTCACGGCGGCCGCGATTGCCGCGTAGACGAGCCGCCCCCCGCCGGGACCGTGTCCGGCGTAGAGCACCGCGCGCATCGCCTCGATGAACGGCGCCACCGGGTTGACCCAGTCGAGCAGCGTCGCCACCCATGCGTGGTGACGTACGAACTTCAGCGTGTCGGGCTCGTAGAAGATCGGGGTGAGGAAGAACCAAGGCAGGAGTGCGGCGGCGAGGATCGGCGCCACGTCCCGGAAGTAGGCGTGGAGCACGGAGACGATCAGCGCGCACCCGAGCACGAAGCCGAACAGCAGCGCGACCAGCAGCGGCAGCAGCAGCAACGCCGGGGTCAGGGTGCCACCGACCGCGACGGCCACCGGCACGAGCACGACCAGCATCGCGCCGAGGGTGAACAGCTGCACGGCGACGGTCGAGGCGGGAATCGCCTGGCGGGGAAACCGCGCCTTGCGCACCAGTCCGCCCTGGTCGATCAGCGAGTCCGACGCCGCCAGCAGCGACTGCTGGAAGAACAGCCATACGACCAGGCCGATCATCACGAAGATCGGAAAGTGATGGTGGTTCTGGGCCTTGAGCACGTATCCGAACATCAACGTGTACGCGCCCATCAGCACGAGCGGGTTGACCAGGTACCACAGCACCCCGAGCGTCGAGCCCTTGTACTTGCGCCGCAGCTCGCGGCGGACCAGCTGCTCGAACAGGTAGCTGTAGCGGGTGTATGCGGCCATGGCCCAGATTATCGGCCACCTCGCTCCAGGGCCGGGCTCTCCACCAGCAGCGTCACCGGGCCGTCGCCCACGAGCTCGACCGCCATGGTGGCGCCGAACACGCCGCGGCGGGCCTGCAGCCGGGCACAGAACCGCTCGTACAGCGGCTCGGCGAGCGCCGCGGGAGCGGCGGCCGCGTAGCTCGGACGGTTCCCGCGGCGCGCGTCCCCGTAGAGCGTGAACTGGCTCACGCACAACACTTCCCGAACCCCCAGCGGCTCGTTCATCTGCCCGGAGCCGTCGGCGAACACCCGCAGCGCTCGCACCTTGTCCGCCAGCCAATCGGCGTCGCGCTCGGTGTCACCGCGGGTGACGCCGAGCAGGACCAGCATCCCCGGGCCGACCGAGGCGATCAGCCGCTGGTCCACCGACACCGAGGCGCGACTCACGCGCTGGATCAGGGCTCGCACGCGGCCCCAGCCCCGCCGCTCACGCTTCGCGCAGCTCGGCGGCCGCCCGTTCGGGCGAGACGATGTTCAGGTGCACCCCGGTTCCCAGCTCGAGCCCGGCGAGATGGGTCAACCGGGGCAGGATGTCGATCCGCCAGCAGAAGTGCTCCGCGCCGCGCGGTGCGGTCCGGATCCACAGGTTCAGCGGTGGGCTCGCGCGCATGCGGCGCGCGAGCCGGCTGAGGGCTTCGTGCAGCATCGCCGCGCCCGTTGGCCCCGGGTCCTCGAAGCGCATCCGCGCTCGGCGTGGCGCCAGGAGGAGCTGGAACGGCACCTGGGCACCGTAGGGGGAGATCAGCACGGTGTCGTCGTCGATGGCGACGATCCGCTCCCGGCGGCGGACCTCCTCCTGGACGACGTCCGCCAGCAGGTTCCCGCCCATCGTGCGCCGCGCGTAGGCTCCGAAGCGCTCTCGCTCCCGCGCGATCGCCGCCGGAACGAAGTCCAGCGCGTAAAGCTGCGCGTGCGTGTGGGGCAGCGAAGCCCCGGCTTCACGACGCTCGTTGACGATCAGATGGGTGCAGGCGGCCTCGGGATGGGCCCGCATCCGCTCGCGCCAGACCTCCATCGCCTCGACCACCTGACCGGGTTCGAGCTCGACGAGGGTGCTGACCGAGTCCGGGGCGTTGACGATCACCTCGTGGGTGCCGAGCGCGGGAGCGGCCCAGAACAGGTCGTCGTCGGCCTGCGGCGGGAGATCAGGCGAACTCGGGTGCAGCGCGGGGTAGAGGTTCGGCACCACCCGCACCGTCCAGCCGGGAGTGTTCGCGACACGCGAGCCCGGGCGCACGGCGTGGATCTCGGGCGGCGTGCGGTCCTCGTGGCCCTCCGCGAACGGGTCGGTCTCGCGCTCGAGCGCCGGCGCCGGGGAGGCGAACAGCTCACCGCCCGGGCGTCCGGCCCGCTCACCGGCGATGATCACCCGCTGACCGGTCAGCGGATCGATCCGCAGCTCCGGCATTCAGAGCTGCTTCTCCATCGCGATGTGCTCGATCCCGGCCTCGACGAACGCCCGTCCGCGGGGCTGATAGCCCGCGTTCTCGTACAGCCCGCGGGCGTAGGTCTGAGCGTGCAGCACCAGCCGACTTCCACCGGTGGCCAGCGTCTGCTCGTTTGCGGCCTCGAGCAGCGACGTGGCGATCCCGCGGCGGCGCACCGTCGCGGCGACCGCGAGCCGGCTCAGCTGGGCTGTCGGCCCGACCATCAACAGCCGGCACGTCCCGAGCACCTCGCGATCCTGGACCGCCACCAGGTGCAGCCCATCGCCATCGCGCCCGTCGAGCTCCTCCCCTGAGGGGACGCCCTGCTCGACGCAGAAGACCTCGTGGCGCAGCGCGAGCGCCGCCGCCATCTCGCGACGACCACGCACCCGCCGAACGTCATAGAGCACGGGCGTCGGGGTGCTCAAGACGCCAGCAGATAGCGCCGGATGTCCTGCTCGAGGGCAGCTGGACTCAGATACGGGCCGAGGTGGTCGTAGACGATCTTCCCCCGGCGGTTGATGTACACCGTCTGCGGGTAGAACGTCACCGCCTGGATGACCTGCGCGATGCGCGCTTTCGGGTCGACGTAGCTCGGGTAGGTGACCGGGAACCGGCGCAAGAAGGATGCCGCGCTCGGACCGGAATCCTTGCCGTCGAGGCCGACGAAGGCGACTTGGCGCCCGTAGGCAACCGCAGCCCGCTGAAAGGAAGGGAACTCTCTCCGGCACGAAGGGCACCATGCACCCCAACTATTCACCACCACCGGGTAGCCGCGCAGTGCGGCCAGTCGCGCCTTGAACGCCGCCGATCCTCCTCCGAGCAGCCGGCTCGCCTGCGCGTGCAGCGCCGCCAGCGGCGCGGGCGAGGCCCTGAACGCCATCGCGACCGTGCCCGCGGACGGTGCCGCATTGCGCGTCTGGCTGCCGCAGCCGCTCAGCGCCAGGACGGCGCAGCCGGTCACGAGCATCGTCGGAAGGATTGAGCTCCGAACCACGTTGCGACGAAAGCTTGCCACACGCGTTGACTGGATCTGCTTGAATGATTGTTAATCCCCCAAGCCAGATCGGCGAGGGGTAACCGCTGCTGAGGAAATCCTCGTCGTGCTCGACCGTTGGCCGAGCCTGCCTGAGCCGCTACGACGTACTGCGCGGCTCGCTCATTCAGACGCAACCTTTCAATCTCCATGGGTGACTCCGCCCCTTTCCCGAGTCCTGCCGCGATCGCGCGTGCCGAACTGTTCACCTGTGAGCAGTTCGTCTACGACGGCGAAACCCTCGAGGACGCCCTCTCGCCGGGGTCCGCGCGGCGCCGCGCGCTCGATGCCGCGCTCGCGGAGGCCGACGCCGGCGCCGAGCAGCCGTCGATCGAGTGGCGACGCCAATTCTCGCTGCTGCTGGGTCTCGAGCGCGTGCTCTCCGAGGACGAGCCCCATCTCGTCGATCACACCGTCCTCTCCGCCCATCAGGTCGACGCGCTCTCAGGCACGCTGACCGCGCTGCTGGCCGAGATCCAGCGCAACGGCACCGGGAACGGCAACGGCTCTGCGCACGTGGCCACGACCGCAGGTGGCGCCGGCAAGGCCGGTGCCCTGGCCGCTGGCGGCGCGGGCACGGGCGGCGCGGCCGCCGCACCCAGACTGGCCGCCCTCGCCTCCCCCGCACGCCCCGGCGACGAGGAGCAGTCCGAGCTCGACCTCGACGAACCGCACGACGACGACGAAGAGCCCCAGGATTGGCAGGAGAGCGGCCTCGACGAGGACATCCGAGTCGGCGAGCCGCCGGAGGACCCCAATGCCGACCGCCGGTTCTGGTTCGAGCACGCCACCGGTGCCGGCAAGACGGTGGCCGCACTCGGGTTTGTCGATGCCTCGCGAACCGGTGGTGTCCTGATCCTCACCCACCGCCGCAACCTCGTCGACCAGTTCCACGGCGAGCTGCGCGACCGCGGCTACAGCGATCGTATCCATGGACCGCTGCTCGACGGCGAGGATGCCGCCAACGGCCCGGTGACCGTCGAGACCTACCAGTGGTTCGTGCGCAACGCGGGCCGGATCTCCGATGCGTACACGATCGTGATCTGCGACGAGGCCCATACCGCGCTCGGCGAGAAGACCTCTGCGTCGATCCGCGGCTGGTCAGGACCGATCTTCATCGGCATGACCGCCACGGGCGCGCTGATCGCTCGCCACGTCACCGACCTGTTCCCGACCCAGACCTCGCGCTTCGACCTCGCGCAGGCCGCCCGGCGGGGCGTGATCTCGCCGCTGCGGTGCATCCGGATCCCGCCGGGACCGGGCGTGCGCACCATCGCCAAGGTGCCACTGCGCCGCGGCGAGGTGGACACCGAGTTCGACCAGGAGATGCTGGCCGAGATACTCGACCAGACGCCGTTCAACGTGGCCATCGCCGACCTGTACAAGACCCGCTTCAACGGGATTCCTGGCGTCGTGTACGCCGCCGGGGTGCGCCACGCCTACAACGTCGCCCAGTCCTTCCGGGACATCGGCCTCAAGGCTCAGGCCGTCTCCGGCGAGACGCCAAAGCGCCAGCTGGCGCGAATCCTCGCCGACTACGAGTCGGGCAAGGTCGACGTGCTGATCAATGCCCAGCTGCTGGCCGAGGGCTGGAACAGCCCCCGGGCGACAATCTGCATGCACCTCGCCCCCACCGCTTCCAAGCGCATCTACCAGCAGCGGGTGGGCCGCGTCACCCGCCGTCATCCGGGCAAGGAGGCCGGGATCGTGATCGACTTCGTTCACCCCGCCACCAAGCACGACGACCCGGTCGTGACCTTGCATTCACTGCTGGACCGCGACGTCTACCGCGGCGGCGCGATCGTCGTCGGCCCGGTACGGCGGGGCCGGGGACGGCGGGTCCGGGTCGAGCGAAGGGTGCTTCCGGTGACCCCCGACCCCGAGCGGCGGGCGGAGGTGTTCGAGCGTGAGCTGTGGCGGATCGCCGTCGAGCACCTTGACTACGTCGAGCAGCACGGCTGGGCGGCGCTGGCGGGAGCCCGAGTGGCCGCCAACGGCTGGCGGCGCGCCAAGGCGATGCTCCACTTCGACCGGGGTGGGGAGCTGGTCAGCCGCTTCCTGCTCAACGTCCTGCAACGCAACCCCAGCCCGCAGCTGCGACTGCGCGCCCTGGGCGAGATCGCCTCCGGCCGCGACGCCGAGGCGTTCGACAGCGCGATCGACATGATGGTCGACTGGCCCCGGGACGAGCGGCGCGAGGGCGCCAAGATCATGCTCCAGGCCCTCGCGGAGCGTCGCATCGGGCGCCGCGACCAGGCCAACGCATGGATCTGGCGGATGGCCGAGTACACCCGTGATGTCCATGAGGAGTACGCGGCCCAGCGCTGGCCCGAGACCAAGCGGCTGCTCGGTCTGCTCGTCAACTCCAGCGGCGCCGCGCACGCCCGCAACGCGCGTCGCCTCGTGCACGCGTCGCGCAAGCAGGACCGTCGGCTGTCGGCGGCTCTGCTGGCGGCGGCGCTCGCGCACACCCCGGAGGCCGAGGAGGCCCTGAGGGGAGCCCGGACCCGGTTGGCCCGTAAGCCGGCCGCACTCGCGCGAGAGCTGCTGCGCAACTTCCCCAAGGGGCGCAGCGGCAAGAGCCGGCGGCGGCGCAAGGCGGGCGGAGAGGGCGCTGCCGGCGCTGCGGGCGCTGCCGGCGCTGCGGGCGGCCAGACCCAGGGCCGACGCACGGGACGTGCGGTGGCGGTGAAGATGGTCGAGGCTGACGAGGAGGAGCACATCGACCAGGGGGAGGCCGACGTCGAGGTCGACATCAGTGTCGACGCCGAGGTCGACTCCGACAACAAGGACTCCCGTTCACACACGCGCTCCGACGACGATGATGCCGTGGCCGCAGCCTGAGCGACTTGGACTTGGTCGGTCGGGGAGCCTCGGCACGGAGGGCGCTTGACCGACGGGGCTGAGAGCACTAACCCCCCGACGATTTCAAGGGGTTGTGCTGTCAGCCCCGGTATGGGGGGTTCAGAGCACACACCCCGTCCAGACCGCTGGACGGTTGTGCTGTAACCCCCGCCGTGACCTCCACCGGTTGGCCGGCCCCAGCCCGGCCGTCCTTGCGGCTCAGTTCGGCGTCCACCCGTCACTCCGCCAGGTGCACCTCGCCTGCCTCGAGCGCTGTGCGTCCGCTCGCCATCACGACAACCAAGCGTCCCGCGTCGTCGATCCCGGCGCCGACTCCGTTACCGCCGGCCCAGCGCACCGGGCGCCCGCGCAGTGCATCGCGCTCACGCACGCCGGCGAGCACGGTCTGCGCGTCGACCGCGATCCATCGTTCCAGCGCGCGCAACAGCCGCTCGAGCGACGGCTCCACTTCTCCCATCCCCAAGCCGAGGGTTCCGGCCTGATCGCGAAGCTCAGCCGGAAAGTCCTCGGTCCGCAACGCGACGTTGACGCCGATTCCGAGCACGGCCCAACCCTCCTGCGGACGGCCCTCGACGAGGATGCCGGCAACCTTGCTCCCGCCGAGCAGCACGTCGTTGGGCCACTTCAGCCGGGCGTCCACACCGACGATCTCGGCCACGGCGACTCCCGCCGCCAACGACAGCAGCCGCGGTGGATCGCGGATGACCAGCGAGCAGAGCAGCCCGCGTCCGGCGGGCGCCGTCCACCGGCGACCCTGGCGACCCCGACCGGCTGACTGCTCGAGCGCGGTCACGAGCGTCCCATGGGGAGCACCGCGGTCAGCGAGATCGCGGGCGCGATCGCTGGTCGAGTCCGTACTGCTCAGGTGCAACCGGGGAAGCCCGAGCACGTTCTACAGAACCTTGATGTGATCCTGGGTGGCACCACGCACCGAAGCGAGAGACAGGGACCGGTCAAAGGTGACAAAGCGTCCGTCGTGCGTGGCGGCTAGGGCAAGCAGGTAGGCGTCGGTAACCTGACGTGGGCCGTGCACACGGGAGCGGTCAACGATTCGCGCGTCGAGCAGGCTGACATCGCAGGCCCAGAACTCGTGATCAGCGCTGTCGCAGGCTCGGCTCAGCATGTCGATGGCCTGCGCCGGCGATACAGGGCTCGGGTACCGGGGCTGGCTGATGATCCGTACCAGGCCGTTCTCGGTGATCGCGCACGACGCCCACCCGGCGTTGATCTCATCATCGAGCCAGTCGTGGGCCCGATCATGGTCGATGTGGTCGCTGTCGAGCAGCGCAATCAGCACGTTGATGTCGAGCAGGGCGCGCTTCACTCGGGTTCGTCCTCGCGTAGGCGGTCGATCAATGCGTTGGAGACGGCGACGCCCCGGTGCGGGAGGGGCTCGAAGCCGTGATGCTCGCTCCCGCGACGCTCGGGCGGGCGATGTTGCCCTGTGAGTGCCTGACGGGCGAGATCGGACAACACGGCCCCGGCCGTGCGCTTCTCGCGCCGTGCCCGCTCCTGGACCGCGAGCAGGACGTCATCGTCCAGGCTCAGTGTCGTGCGCATGCACGTGATGCTAACGCATCATGGGTATCCGTTCGGTCGCTGCTCGCCTCGACGGCCTCACGCGGCGCGATGCTTCGTCGTCGCCATCACGTACTCCCACACGGCCGGATGCGAAGCTGCAACGGCGTCGGCGCCAGCCTCCCTGAACCCGTAGTGGCAAGCTTCGACGCCGCCCTTACCCGTTTACTCGCCAGGCGTCTCCCTGATGAGCCGCTGACCGTCCCCCACCGCGTGTGGGCTCTGATCGCCAGAGCGCCGGCCTGACATCACCCGTACTCGTCGGGCCTCCGCGTGGCGGGTCAGCAAGGAACCAGATCAATGCCTGGGTCAAGGCGGCGCAGGTCGTCATAATCGCTGGTGACGGTCACCGCATCGGTCGCACGTAGCGGGCGAGTTGTTGCCCGTGATGGACGATGCGAGCCAGGAGCACGACCGATGCGTCGATGACGTCCGAGGTGGAGTCGCGGCGCACAGTTGTCCCGCGGCGCGGGCGCCGATGGGGTCGAGCGGATGGATCACGACACCGTTCGATGACACGACGCGTTCGAGCCGAACCTGGCGTACGGGGTTTCGCCACGCTTGGGCGAGAGCGCCGGCCGGGACGTGAACGTCGCGCGCCAGTTCCAGCAGCCGGATCACCCGCCGATCGGCACGGTCGAGTTCCCCCGCCGGGCGTCGGCGTCGCAGAGCAGCGCCGCCACCAACCCGTCGATATCGTGCCGGGTCGCCTCGACGTGCGGCTCAAGGCCGACGTTCCGCAACGCGAGGCTCGTGACCGGCCCGATGCTCACCAGCCGCGTGCGCGCCGCCAGCCGATCCCCGGCCGCACCGAACCAGAACTTCACCGTCGAGGAGGAGGTGAACGTGATGTAGTCCGCGTCGGCGATGGCCTCGAGCTCGCTCCCGGTCAGGGGTGCCGCCACCGTCTCGTACAGCGCCAGCACGTCGACGGACGCTCCGCGCTCGCGCAGCGCATCCGGGAGCACGTCGCGCGCGTGCGCGGCCCGGGCCACGAGCGCTCTGCTCACCGGAAGGTCGGCCAGCGCCTCCACCAGCCCCTCGGCCACGAACCGATCGGGCACGACATCGGCGATCACCCCCCGCGCCGCCAGCGCAGATGCGGTCCCGGGACCGATGGCGGCCACGCGGGCGCCCGCCAGCGCGCGCGTGTCAAGGCCGGCCGCCAGCAGGCGATCGAACAGCAGCGCCACGCCGTTGGGGCTCGTCAGGCAGACGAGGTCATAGTCCCCGATCGAGGGCGCGGGGCCTTCGATCGGGACGATCCTGATCGCCGGCGCCTGCACCACCGACGCCCCCAGCTCGCGCAGCTGCTGGGCCAAGCCGCTGGCCTGGGCGCGCGCGCGGGTGACCGCCACCCTCAGACCGGCGAGCGGCCGCGGCCGGTACCACTCGAGACCCGCGCTCAGCGCGGCGACCTCGCCGAACACCGCGATCGCGGGGGCGCGGAGGGAGACGGATTTCGCCTGGGCGCCGATCGTCGCGAGCGTCCCGACGACCACGCGCTGGTCGGAATGGGTGCCGCGTTCGATCACCGCGGCGGGCTCCTGACCCGAGCGCCCACCCTCGATCAGGCGCAGGGCGATCGCGGCCAGCTGCCGCAGGCCCATGTACACCACGAGCGTCCCGGGAAAGGCGGCGAGCGCGCGCCAGTCCAGCGCTGGCTGCCCCTTGTCGGGATCCTCGTGGCCGGTCAGGAACGCGACTGCGCTGGCGGCGTCCCGATGGGTGACCGGGATGCCGGCGTAGGCCGGTGCGGCCACGCCGGCGGTGACGCCGGGCACGACCTCGAACGGGATCCGGGCGTCCCTCAGCGCCTGTGCCTCCTCGCCGCCGCGACCGAATACGAACGGGTCCCCGCCCTTCAGGCGCACGACCGCCCGTCCCGCGCCGCCATGCTCGAGCAGGAGACGGTCGATCTCCGCCTGGGGCATGGAGGGCCCTCCTCCTTCCTTGCCGGCGTACACGAGCTCAGCCTCCGGCCGGGCGCCGTCCAGCGCCGACTCCGGGATCAACCGGTCGTAGACGATCACGTCAGCGCTGGCGATCAGCGCCAGCGCGCGGATCGTGAGCAGGCCCGGATCCCCCGGGCCGGCACCAACGAGGTAGACGGTCATAGGGACCCCGCCAGCAGCTCGCCCGCCCCCGCCGCGAGCATCCGCTCCGCGACGGCGAGACCAAGTCCCTCGGCGCAACCCTTCACCCGGTCGGTCAGCCACGCCGAGCCGTCCGGCAGCCCGACCCATCCGGTCAGCTCGAGCATCTCGCCCTCGATCACCCGCGCGTGCGCCCCGACGCACGTGTCGCACGACGCCCCGAGCTCGCGCACGAGCTCGCGCTCGGCCATCACGCACCGCGTGGCATCGACGTCGGTGAGCAACGCCAGCGCGTCCGGGGCCAATGCTCCCGGCCGCGCCTGGAGCGCCAGGGCTCCCTGCCCGGCGGCGGGGACGAGTTGATCGAGGCATCCTCCGACCTGTGCACCGCGTCCGAGTCGCAGCAGACCAGCCAGCGCGAGCACAAGCGCATCGAATGACCGCGTCGCGAGCTTGCGCAGCCGCGTGTCGACGTTCCCGCGCACGCTCACCACCTCAAGGTCGTCTCGCAGCGCTCGGATCTGGGCCCCGCGCCTGAGGCTGCTGGTGCCCACCCGCGCGCCCGGTGGAAGCGCCTGCAGCGAGGCCGCTCCGCAGATCGCGTCGCGTGGATCGGCCCGCGCGGGGATCGCCACCAGCTCCAGCCCCTCGGCCAGCTGCGCGGGCACGTCCTTGGCCGAGTGGACGGCGAGGTCGATCCGCTCGTCAAGCAGCGCCTGCTCGAGCTCAGAGACCCACCGGGACTTGTCCTGCTGGGTCGAACCGCCCTCACGCGGGGAGGACGGGTTCGCGCCCCGGTCGCCCGCGGTGGTGATCGTCACGAGCTCGGCCTGTGCCGGCAGGCGCCCGGCGACCCATTGCGCCTGCGCGATCGCGAGCGCGCTCCCGCGCGTGCCGACGCGGATCAACGCCGACGAAGCTCGCGCACCTCGGCCATCCCCGTGTCATCGTCCGCGCCGCCCCGCGGGGCGGCGCGGGAAAGCGGGGCATCGCGCCGCAGCTTCCGAGCCTCGAGCGCTTCCGCTTCCGTCACCGCCGTCGTGCCGAGACCATTGCCGACGTCGAGCCCGAACAGGTCCCGCACCAACGCCATCCGGGCGTGGACGCGGTCGTCGCGCAGCTCCTTCATCCGCACGGTCGGGTCGTGGAGCAGGCGGGTGACCACAGCCCGCGCGAGCGCCTGCACCCGTTCCAGATCACGGGGTGAGGCGGACTCCCACTTGCCGGCGTTCTCACGCAGCACCCGGTCCGCGATCTCGGTTCCGCGCACTCGCAGCGCCGCCACCGTCGGCAACACCTCAAGCGAGCCGAGCCACGCGGCGAAGTGCTGGATCTCCTCCTCGACGATCCCCTCGGCCTTGCGCGCCTCGCCCTGACGCACCCTGCGGTTGCGCGCGATCACCGATTGCAGGTCGTCGATGTCGTACAGCGACACCCCCTCGATCTCGGCGCAGGAGGAGTCGATGTCGCGCGGCACGGCAAGGTCGATCAGCAGCATCGGCGCTCCGCCGCGGGCCTGCATCACCTCGGCCAGCTCACGCGCTTCCAGCAGCAGGTGCGGCGAGGAGGTCGCCGCGACGACGATGTCGGCCTGCGCCAGGGCCTGGGGCAGCTCGTCGAAGCTGAGGCTCGCCCCGCCGTAGCGCCTGGCCAGGCTGAGCGCACGGTCGCGCCGGCGACTGGCCACGAACACCGTGCGTCCGCCGCTGTCGGCCAGTGCCCGCGCGGTGAGCTCGCTCGTCTCGCCGGTGCCCACGATCACCACCTGGCGACCGTGCAACGCTCCGAGCCGCTCTCGGGCGAGCGCGACGGCGACGGCCGGCAGGCTCAGCTGACGTTCGCCGATCGCGGTTTCGCTGCGCACCCGCTTGCCCGTGGCCAACGCCGCCGTGAACAGGCGGTTGGTGAGCGGCCCCGCAGTCTCGTTGTTCAGCGCCGCCTCGTAGGATCGCTTGACCTGCCCCTGGATCTCGTTCTCGCCGACGACCATCGACTCGAGACCGGCCGTGACCCGGTACAGATGCCGGGCGGCATCACAGTTGCGGTGGGAGTAGATCGCGGGGGCCAGGCCGGTCGGTCGAATCCCCGCCAGGCTCGAGAGCATCGCCAGCGCCATGCCCTCCGCCTCGACCGCGTCGCCCACGACGAGATAGAGCTCGGTCCGGTTGCAGGTGGAGATCGCGACGGCCTCGTGCACATCGGCGGCGCCGCGCAGGTCGCGCATGAACTCGGCCGCACGCTCCTGCGGCAGCGCGAGGCGCTCACGCACCTCGACCGGGGCGGTCTTGTGCGAGACCCCGATCGCCAGCAGCTCGCTCACCCGACGCGCTCCCGCTGCGGAGCGGGCGCGGAGGCGGCTGAGGGCTCGTCGGACTCGGCGCCGTGGCCGGCCGCGTCGCCGGGGGACTCGCGGGCGTCGCGGGCCTGGATGTCTCGCCGCAGCTCGGCCAGGTCGCGCTCGGTTCGGCTCAGCCGGGTCGCCATGATCGCGAAGTAGACGAGCACCAGGGCCAGGAACACGATGTAGGCGCCGATCACGTACGGCGCTGCCTTGCCGGGGGAGAGCGCCGGGGCGATCCCGAGAACCATGCTCATTGCGGCGCCGCGCTGCGCCGGGGCGGACTGAGCGAGTCCTCGCCGAGCAGCGCGCGGCGCAGCGCGCGCACGTGCGTCCGGGCGTTCTTGGCCGTCAGCTCGTACTTCCACAGCGTCGCGAACAGGAGAACTATGCCCACGAGCGAAACCAGGAACGTGAGGCCCATGGAAGCAGGGAGGTGGCCACCGCCGAGGGTCAGGACGCGGGGATGGACGAACCCCTGCGCGAGCCGCACGGCCATGAAGTTCAGGGGCACGAAGGCCCCGGCGACGATGGCGAACACGCTGGCGTAGCGAGCCTGGCGCTCGGGATCCTCGATCGAGAAGCGAAGCGGCTGATAGGTGGCGAACATCAGCACCACGATCAGGAACGACACCAGGGTCGGCTCGTTCCACACCCACCAATGCCCCCAGGATGCCTTGGCCCAGATCGAGCCGGTGATCAAGGCGCCGACCGAGAAGATCAACGACATGTGGATGGCGACGTAGGAGCGCATGTCCCAGCGCCGATCACCGGTGCGCAGGTGAACGGCCGCGAGCAGGGCTCCGAGTACGAAGCCGCACAGCGACACGATCGCCAGCGGGACGTGGATATAGAAGATCTTCTGGACGAAGCCCTGGTCGGCATCGTTGGGCGCATAGAAGAACGCCAGCGCCAAGGCCGTGGTGATCGCCGCGAGCGTGGCGATGGAGAGGCCACGAAGGCCCTTGCCGTAGGTGGTCAGAGCTCAGTCCTCCAGCAGGAAATCGAACACCGCATACGCGAGGAGCGCGAACACCACATCATAGAGCGCCAGGATCGCCAGCCACTTGCCTGGCGGAGAGCCGGATGTGTGCGAGGCCAGCAGCGGACCGGCGGCGCGCGAGGTCCCGATCAGCGCGGGGATCAGCAGCGGCAGCGCGATCACCGGCCCGGTCAGGTCGCGCGCACGGGTCTGTACGGCGATCGCCGAGATGAGCGTTCCGATCACCGCGAGCGCCACGTCGGCGAGCGCCAGGACGGCGATCAACCCGAGCAGCGGCGGGCCCAGCGACGGACCGAGCAGCAGCAGGCCGAACGCCGGTACCGCGATCACCTCGACCAGAACGAGGAAGATGAACAGCGCGCTCGCCTTGGCGACCAGCATCGCGGTGCGGTCCACCGGAGCCAGCAAAAAGGCATCGAAGCCGCCCTGCTCGCGTTCGGCCACGAACAGCCGGTTGACCCCGAGCATGGCCGCGAACAGCAGGGTTGCCGTAAGCACGCCGGCCGCAAGCTGGCCCTCGATCCTCGCGCGGTTCAGGGCGAAGTGGAAGATCACGAACGTGGTCAGCGAGAACAGCGCCATCGCCGGCAGCGTCTCGAAGGTCCGCAGCTCGAGCAGCAGGTCCTTGCGCAGGACGATCAGCGCGACCCTCATGCGTAAAGGTCCGTGAGCTGAGCGTCGCCGATCCCGTCCGCGGCGCCGACGAACGACGCGCGCCCGTCCTTGAGCCCGAGCACGAGGTCGGCCTCGGAGAGCGCGGCCCGCGGATCGTGGCTCGTGATCACCCGGGTGGCGCCGCTGGCTCGGCCGATCAGCGGCTCCATGAGCTCACTCGCGGCCGGGTCGAGGTTGGCCCGGGGCTCGTCGAGCAACAGCAGGCTGGGGGCGTGCAGCACGGCGCGACACACGGCCAGGCGCTGCACCATCCCACGGGAGAGCAGGCGCACCGGCTCTCCCGCCCGGCTCCCCATGCCCACCGCGTCGAGCAGTTCCTCGACCCGCTGCAGCGAGACGCCGTGCAGACGGGCGTGGTAGAGGAGGTTCTCGCGACCGTTCAGGTCACGGTAGAGCAGCGGTTCGTGCGCGAGCAGACCGACCTTGGCGCGGACGGCGAACGCGCGCCGGGGCAGCGGCTCACCGAACACCAGCACCTCACCCGCCTGCGGGCGCAGCAGGGTGGCCAGGATCCTCAGCAGAGTGGACTTGCCCGCGCCGTTGCGCCCGAGCACCGCCAACGTCGCCCCCGCCGGCACGCGCACCGACACGTCACGCAGCGCAGTTCGCTCGCCGAAGTGACGGGTGAGACCGCGCAGCTCAACGGCGGCCGGGGCGGCCGCCGGCGCGGTTCGGGAAGCCTGGGTGGAGGCCGGGTCGGCCAGGGGCTCGATGCTCAATGGCGACTGGGTCGGCCAGCGGCTCGGTGGCCCGTACCGCCGTCATCGCCCGCGACCCTTCCACCCTCGCGCTGCAACGTCTCGACGACGTGCCCGAGCGTCGGGGCGATCACGCCGAAGAGCTCACCGATCGCCTTGGGGTTGCCGGGGAAGTTGATGATCAGCGTGCGCCCCGCGATGCCCGACACCCCTCGGGTGAGGATGCCCAACGGCGTGTACTTCAGGGACTCCGTGCGCATCGCCTCGGCGAACCCCGGTGCCTCGCGCTCGATCACCGCCCGGGTCGCCTCCGGGGTGACGTCGTCGTGGGTCAGGCCGGTGCCGCCGGTGGTGAAGATCAGCGGCGTGTTCGCCGCCGGGCGCGTGTGGTGACGCAGCCACGCCTCGATCGCGTCGCGATCATCGGGGAGCACTTCGCGGTGCACGATCTCGGCCCCGGCGGCCTGCGCGAGCTCGATCAGCGCGGCACCGGAGCGATCCTCGAACGTGCCGGCGGCGACCGAGGTCGAGACCGTGAGGATCGCGGTTCTCATCGTGGCTCAGCAGTCGGCGAGAGCACGTGACGCGGTGCAGATCTCGTCGCGTCGCGGCCCCACATCTCCGACTCCCTGCACCGGCGGGGTGCGCGGGCCACCAGACCGTCGATCGGTTCGACAAGTCGATCGTCCAGCCGCGTGACGAGTTGCGCCATGCAAATAGCATTGCAGGTAGCCACCCAGTCTCAGCCGCGCTCGATTGCTTCGTGGAGCCGGGGCGCGGGTGGAGCCGGGGCGCGGGTGGGGCCGGGACGACGGGCGGCTTCGCGCGCCCTAACGGGTCAGGGTGACGAGAAATAGCTCACCATGGAGCAAAAGTGATCAGCCTGACGCGCACCGTTCTTGGCAATCCACCGCCGAGCAGATGAGTCTCACCCCGCCGGGCGGTCCTTTGTGTCGATGGACCGCTCGGCGCCACGGACGCTCGCGTTCGCCGTCTGCGGCCCGATCGCGCGCGCCAGCCTGGTCGCGCTCGGCGAGCGTATCGAGGCGCTGCTGGAGCTCTGCGATGGTGATGTGGTGCTCTGCGACGTGGGTGATCTAGCCGCCGACGCGGTCACGGTTGACGCCCTCGCGCGGATACAGGTCGCCGCCGGACGCCACGGCGCTCAGCTCAGGCTGCGCCGTGCTTCGAGGGAGCTGCGAGAGCTGCTCGACGTCATGGGCCTGGGCGAAGTGCTGCCCGACTGAGACTGGAAGGCCACCCGTGCGGGCAGGCCGAAGAGCGGGAAGATGGTCTCGGTGCCGAGGAAGAAGGTGAGCTCGACGATCTGGCCCCGCTCGATCTCGAGCACCTGGAGCGCCCACGGCTCGTAGCCCTCGCCCGTCGCACTGGGCTTGTACTGCCCGAACGCCGGCGAGCCGTTCGCGGAGGTCGCAATCAGGCGGGAGCCGCGACATCCGGCGCCCTGGCCCACCCACCAGCGCAGGATGTCGGCGCGACGGCTGAGCCACAGCTCGTAGGGTGGCATCGACTGGGTCGCGTCCTCGCGGATCAGCAAGGTGAGCGCGTCCATGTCATAGCTCTCGAACGCCGCGAGGTACCGGGCGAGCAGCTCGCGTTCGGGAGGGTCCAGCGTCGGCGTCGGGTCGCAGGCACTGACGTTGCTGTCGGCGAGCGTCGCGCGCGCACGCTGGAGCGCGCTGTTGACCGAGGCGACGCTCGTATCCAGCAGCTCGGCGACCTCGGCCGCCTTCCAGCGGAGCACCTCGCACAGGATCAATGCGGCACGCTGACGAGGCGGTAGACGCTGCAGCGCGGCAACGAGCGCAAGTCGAACCGTCTCGCGGGCGACCGCGACGTCCGCCGGATCGCCCTCGGACAAGACGAGACCGTCGGGCACGGGCTCCAACCAGGTGACCTCGGGCAACGTGTCGCCGATCGGGCCGTCGGGAGATCGAGCCGGCCCCAGGTCCATCGGTCGCGCGCGACGCTGTCTGCCCTTCAGCATGTCGAGGCAGACGTTCGTGGCGATGCGGTACAGCCAGGAGCGCAGCGCTGCGCGACCCTCGAAGCGCTCGCGGCTGCGCCACGCGCGCAGGAGCGTGTCCTGGACGGCGTCCTGGGCCTCGAACGGCGACCCGAGCATCCGGTAGCAGTACGCGGTCAGCGCCCGACGATGCTCCTCGAGCTCTTCGACGGGGGGTGGGATCGTGCGCGCTGACGCCTCGATGACGATCATTCTAGGACCTCCCTCGCCTCGTCCGAATAGTCCCCAACGATCCTCGTCCGAAGACACCCCAACGATCAGCCGACGGGCTCCTCCCGCCGCCACTCCCCCGAGCGGCCGCCCGATTTCTCGAGCAGCGTCACCTCCGCGATCTCGGCGCCGCGTTCGATGCCCTTGATCATGTCGTAGACGGTCAGCGCCGCGACCGCCGCGCCCGTCAGCGCCTCCATCTCGACCCCCGTGGGACCGGTCGTGCGGACCTCGGCGGTGAGCGTCACCGCGCCTGAATCCACGTCGATCGATCCCTCGACGCCGATGAAGGTGAGCGACAGCGGATGACAGAGCGGGATCAGCTCCGACGTTCGCTTGGCGGCTTGGATTCCCGCGATCCGCGCGACTCCGAGCACGTCGCCCTTGGGCGCGTCGCCCCCCCGGACCGCTCGTGCCGTCTGCGCGGAGACGCGGACCACGGCCCGGGCCACCGCGCGGCGCTCGGTGTCGGGCTTGGCACCGACATCGACCATCCGCGCGCGGCCGGCCGCGTCGAGGTGGGTCAGCTCCGAATCGTGGCCCATGCCGTCAATCATGGCGGCTGGGTGTGGAAACCATCCGCGCCGGGTAGCTGGGCGGCCATGTTCGCCGCAGTCATCAACGTCATCACGATGGTGCTCGGGCTGATCCTCGACATCGTCACCCTGCCGTTCCGCATCATCCTCTCGCTGCTGGGCGGGGCGGAGTTCGAGTTCCGGCGCTTCAGCCGGCCCCGAGAGGTCTGACGCCGCTCCGTGCGCACGCCGGCCTTAAGCCGGCGTGCACGCTCGTTGGGCCGCCCTGACCAAGTCGATCACGGCCTCGACGTCGCCCGCGCGTATCAGCTCGATCGGGTCCGGTTCGCCGTTGACGATCGACTCGAAGAACCGCTTGCGATCCTGGTAGGTCGGGAGAGTCGCCTTGGCCCAGCCGCGGGCGTCGCCCAGCAGCACCGCGAGCAGTGCGTAGGGCTCCCCGAAGTGCTCGGCGATCTCGCGCTTCATCCGCTTGGCCAACGCCGGTGAGGCGCCGGCGGTCGAGATCGCGACCGCGAGCGGACCGGTGCGGACGATGGCCGGGAGGATGAAGTTGCACAGGGGCGGGACGTCGACGACGTTGACGAGCATGGCACGCCGCTCGGCGTCCTCGTAGACGCCGATGTTGACCTCGGTGTGGCTCGTGGCGGCGATCGCGATCAGGCACTCGTCGAGATCCTGGGGCCGATACTCCCGGCGCTCCCAGTGAATCGAGCCCTCGAGCGCGAGTTGCACGAGCTCGGAATGGGCCTCGGGCGCGACCAGCGTCACCTCGCCGTCGCACGCCAGCAGGCCCTCGACCTTCTCGAGCCCGACCTGGCCACCGCCGACCACCAGGCAACGGCGTCCGGTGAGACGCAGGCACGCGATGTAGAACGGCGTCTCGAGCATCCCGCGAACGCACGACTGGTCGCAGATCCCCTTGCGCAGCTGGCAGACGCACTCCTTGCCGCTGTAGGCCTGGGCGGGCATCAGCTAGAGGGTACGACGCCCTCTTGCGCGCACCGCGTCGCGCGCCAACCGCATGCCCACGTTCAGCAGCGGCCCGGCACCGGCCCGCAACGCCCCGGCCCGGATCGAGGGGCGGCCGTAGAGGATCGCGGCGCTCTGACGCAGCGCGCGGCCGAGCGTCTCGTCGTAGGGGTGCCACCACGGGTCGCGCACCGTCGAGGGCTCCCACACCCGGAGCTTGATGTGGACGCACTCGTAGAGGCCGAACTTGGAATGCGTGCGCCCGAGCCCGGATTCCTTGACGCCCCCCCACGAGCACTGGCAGGCGCCGTGGCTGAACATGTGGTCGTTGATCCAGACCATCCCCGATTCGAGCTCGCGGGCGAAGCGCTCGCCCTTGCCGCGGTCAGACGTCCAGACCGACGCGCCGAGACCGAAGTCGCTGTCGTTGGCCAATGCGATCGCCTCGTCCTCGGAGTCCACGATCATGATCGGCAGAACCGGGCCGAAGATCTCCTCACGCATGATCCGCATCTGGTGCGTGACGTCGGTCAGCACCGTCGGGGCGTAGAAGCTCCCGGCCTGCAGACCCGCGACCTCGGTAGGGCCGCCGCAGCGCAAGCCGGCCCCCGCCGCCACGGCGTCGTCGACCAGCTCCCGCACCAGCTCGAACTGCTCGGCGCAGACCATCGGCCCGACCTCGGTGTCCCAGCTGATCGGGTCGCCGATGCGCAGCCTGGCGGCGCACGCGATCACGCGGGCGATGAACCGCTCGGAGACCTCGCGCATGACGTAGACGCGCTCGATTCCCGAACAGCTCTGACCCGCGTTGGCGAACCCGCCCCACAGCGCGCAGGCGACCGCATGCTCGAGGTTGGCGTCGGCGAGCACGATCATCGGATCCTTGCCGCCCAGCTCGAGCACCGAGCCCTTGAGCCGGTGCGCACACGCTTCGCCCACGCCCCGGCCCGTCTGCACCGACCCGGTGAAGAACACCTTGGCCACGCCGGACTTGACCAGCGCCGCGCCCGTACCCGGGCCGTGGATGATCCGCAACAGTCCCTCGGGCAGTCCGGCGCGTTCGAACACCCTGACGATCCGCTCGCCGATCAACGGCGTCAGTGACGCCGGCTTGAGCACCACCCCGTTGCCGGCCATCAACGCCAGCGCCACCTCGCCGAACGGGATGCTCCAGGGAAAGTTCCACGGGGAGATGACTCCGATCACCCCCAGCGGCTCGTAGGTGAAGGCCGAGCGCTTGGTCTTCAACAGGAGCTGCGGCATCGAGATCTTCTCGTCGGCGAGGAGCTTCTGACCGGCCCCGGCGATCCAGTGCAGGGCATCGATCGTCGGCAGGACCTCCATCGAGAGCGCGTCGTTGCGGGGCTTGCCCTGCTCGCGGACGATCAGGTCGCGAATCTCGTCGCACTCGTCGATCACCACCTGGGCGGCTCGCGCCAGGTAGCGGGCGCGGTCAGCCAACCTCAGCTGCATCCAGAACGGCTGCACCTTGGCCACGGCGTCGACGATCGCATCGACCTCCTCTATCGGAGTGATCGCCACCGTGCCCACCAGCGCACCGGTGGCGGGGTTACGGGACTCGAGCGTCGCCGTAGCGGTGGCAGCCTCCATGGGTCACGAGACTACCGGCCACATCCGGGCGCGAGCCCCGCTCGGAAAGCAGTCATGGTGCTTGACACCTAGCTATGCTATGCCTTATGATGCTAGGCATGAAGACGGATACGTTGAAGGGACAGCTCGATTCGCTGATCCTCGCCACCATCGCGCAGGAGCCCGCCCACGGCTACGCCATCCTGCAGGGCCTGAAGCAGCGCAGCGGCGGCGCATTTGACCTGGCCGAAGGCACCATCTACCCAGCTCTGCATCGCCTGGAGCGCGACGGGCTGTTGACCAGCTCCTGGTCGGCCGAGAGCGGACGGCGGCGCCGTGTCTACCGCGTCACCCGCACCGGACGCGCGGCGCTTGGAGCCCGCCGGCGCGAGTGGACCCAATTCACGCGGGCCGTCGAGGCGGTGCTCGGATGAGCTGGATCGATGATCTCGGCGCCGAGCTGACCCTCCGCGGCGTGACCGGTGGTGATCGTCGGCGGATCGTCGTCGAGTTGCGCGATCACATCGACTGCGAGCCCGGCTGCGAGGGCCGGCTCGGGGACCCGGGGGAGCTCGCCACGGGCTTTGCCGACGAGCTCGCCACCGATACGGCGCGAAGCTCGAGTTTGCAGATGTTCGCAGCGCTGGTGATCACCGCCGTCGCGTTGATCGCGTCCCAGCTCGCCATTGCTCGAGCCGGAGGGTATCCCGGGTTCAATGACGGTCTCTCGCTGTTGCTGTTCGTGCCCGCGGCGCTGGGCATGTTCGTCGCGCCCCAGGTCGCGCTCGTCGCCGGAACCCTCGCGGCGCTGCGGGCGACTGCCCGCCGGCGGGTCAGATGCCTGCCGGCGACGGAGCTGGCACTGATCCGCCGCCGGGCTCGGATCGGGCTCGGCGCTGGACTGGCGACGGTGGCCGGCCTGGAGCTCGACGTGGTCGACTTCTCCTCGGTCCTGCCCGCCTGGTACCTGGTGCTGGTCGGGGCCCTCGCCGCCACCGCCGGCGTGGCTCTGCTGGCGGCGTCGAGGCGGCTCGCCCGCGCACGCGCGCTCGTCTCCGGCACTCCTGGCGCGCCCGGCGACGTCTACGACGACCTGCCGGCGATGCGCTGGAACTGGCTGCGTCGCCACCCATGGCGCCTGGGAGGACTCGCTTCGGTGAGTGTCGGCCTCGTGATAGCCGTGTTCGAGGCCCACGCCGAGCGCTCGTGGTTCGAAGGTATTCAGCGGGGCGCGTTCGAGAGTCTGGCCGCGGCCGTGGGATTCGCCTTGCTCGGGCGAGCGATCGGGGCCACGGCACCCGCCGTCGGGATACCGACCACGGCCCGAACAGGCCCACAGTCGAACCAGCTCGTGGCGGACGAGGACCGGTCTCGCGCCGAGCTGG
>JBPCPO010000070.1:0-24571 GCA_050999075.1 Solirubrobacteraceae bacterium
CCCCCCCCCCCCCCCCCCCCCCCCCCCCCCCCCCCCCCCCCCCCCCCCCCCCCCCCCCCCCCCCCCCCCCCCCCCCCCCCCCCCCCCCCCCCCTCCCCCCCCCCCCCCCCCCCCCCCCCCCCCCCCCACCGCGATAGCCAACCGATGTCTCTCACGCCCACCCCTCGGGCGTCAGGGACATCGGTTCGTCCACCGTGCCGCGTGGGAGCGTGCGACCGGCGGTGGGAAGCGAGGCGGGAGCGTCGATCAGGCGTCACGAACCGCCACGCAGGACGAAGCCCCGTAGCGAGAGCTCCGACAGCGCGTCCTCGAAGGCGGCGAAGTCACGCCGGGTCAGCGCCTCGATCGGACATCCCCGGGAGCCCCTCACCCGCACCCAGCGCCCAAGGGTCGCGGGCCCCGCGCGCTGAGCCGCTTCGTCGAGGAGGTCGAGCAGGATCGGGAGCTCAGAGCGATGCTCCAGCTGGCCCGAGAGCAGCGTCAGCGGGTCGACGTCGAGCAGCTGGCAGAGCTCGTCCTCGGTCAACCCGAGCAGCTCCATCAGGCGTACCGCGCGCGCGCTCTGCACCCGGGCGCCCAGCTGCGGATCGTCGCGTTGACTCTGAGAATCGTCTCGCGCGCCCATTGCGCCGCAACTCAGAACAGCTGGTTCTCGCCGCCGAACACGTCGCTGACCGAGCCGTTGGTGAAGATCTCACGGATCGAGTTGGTGAGCAGGTCCGCGCAGGACAGGACGCGAACGTTGGCGGGTGCTCCGGGGGGGAGCGAGATCGTGTCGGTGACGACGATCTGCTCGATGTCGGCCGAGGCGAGGTTCTCCCAGGCGTTGCCCGAGAACACGCCGTGCGTCGCGGCCGCGTACACGCGCCGCGCGCCGGCGGCGTGCACGGCCTGAGCGGCGGCCTTGAGCGTACCGGCGGTGTCGATGATGTCGTCGACGATCACCGCGGTCTTTCCCGCCACCTCCCCGATCACGTACCCGATCTCGGCCACCTGGTGGGCGGGGCGCTCCTTGTTGAGGATCGCCAGACCGGCGCCGATCTGGGAGGCGAACTTCTTGTTCAGCTTGGCGCGGCCGGCGTCGGGCGCGACCACCACCAGATCCTCCAGCCTCAGGTCGGCGAAGTACTGGGTCAGCATGAACAGCGCCGTCATGTGATCACACGGCTTCTGGAAGAAGCCCTGGATCTGCCCGGAGTGCAGGTCCATGGTCAGGATCCTGTCGATCCCGGCCGATTCGAGCATTCGCGCCACCAGGCGGGCGCTGATCGGCTCCCGCGGTGCCGACTTCTTGTCCTGGCGCGAGTAGCCATACCAGGGCGTGACCGCGATCACGCGATGCGCCGACCCGCCCACGGCGGAGTCGATCATCACCAGCAGCTCCATCAGCGCGTCGTTGGCGCTCAGCCCGCCCGTGGCATTGCGACACGTCGGCTGCACGATGAAGACGTCCACGCCGCGCACCGACTCCTCCAGGCGGCAGTACACCTCGCCGTTGGTGAACGTCTTCAACGTCATCCCCCCGAGCTCCACCCCCAGCTTGGACGCGATCTTGGCCGCCAGCTCCGGGTTCGCCCGCCCCGACACCAGCATCAGGCGCTTGTTGAAGTCGAGTTGCAGATCGCTCGGCGTCAGATGCGTCTGCAGCACGCTCATCGTGGCCGCGAGTCTACGCCGCGGCGCCGACGGTGGGGCGCGTCAACCCGGTCGCTCCGCGTCTTCGCGGGCGGCGGCCTCGCGCTCGGCGCGGCGAGCCGCGTAGCCCTCGATGTTCTCCTGGCGCGCGCGGGCGACGCCGAGGGCACCCGGCGGCACGTCCTTGCTGATCACCGATCCGGCCGCGCTGTAGGCATCGTCGCCGACCGTCACGGGTGCGATCAGGGCGGTGTCGACGCTCAGCTTCACCCGCGCGCCGATGGTCGTGCGGTGCTTGCGGTAGCCGTCGTAGTTGGCGGTGATCGTGCCCGCCCCGACGTTGGTCTGCTCGCCGATGTCGGTGTCGCCGATGTAGGACAGGTGCGGGACCTTGGCGCCCGGTCCGATGTCGGAGTTCTTGATCTCGACGAACGTGCCGGCCCGGGCGCCGTCCCGCAGGACGGCGCCGGGACGCAGATAGGCGAAGGGTCCCACGCTCACCCGATCGCCGATCTCCGCCTGCCTCGCATACGAATGCACGACCGTCGCCTGCGCTCCGACGCGACAGTCGATCAGCGTGCTGAGCGGACCGATCCTCGCCCCCGTGCCGACGCGGGTGGTGCCGTGGAGGCTCGAGAAGGGGTCGATCACGGTGTCCGCGCCGATCTCGACGTTCGCGTCGATCACCGTGGTCTGCGGGTCTACGATCGTGACGCCGGCCAGCATGTGGCGCCGGTTGATCCGCCGTTGGGCGATCCCCCGCACCTGGGCGAGTCCGGCGCGGTCGTTGACGCCGAGCGCCTCGCTCGGATCGCTGAGCTCGTAGGCCAGCACGCTGCGCTGCATCGAGCGGAGGATCGGCAGCACGTCGGGGAGGTAGTGCTCCGCCTGCGCGTTCTCGCTGCGCACCTGGCCCAGCGCGGCCACCAGCGTCGCTGGGTCGAAGGCGAAGATTCCCGTGTTGACCTCCCGGATGTGCCGCTCGAGCTCGGTCGCGTCGCCGGGGTTCTTGGTCTCCACGACGCGCTCGACGGTGCCGTCGGGAGCCCGCACGACCCGACCGTAGCCGGCGGGATCCTCGAGCCACGAGGTCACCATCGTCGCTGCCGCGCCCGAGCGCTCGTGGGCGTCAGCTAGAGCGCCGATCGTCGCGGCGGTGATCAGCGGCACGTCGCCACTGAGGACGATCACCGTCGCGCCCGCGTCGATGTGCTCAGAGGCGGACTTGACCGCGTCCGCGGTGCCGCGCGGGCGTTGCTGGACGGCGAGCGTGGCGGCGGTGGCCTCGAGTGCTTGTGCCAGCCGGCGCTCGGGGGTGTCGACGACGACGACCTTGCCGGCACCCGCATCGCGGGCGGCGGCCACCGGCCACGCGATCATCGGGCGCCCGCACAGCGGATGCAGCAGCTTCGGCGTGGCCGAGAGCATCCGCGTGCCCTGTCCCGCGGCGAGAATCACGACGACGGGCGCGCTCACGGCATGATCCTAAGGGCTCGCGCGGAAACTAGTGCCGGAGTCCGACAGCTTGCTCGCCGCGCGTCTGGGCTGCGAGGAGCGGTTATGCGGTCAGGATTGGGGAGCCAGGGATCGAACCCAGTCTTGGTGGACCAAAACCACCCGTGCTGCCAGTTACACCACTCCCCAGCGCATCGCATCCGGCGCCGGTTCAAGTTGCGACACGTTACCCGTCGAATCGATAGACGGTCCCGGCCGCTGTCGCCGATGCCACGCCCAGCCGCACGAGTGCCCCGCGCAGGACGTCGGCGAAGATCGCGCTGCTTGAGCCCATCAGCTCGATCAGCTTGGCGACGGGGGTCGGATCACCGGGCTTGACCTCGTTGGCGTAGTCGGTCACGAACCCGATCAGGGCAAACGGAAGCTCGAGCTCTCCGCACAGCACCGCTTCGGGTCCCCCGGTCTGGCTCACCGCGGTCACTCCGCAAGCCGCGAGCTGGGCGATCTCCGCCGGGGTGTTGAAACGCGGCCCATCGACGTGACCGTAGGTGCCGCCGTCGCGAACCGGGTGAGCGCTCTCGCGCGCCGCGATGAGCACGGCTTCACGGATCCCGGACGAGAACGGCCCGCCGTGGAGGATCCAGTGGCCGCGGGCGGGGTCGCCGTCCTGCAGGAAGAACGTGCACAGGGATCCATCCGGCAGGCGGTTGGAGATGAAGTGCAGGTCGTCGAACACGACCAGCGACCCCAGCTCAAGCCCCGGGTCCACCGCGCCACACGCGGTGCACCCGACCACCGCCCTGGCGCCGAGCTCCTTCAACGCCCAGATGTTGGCCCGGTGGCTCACCTGGTTGGAGAGCCGTCGGTGCCCGACACCGTGGCGGGATACGTGCAGCGCGTCGACGCCCGCGTACCGTCCGCGGCTGACCGCCGCCGGACCGAACGGGGTCTGCACCGCAGCGGGTCCGGTGGCGGGACCGAAGCCGGGTAGCGCGTAGGTACCGGACCCGGTGATGATCCCGATCGACACGGCGCGCGATCCTACCGTCTCGAGCTCCGGGGCCTCCCGCGAGTACGGTTGGACGATCGACATCGAGACCCGCCAACCGCGGCGGACCGCCGTACAGCTCGCTCGGGCGGTGGAGGGCGGGCGTGGCGTGGGCGCCGCGCTACGCCACCTCGACGCTCACGGGTCCGAACCGGGGGCGGTGGCCGTGGCCGAAGCCCTGGCTCGGTTTCTCGTCGCCCGGTGCGACTCCCACCACGCCGGTTGGCGGGTCGTCCGCCAGGTGGTGGTGGACTCAGCGGCCGACGCGCCGTGGGAGAAGTGCGCGCGGCGAGCCGTTCCGCTGGTCGCCGCCGATCTCCTGCGGTTTTCGGGACAGGGCGGACGCACGCCGTTGGCTCGTGCCCAGCACATCGCCGCTGAACGCCGCGCGGAGCAGATCGCCGGCCACGTCGATCAGCGCACGGTGCTGGCCGACCTCGGGCTCCGGCCGTCCTCGGTCACTCCCGAGCGCTGGCAGTGGGCCCTCAGCGACGCGGTCAGAGCCCGATCCCGCGAGCAGGTCGCCCGAACGGTCGAGCTCTCGCTCCGGGCCAGCGACGAGACCAAGCCGAGCGATCCTGATCCGGTCAAGGTCAGCCCTACCTGGATCGCGCACGCCCCCAACGAGCGCCCGGAGGCGTGAACCTCCAGCTACCTTCGGTGCCATGGATCCACAGACAGGACCAGGAATCTGCGCTGGCTCAGGGATCGCTTCCTCCCGCGAGGCTGCGCGGCGACCTGGCGCGGTCGCCGCGCATGGTCACCTGATGAGCGTCGCGTCGCGTAGGGCTGGAGCGCCCCAGCGGCGGCGAGCCCTGTGCGTCGAGCGACGCGAGGCGCAGCGGGACGTGATCGCCGCGCGCCAAGCACGAGGGACAGAGCATTTCGGGGGCGACGTTCAGCAGCCGGCGAACCGTCGTCTTACAGTCGGGACAATAGGTGAGTGGCATACGTGCCTCGCTTTGGGGTCGGATAACCTCAAAGCCCGCGTGCGCCCCATCCCGGTGCGCCAGAGTCTCGGAGTTCGGTCGCAACGCCGACGCTTGACTATCGTCCGCGACGCAACCCCCAGATTACGCCGCCGGACCTGGCGTTGTCAAGATGACCTGACGTCAGCTCGAGACGGACCGTCGTAACCGAGTACGCGCCTACCGCGGCACCCGCCCGCCGCCGGCCCCCGGCTCGGTCGCGGGACCGCGCGAAGCCGCGATCCCGAGCACCCGCATCGCCTTCAGGCCGAGCGAGAGCTTCTCGCGGCCGTCGGTGGAGGAGACCTCCAGCCCGGTCAGCTCGCGGACCCGCTCGAAGCGGTAGCGGATGGTGTGGCGATGGGTGATCAGCCGGGCGGCGGTGGCGTTGACATTGGCGTCGCACTCGAGGAAGGTCGACAGCGTGCCGAGCAGGTCGGTCTCGTACTGCTCGTCGTAGGAGACCAGCGGCCGGACGGTATCGTCGTAGAAGCGCTTGAGCTCGGAGGGATCGCTCATGTGGGGGAGCAGCAGCTGGTAGGTGCCCGTCTCCTCGTAGGCCAGCACGGTCCGCTCGGGATCCCCCTCGACCACGTTGACCGCCAACAGGGCCTCGCTTCCCGCGCGCGCCAGATCGAGCGGGTCCGCGGCGTGGCGGCTGCGCCCGATCGCCAGCGCGAAGCCTCCGAACCCGGCCTCGAGCTCCCGAACGATCGCCGAGCACACGCGGCGACCGATGTCTCCGTCGGAGTCGGGCGCCAGCACGATCACCTCGCCGCCGTCGTCCTCCCGCGGCGCCGCGATCGAGCCGGGAGCTATCGACCTCGCGCCTCGAGCCGCGAGGGCCAGCAACCGCCGCCGCCAGTCGTCCTCGGTCGGGCTGCGCGGGTGGGCGCGCAGCACCACCGCGCTACCACCCGAGGTGAAATCGCTGCCGAGCTCCTTGCCCCGGGCGATCAGGTCATCACGGTCGGCGATCCGATGCTCGAGCACCGCTCGTTGAAAGCTGGCGGCGGCTTCCTCGGAGGCTCGCTCAGGCGCTCGCACGCGCTCGACCTCCGAGGCGATCAGCGTCGCCACGAGCCGCAGCAGGGCGCCGTTGGGGGCGGGATCACGGTTGCGCATCCGCAGCTGCCCGACCGTCGCCTCGGCCACCTTGAGCTCGATGGTGCTCACGTCTTCGGTGTCGCGCATCAAGGATCGCTCGTCGGCCGGCGAGCGCGCCGCCACCGCCAGCACGGCGGCCGAGCGGTCGATCAGGATCAGGCTCGCCTCCAGCGCGCGCGATGACGCGCGCAGGATCTCGGGCAATCCGGCTCCCGCCTCGACCGCATCGGTGATCGCGGCCAGCGCACCGAGGTCAGGACCGCCCGACGGGGTCGGGGGGCGCGGAGCAACGTCGGCCACGTCAGGCGATCCGGCGCGGGGGGGCTAGAAGATCCGCGGCCACTCGAATACGACCAGCGCCCCCGCGAGCACCCCGACCCCGACGAGCGCGGCGAGGACGTAGAGCGAGAGGACGACCACGACCACCCGTTCGAGCGGGCGCCGGTAGGTGCTGATCGCGGGCGCCAGGACCAGGGCGCCGAACGCCCCGAGCCCGAACACGCCCAGGCACGCGCCGACGAGGTAGGTGATGGTCTGATTGCTCATCGCGGTGGCCCAAATTGTCCCCGAAACACTTGCTGGACTCTACGCCCGCACCGGAAAGCCAAACCCGCCGGGCACCGGGACGACCGCGTAGGCCGGGGAAAATCGTCGTCCGATCGCTTCCGCGCCGGCGGCGGCGCGGATCTGCCCATCGTCTCCCCAGTACACGCCGGCGACCGTCGGACCGGAACCGCAGACCATCGCGCGCTGCGCGCCGGCCTGCAGCAGGGCCTGCAGTGCGCCCTCGATCTGTGGACACAGCGACAGCGCCGCCGGCTGTAGGTCGTTGACCAGCAACCCTCCACCGAGGCGGGCCCCCGGTCCCAGCGCGGCCACCAGCTCCGCGCGGCGCCGATCCAGGTCGCTCGCGTCCCGCCCCAGGCCAAGCCGGTCGGCCTCCCGGTACACGTCGGGCGTGGACAGCGCGGCGCCCTGCGGGACGATCAGCAGCGCATGGCTTGCCAGCGGGTCAAGCGGCGCCACGATCTCCCCCGCGCCGGTCCCGAGGGCCAAACCAGGCTCGAGCTGGCTCGGGACATCGGTCCCGAGCCCGAGCGCAATCTCGAGCAGGACCTCTGGCGCCACCAGCTCCAGCGCGCACGCGAGCCTCAGGACGGCGGCAGCGTCGGCTGAGCCGCCGCCCATTCCGGCGGCGACCGGAACTCGCTTACCGATCTCCACGCGCACCGCCGGGGGACCCCAGCCGCGGCGGCGCAGCTCCTGCAGCGCCCGGGCCGCGAGGTTCGGGCCCTGCACTCCCGGACAGCAGACCACGTCGGCGCCCGGAGGCATCGCCGCACCATCCGCGAGCCGGTCGCGGTCTCCGAGCGTCGTCAGCTCCAGCTCGTCGGCCAGCGAGACGGACTCGAGCAGGGTGACGAGCTCGTGGCGACCGTCGGGGCGGACGGCCCCGAGGAACAGACAGAGGTTGACCTTGCCGGGCGCGAGCGCTCGCAACCGCATCGTGGCGCCCCGCTACTGGCTCAGCCGCTGGGCGAGCGCGCGGAACTCGGCCGGCGAGAGCCGCTCGGCGCGCTCGTCGGGCGGGTGGCCGAGCGCCACGAGCGCGTCACGCGCCCGCGCCCGCACCCCCGGCTGCGCCCCCGGCGCGAGCGCGAGCGACCCGCCCAGCGCCTTGCGGCGATGGGCGAAGGCATCGTGCACCAGCGAGCGCAACTGCGGCGCCGCAGCCGGTGTGGTGCGGCGCAGGCCAACGAGCACGGAGTCGACGTTGGGCACCGGGCGGAACACGGTCCGCGCGATCGGTCGTAGCACCCGCACCTCGCAGGCCATCTGCGCCAGCACCGACGGTACGCCGTAGGCCGCGGTCCCGGGGACGGCGGCGAGTCGCTCTCCCACCTCGCGCTGGACCATGACGACCCACTCGGAGACCGTCGGCAGCTCGTCGATCGTGCGCAGGACGACGGTCGCGGCGATGGCGTAGGGGAGGTTGGCGACGACCTTGTCCGGCGGGGGATCGAGCGCGGCGAGATCGAGCTTCATCGCGTCGGCGATCCGCACGGTGACGTTGGAGAACCGGGCCAGGGCGTCATTCAGGCCCGGCGCCAGACGCGCATCGACCTCGACCACGTGGAGATGACCGGCCAGCGCGGCGATCCGCTCCGACAGCACCCCGAGACCCCCGCCGATCTCGAGCACGACATCCTGCGGTCCGAGCGCCGCCAGACGCTCGATCACGTCGAGGATGTTGCGGTCCACGAGGAAGTTCTGGCCCAGCGTGCGGACGCGCCGGGTGCTCACCACCCGAACGCTGCCGCGCCCGCCCGCTCGAGACCCGCGTCGAGCTCGGCGTAGGGCACCCGCCGCGCCACCGCCAGCGCCCGCGCGGTGTGGACGACGTGGGCGGGCTGATTGGGGGTCCCGCGCACGGCCTGCGGCGAGAGGTAGGGGGCGTCGGTCTCGACCAGGAGGCGGCTGACGGGGACGTGCAGCGCGGCGGCGCGCAGCCCCTCTGACTTCGGATAGGTGAGGTTGCCGGCGAACGAGATCCACCAGTCCTCGTGCGCGAGGCATTCCTCGACCCGGTCGACCATCGAGAAGCAGTGCAGGATCACCTTCAGTCCTCCCGCCCGGTGCCTGAGCGCCGTCAACGTGTCCTCGTCGGCGGCGCGGGTGTGAATGACCAGCGGCTTGCCGGTCTCTCGCGCGAGCTCGATCTGAGCGTGGAAAGCGCGTTCCTGGTCAGCTCGCGGCGCGTGGTCCCGGAAGTAGTCGAGGCCCGTCTCGCCGATGGCGATGCATTTCGCGTGCGCGGCGAGCGCCCGCAGCTCGGCGAGATCCGCGTCGTCGAACCCGGTGGCCTCGCTCGGATGACGCCCGATCGCAGCGTAGACCTGCGGATAAGCCTCGGCCGCGGCGAGCGCGGCGCGGCAGGACGCCCCGGTCGTGCCGACGGTGACGATCTTGGAGACGCCCACCTGCGCAGCGGCCGCGACCAGCTCGGCGTCAGGAGGCTCGCAGGATCCGAGATGGGTGTGGCTGTCGATCACCGGCTCGGCTTGGGGAACAGCGGCTCGAGCGCCTGCACGCGGGCTCCCGAGCCGCGGTCGGCGAAGCTCGCTCCGGGATAACCGGTGCCCGGAGCTCCGATCGCGTCCAGCAGCTTGCCGACCGTGGCCGGCATGTAGGGGTGCAGCAGCACGCTGACGGTGCGGATTCCCTCCGCGAGCGAGGCCAGGGTCTCGTCCAGCTCCCCGGCGCGAGCTGGATCCTTGGCCATCTGCCACGGCGCCCGCTCCTCGACGTAGCGGTTGCACCGCCTGACCCGTTGCCAGATCAGCTCGAGCGCCTGGGTCACCTCGAAGCGATCGAGCAGCTCGGCGACCCGCTCGGGCAGGCGCTCGAAGTCACCCGCCAGCGACGGGTCGGTGAGCGCGGCCGGGATCGTGCCGTCGCGGTAGCGCATGATCATCGCGATCGTCCGGCTGGCGAGGTTGCCGTACTCGTTGGCGAGCTCGGACTCGTAGCGCGACTCGAAGCTCGCCGGCGAAACGTTCCCGTCCTGGCCGAAGGAGACATCCCGCAGGCAGTAGTAGCGCAGGGCATCGGTGCCGTACTTGTCCATGACCTCGAACGGATCGAGCACGTTGCCCAGGGACTTGGACATCTTCTTGTCGTCCATCAGCAGGAACCCGTGAATGAACAGGTGCCGGGGAAGCTCGAGCCCCGCGGCCATCAGCAATGCGGGCCAGTACACGGCGTGGAACTTGAGGATGTCCTTGCCGATCACGTGGACGCTCGCGGGCCAGTACCGCGAGGTCAGATCTTCACCATCCCGAGCGTAGGAGAGCGCGGTCACGTAGTTGAGCAGGGCGTCGAACCAGACGTAGAACACCTGGGACTCGTCCCACGGGACCTGCACCCCCCAGCGCAGGCGCGCCCGGGTGAGCGAGACGTCCTGCAAGCCCTGGGCGAGGAACGATCGCGCCTCGTTGGAGCGGCTGCGGGGCAGGACGAAGTCCGCCTGGCTCGCGTACAGCCGTTCGAGCGGCTCCTGGAACGACGACAGCCGGAAGAACCAGTTCTCCTCGCGTTCGCGGTCCAGCGGGATCTCGTGGATGAGGCAGGTGTTGCCGGGCCCGAGCTCGGCATCGGTCTTGAAATCGGCGCAGCGCGGGCAGTACCAGCCCTCGTAGAGCCCGCGGTAGACGTGGCCGTTGTCGTGGACGGCCTGCAGGATCTCCTGAACCCGCGCCACGTGCTGCGGATCAGAGGTCCGGATGAAGAAGTCGTTGGAGACCTCGAGCCGCGGCATCAGGCGCTTGAACCGCTCGGCGTTGCGATCCGCGAGCTCCCGGGGCGTGATCCCCTCGCGCTGCGCGACCTGCGCCACCGGCTCACCGTGCTCGTCGGTGCCGGTGAGGAAGAACACGTCCTCGCCCCGCTGGCGCATGTGCCGCGCGATCACGTCCACGGCGATCGTCGAGTACGCGTGACCGAGGTGCGGCTGCGCGTTGACGTAGTAGATCGGGGTCGTTATGTAGAAGCTCATCGACGCAGAAGGCTATCCTGCGCCAGTCAATCCTTGGCCGTCAACCCCCGGTACAGCGCGTTCGCACTGACGCCGGTGAGCTCGGCCACGATCTTCGCGGCCGGACGGGGCTTGGCTCCCGCCGCGACCAGGCGCCGCAGCGCGTCGAGGCCCGGGCCGGCGTCAACTGCGGGCGCGGACGCCGGTCCCACCACCAGCGCCACCTCCCCCCGCGGCGGCTGCGCGCGGTAACGGACCGCCAGCTCCCCCGCGGACCCGCGCACGACCTCCTCGTGAAGCTTGGTCAGCTCCCGGCAGACCGCGATCGGCCGGTCGGAGTCGAGCTCGGCCAGCACCTCCAGCGACGCTGCCACCCGGCGCGGCGATTCGAACGCCACCAGCGTCTCACGGGACGCGAACGCCTGCTCGAGCTCGCCGCGCTTGCGCGGTAGAAAGCCCACGAAGCGCCAGCGATCGGCGGGCAGGGCAGAGGCCACGAGCGCCGACAGCGCCGCCGACGGTCCCGGCAGGACATCGACCGCCAACCCGGCCGCCACGCACGATCGCAGCAGCACGAAGCCGGGATCGGACACCAGCGGCATCCCGGCGTCGGACACCAGCGCGACCACGGCGCCGGCCCGCATCCTCGACACGAGCTCGACCGCCCGCTCACGCTCGTTGTGCTCGTGGTAGCTGACCAGCTCCGCCGTCACGCCGTAGCGGGCGAGCAGGATCCGCGTGCGCCGGGTGTCCTCGCAGGCCACCAGGTCCGCTTCGCGCAATGCGGAGAGCACCCGCAGGGTGATGTCCTCCAGGTTGCCGATCGGCGTCGGGCAGACGATCAGCCGCCCGCCGCTCATGCCGTCCGCTCCGCGAGACCGTCGAAGGCGAGCGCCGCGGCGCCGACCATCCCCGCCTCCGGCCCGAACGCCGCGGCCACGATTTGCACCTCGTCACGCGAGGGAGGCAGCGCGCGGCGGGCGACCTCGGCCCGCGCGGGGGCCAGCAGCAACTCCCCGGCACCGATCACTCCACCGCCGAGCACGACCACCTGAGGATTGAAGATGTTCACGTAGCTTGCGATCGCGACGCCGATGCGACTCCCGATCAGGGTAATCGCCTCGCGCGCCGCCGGGTCGCCGGCGTGGGCCAGCTCGGTGATCAGCGGACCGTTCAGCTCGCGCCCGTCCCGCCGGGCCTGACCCAGAGCGGAGTCCGGCTGCTCCCCGGCGATCCGACGGGCCTCGCGAGCCAGCGCGGTGCCCGAGGCCATCACCTCGACACAGCCGTGGTTGGGACAGTTGCCCTGGCAGCGGGGCCCGTTCATGTCGATGACCATGTGGCCGAGCTCAGCCCCCGCCCCCATGGCGCCCCGGTAGAGCTCGCCGCGGAGGATGAGGCCACCGCCGATCCCGGTCCCGATGGTGAGGATCACCGCCTCGCCCGCGCCCCTCGCGGCTCCCGCGCGATGCTCGGCCAGCGCGGTCACGTTGGCGTCGTTGTCGACGAACACCGGCAGGCGCAGCCGCTGCGCCATCACCTCGGCGAAGGCGATGTCGGTCAGCGGGAGGTTGACCGCGATCACCGCCCGCCCGCCCCCGACCCTGCGGTCGATCAGGCACGGAATTCCGAATCCGACCGCGGCCACCTCCCCACCTTCCGCGGCGCGGAGCTCGTTCACCGCCTCGACCGCGATCTCGAGCAGCGCTGAGGTGTCGAGGCCCTCGACGCGGCGCTGGGCGCGATGATGGACCGAAAGGCCGGTGTCGACGGTGCCGGCGAGCAGCTTCGTCCCGCCCATATCGACGCCGATGGTGCGCCGCGACGCCATGGCGTCACTATATGCAGGGTCGATGGAGGAACGCCCGTACAAGGTCTACCGCGCCGGGCCCCGCGGACTGCGCTCGCGCCTGCGCGGCGAAGAGGAGGACGTCGAGCTGGGCCTCCGGCATCCCGACGAAGACCCCGAGCGACCTGGGCGAGGCGAGCGCTCGCGGGGCCGTAGACGCCGGTTCACACCGCGGCGGGTGCTCAAGTACCTCGTGCTCGCCATCCTCGCCTGGCTGCTGCTGTCGCTGGTGCTGTTCGTCGTCAGCGCGCAGCTCGAGCAGGGCAACCTGTCCGGCTCGGCAAACGCCGCGCTCACCTCGGGCCCGAATATGCTCACGTCGACTGCCACCGTGCTGATCCTCGGTACCGATCAACGCCCCGCAGGGTCCAAGGAGCCCGGCGCCAACACCAGCGACGCCGGCAGCAACTCCGACACGATCATGCTGTGGCGCATCGGCGGCGGGACGTCGAGGCGGTTGTCGATCCCGCGCGATACGGTCGCGACCATCCCCGGCCACGGCCTGGCCAAGATCAACGCCGCCTACGCGCTCGGCGGACCGGCCCTGGCGATCCGCACGGTGCAGCGGTTCACCGGAGTCACGGTCAACCACATCATCATCGTGAACCTGGCGGCGTTTCCGAAGTTCGTCGATGCCATCGGCGGCGTCGATGTCAGCACCGGTCGCATCTGCTCGGACATCAGCGGCGGGACCAAGAACGGCGGCTTCTCGCTCCACCTGGCGCCGGGAGCCCATCACCTCGACGGCCGCGACGCGCTCACCTACGCCCGCACGCGCGAGAACAAGTGCAATCCGGCCGACAGCGACCTCACGCGCGTCAAGCACCAGCAGCAGATTCTCAACGCGATCAAGGGGAGGCTGCTGTCGCCGAGCACGTTCCTGCGCCTCCCGTGGGCCTCGTGGGACGCCCCCAAGGTGCTGCGCACCGACATGGGCGGGCCCACCCTGCTGTCGCTGTTCGCGGCCTCGGAGATCGGCGGCTCGACTCCGGTGAACGTGCTCAAGCCCACCGGGGCCGAGGTCCTGCCCGGGTACGGCAGCGCGCTGATCGTGTCGCCGGGCGCCGTGCAGCGCGCCGTCGCGAAGCTGACGGGCGGCTGACGGGTTCTGCGACCGCCGGCGGGGCGGTCTGCGATGACTCGGTGCTGGCGCCCCGGGCGGAGAAAGGCTAATCCGAAGACGAGGACTTCGAGGACGAGGACGAGGAGGTCGTCGCCTCTGACTTCGACGACTTCGACGATTTCGAAGACTCCGAGGACGAGGACTTTGTCTCCGAGCCCGTCGAGCTCGACGAGTCCGAAGTCTTCGTGTCCTTGGCGCCCTTCGAGTCCCCGCCCGAGGATTCCGCCGCCTTGGCCTTCTTCGCGGCGCCCTCGGCGGCCTCCTTCTCCCGCGCGCGGTTCTTCGAGCCGTAATCGGTCGAGTAGAAGCCCGTGCCCTTGAAGTGCACCGCGAACGGCGTGAACACGCGCTCGACCGGGGCCGAGCAGGTCTCGCAGGAGACGATCGGACCGTCCGTCATCCGCCTGATGACCTCGAAGGTGTGCCCCTGCTCACAGCGGTACTCGTAGATCGGCATTGCCCGCAGGAGTATAGCGTGCGGGTCCGGCCCCAACCGACCGTCTTGGCACTCAGCAGGTTAGAGTGCCAAGGGCTAGCATCCCGCCCTCGATGCCCAACGACGTGGTCACGATGGACAAGATCGTCTCGCTCTGCAAGCGGCGCGGATTCGTGTTCGGAAGCAGCGAGATCTACGGGGGACTCGGCTCAAGCTACGACTACGGCCACTACGGGGTGCTGCTCAAGAACAACGTCAAGGGGCAGTGGTGGCGCGCGATGCTGCAGGAGCGCGACGACATCGTCGCGCTGGACTCGGCCATCATCCAGCACCCCCGGACGTGGGAGGCGAGCGGTCATCTGGCCGGATTCACCGACCCGCTGGTCGATTGCCGCACCTGCAAGCTCCGCTTCCGCGCCGACCACATCGACCAGGGTCACTGCGGCCGCAAGCCGTCCAAGCGCCCTGGCGAGACTCCCGACTGCGATCTGACCCAGGCCCGCGACTTCAACCTGATGTTCGAGACGACGATCGGGCCGGTCAAGGAGGAGGGCGCGACCGTGTACCTGCGCCCCGAGACCGCCCAGGGGATCTTTCTCAACTTCAAGCACTACCTGCAGTTCGCCCGCAAGAAGCCGCCGTTCGGGATCGCGCAGATCGGCAAGAGCTTTCGCAACGAGATCACCCCCGGCAACTTCATCTTCCGGATGCGCGAGTTCGAGCAGATGGAGATGGAGTTCTTCGTCCCGCCCGAGGAGGCGCCGCGGTGGTTCGAGCACTGGCTCGAGCAGCGGACGAGCTGGTATACACGCCTGGGCCTGCGTCCCGACCTCGTGCGGCTGCGGGCGCACGAGCCCGACGAGCTGTCGCACTACTCGACCGCGACCTCCGACGTCGAATACCTGTTTCCGATCGGCTGGTCAGAGCTCGAGGGGATCGCCAACCGCGGCGACTTCGACCTCACCCAGCACGCCGAGCACTCGGGGCAGAAGCTCGAGTACGTCGACACCGCCTCGGGTGAGCGCTACGTCCCGCACGTGATCGAGCCGGCCGCGGGCGCCGATCGCGCGACGCTGGCGTTCCTCGTGGACGCCTACGACGAGGACGAGATCGAGGGCGAGCGCCGCACCGTCCTGCGGCTGCACCCGCTGCTCGCGCCGGTCAAGGTCGCCGTCCTGCCGCTGGTGCGCAAGGACGGTCAGCCCGAGCTGGCGCGCGAGGTTCACCGCGCGCTGCGCGACCGCCTCCAGGCCGAGTACGACGAGGGCGGTGCGATCGGCCGCCGCTACCGCCGCCAGGACGAGATCGGCACTCCCTGGGCGGTCACCATCGACCATCAGTCGCTGGAGGACCGCACGGTCACCCTGCGCGATCGCGACAGCCTCACGCAGCAGCGGATCGCCATCGACGCCCTCGGCGACGAGCTCGACCGCCGCCTGCGCCAGCCCTGGACCTCGCCCAAGCTCGATCGCGAGGGGTGAAGAGTTCGCGCAAGCGGGGTCAGTGATCGCTTTCGGCCGATCCTGCCGTTGAGGCCGTGCCGATTAGAGCCTTGCCATGGAGATCCGGCCCCGATCAGGGCGCCGCATGCACAACACGTCAATCAAGTCATCCGGGGGGCGGCCTGTCGACTTGTGCATGTCCTGCATGCACAACACGTCAATCCCGGCACCCTCGCTCGTCGCTGTCGTGTTATGCAGGGTGGTTCGCCCGCGGCAGGGTGGTTCGCCCGCGGCACGGTGGTTCGCCCGCGGCAGGGTGGTTCGCCCGCGGCAGGGTGGTTCGCCCGCGGCACGGTGGTTCGCCCGCGGCACGGTGGTTCGCCCGCGACACGGTGGTTCGCCCCCGGCAGGGTGGTTCGCCCGCGGCGGGTAGGTTCGCCGCGGCGGCGAGGTTCGCCCGCGGCAGGAAGACCCGCCCGCGGCGGGGTCGTCCTATCTCAACCTCCCCTGGGCGAACACGGAGAACCCTCCGGGCACCGTGCTCGCCCCCACGCCCTGCACATAGAGCCGGGGATTGGCGAACACGGTGATCGTGGCCAGCGCGCCGAAGGGGATGTCAGGCGCGACGACGAGCCGGCCCTGAGAAGCGGCCAGGGTCGCGTCGATGCTCGCGCTCACCCCGAGCAGCGTCGCGGTCCCCCGCAGGATCAGCGCCCCGTCCCCCGAGGCGACCGGCTGGACTGACTGCAACAGGGGCAGCGCCGCCCGCACATCGGCCTGGGCGACCCGAGCGCTGGCGGTCAACTCGGCGCCGCGCTTGTGCAGCGCCACGTCGCGCAGGGTCAGAAGCCCGGTGTCGAGCTCGCCCGCCGAGGCGTCGAGCGATCCCACTTCAGCCGTCTGCGCCAGGACGCCGCCGAGGTGACCGGAGCTCGAGCGGTACTGCGCCAGGCGGATGACCACGCGGTCAGCGTGGTGCCAGAGCAGCTCGACGGCCGGAAAGGCGTGGACCTCGACGGCCAGCACCCGCCCCGAGGCCCCCAAGCGGTCGCGCAGGCGCTGCGCTGCGAGGACCGGAAGCGCCAGCTGCGCGATCACGAGCAGCGCAAGCAGGGCCGCCGGCGCGAGCGCGGCAACCCTGCGCACTGCTCAGCTTGCCAGCGGTTAGCGCCCTAGGCCGTGCCTACCGGCGCCGCAGCGGAGCCTGCCGCGGCCGCAGCGGGGGTGTACTGGAACTCCTCTTCGGCGCCGAACAGCTTGTCGAGCACCTTTGAGCGCAGCTTCTCGTTGGCCACGAGTCCAACTCCGCCGCCCACGCCGGCGACCAGCAGCAGGCGACCGGCCGCGCGACCCCGGCGACGCTTCTTCGGTGCGTCCGCCAGCGCGGTCGTGGCATCGCGGATCGACTCGACCGCGTTGCGCAGGTCGTTCTGCAGCTTCTTGTCGTCCATCAGAGACTTGGCGGGATTCTTGCCGTCGGCCAGGCGCTCGTAGGCGCTCTTGCTCGCATCCATCGCCTTCTGCAGGTTCGCGCGCAGATCGGGATCCTCGATCAGGCGCTGGACGTACGGATTGGACTTGGTCAGATTGGCGACGTCGGCGGTGCTGAATGGAACCGCCGCCTTGAGCTTCTTCTTTCGTGATGCCATTTCTCTCCTCGGGACTGGGGGGCGGAACCGTCAGGATACGCGATAGCCACTTGCCCGCCTTCGAGCCAGCGCGGCGTCGAGCACCTCGTCGATCGTCGAGGCGAACACGAACTCGAGATCCTTGCGCAGGTGGGTCGGAATGTCCTCGACATCCTCCGCGTTGAGCACCGGCGCGATCACGCGGCGCAGGCCGTAGCGCTGCGCAGCGAGCGCTTTCTCCTTCAGCCCCCCGATCGGCAGCACCTGCCCGGTCAGGGTGATCTCCCCCGTCATCGCCACGTCGGAGCGCACCGACCGCCCGGTGAGCAGCGAGGCGAGCGCGGTGGCCATCGCGATGCCGGCGCTCGGACCGTCCTTGGGGATCGCGCCCGCCGGGACGTGGATGTGGATCTCGTGCCCCGCGAACCAGTCCTCGGGCAGCTCGGGGAGTAGTTGCGCCGCGTTGCTGCGCACGTAGGACAGCGCCGCCTGTGCGGACTCCTTCATCACGTCGCCGAGCTGGCCGGTGATCGTGAGCTTGCCGCGCCCAGGCATCGCGGTGGCCTCGACGAACAGGACGTCGCCCCCGACGGGAGTCCAGGCCAGGCCCGTGGCGACCCCCGGACGCGAGGTTCGCCGGCGGGCCTCGGTGAAGAACTTGCGCCGGCCCAGCAGGTCGCGTAGGCGCGGCTCGGTGACCGTGAGCTTGCGAGCCGCCGTGCCCTCGGCCACCTGCCGGGCGACCTTGCGGCACGCGGCTCCGATCTCGCGCTCGAGCTGACGCACCCCCGCCTCCCGCGTGTAGTCGTTGATCGTCGCCCGCAGCGCCGGGTCGGTGAAGGCGATCCGGCTGGCGCTCAAGCCGTTGCGCTCCACCTGGCGGGGAACCAGGTAGCGCTTGGCGATCTCGAGCTTCTCGGCCTCGCTGTAGCCCGCCAGGACGATCACCTCGACCCGGTCGCGCAACGGCCCGGGGATCGTCTCGAGCGTGTTGGCGGTGGTGACGAACATCACCTTCGAGAGGTCGAAGGGGAGGTCGAGGTAATGGTCGCGGAAGGCGAAGTTCTGCTCGGGATCGAGAACCTCGAGCATCGCGCTGGATGGATCGCCCCGGAAGTCCGCGCCCATCTTGTCGATCTCGTCGATCATCAGCAGCGGGTTGCAGGCGCCGGCGTCGCGCATCGAGCGGATGATCGTCCCCGGCATCGCGCCGATGTAGGTGCGGCGATGACCGCGGATCTCGGCCTCGTCGCGCACCCCACCCACGCTGATCCGCTCGAATCCCCGGCCCAGCGCGCGGGCCATCGAGCGCCCCAGCGACGTCTTGCCCACGCCGGGTGGTCCGACGAAGCAGAGGATCGATCCGCGCGCGTCGGGCTTCAGCTTCCGCACGGCGAGGAACTCGAGGATCCGGTCCTTGACCTGCTCGATGTCGTAGTGATCCTCGTCGAGGATCGTCCGGGCGTGGGACAGATCGAGGTTGTCCTCGGTGGACTTGTCCCACGGCAGGGCGGCGATCCACTCGAGGTAGCCCCGCACGACCCCGTACTCCGCCATCGCCGGCTGCAGGCGCTCCAAGCGGGCCAGCTCGCGGTCGGCCTGCTTGCGCACCTCGGCCGGGAGCGTGATCGCCGCCAGCTGATCGCGCAGTTCGTTGGCCTCGGCCTGGACCTCGTCGGCCTCGCCGAGCTCCTCCTGGATCGCCTTGAGCTGCTGGCGCAGGAAAAACTCGCGCTGGGACTTGTCCACCTCGGACTGGACCTGCGACTGGATCCGCGCGCTGGCGGAGATCAGGTCGAGCTCGGCGGCGAGCATCTCGGACAGGCGGCGCAGGCGCTTGGCGACGTCGAACTCCTCGAGCAGCTCCTGCTTCTCCTCGGTCTTGATTCGCAGCGAGCCGGCGATCAGGTGCGCGAGGGCGCTGGGGTCGTCGACGTTGGCGACGGCCATCTGCAGCGCCTCGGGCAGGTACGGGACCCGCTCGATGATCTCGCCGAAGGTCTGCTGGACGTTGCGGACCATCGCCGCGAGCTCCGGAGTCTCCTCCACGACGTCTCCGAGCTCCTCGATCTCGGCGAGCAGGTGGGGCTCCTCGCGGATCCAGCGGGTGATCTTCACGCGCTGGCCGCCCTGCACGAGGAGCCTCAGCGTCCCGTCGGGCGCACGCATCATCCGGGCGATCGCGCCGGCCACGCCGACGTCGTAGATCTCGTCCGGCTTGGGCGTCTCGGGGGCGCCCTCGCGGGCCGCGACCATCACGAGCATCCGGTTGCCGGCCAGCGCCTCGTTGACCAGGTCGATCGAGCGCTGCTGGCCCACCGCGAGCGGAGTCAGCGTGTCGGGGAAGGCGACCATGTCGCCCAGCGGCAGGATCGGCAGCGCCTTGGGCAGTTCCGGCGGCGCGGTGACCTCGATCGGGATCCCCTGGCCGTTCTCGCCCGTATCCATGATGTCGATCACGGCTCGCCCTCGCGCGCGGGGGTCTCGATGGGAACGCTGCGCGGCTCGCCGGGCGCGACGAGGGGGATCTCGATGCGCAGGATCCCGTCGTCGTAGGTCGCCCGTGCCTCGCCGGCCTGCACGTCGGCGCCGAGCGCGATCACCCGGCGAAACGGCCCATGCTCGATCTCGAGCTGCTGATAGACGCGGCCCTCGGCGTCGGCGGCGCGGCGCAGGCCCGTGATGATCAGCTCGCGGCCGCGGACCTCGAGGGCGAGGTCGTCGGCCTCGATCCCGGCCAGCTCGGCCTTGACGACCGCGCGCGGCGGGTCGCCGCAGTAGTAGACGTCCACCGGAGGCGAGAAGCCGGAGCCGCCGCGGATCAGCCGGCCGCGGTCGATCACGCCGCCGAATAGCTCGTCCATCTTGCGGCGCATGCGCTGGAAGTTGGCGAAGAGATCTCGTTCGGGAGCCATCGCGGAAACCTTAGCTATAGGGCCCATGCCGGCCGGAGATGCCCCTCGGGGGGTCTGCAAAACCTCCATCCCCGTTGATCGCGCACCCGCTGCGGGGATGCTTTGGGGCGGCAGGACAGGACTTATGGCGCTACCGATTCCACGCTCGAGCTCTCTGCTGCCGGCCCGCCGGCGGACACTGCGCGCCGTCAAGCCGCCCGCCATCGGCCTGAGCCCGCCCCCGGCCGCCATCCCCGATGAGATCCCCTCCCCGGCCGACACCGTCCGCGGCGAGAACGCCGCCGCGACACTGCGGATGATCGGCAGCCTGGCCCACGCCCTCGTCGTGCAGACGGAGTTCATCCGGCGCGATGCCGCCGAGGGCCGCGCGCCGGTACCGGTCCTCGACGCGGTGGACTCGCTGGTCGCCCACGCCCACGACGCCCGGCGCCAGAGCGAGAGCCTCGTCGGCTGGCTGGAGCGCAAGGAGGCCCGCGAGGCGCAGGCCGGCGACCCCCGGCCGGCCCGGGTGACGGACCCCGAGCCCGCGCCCGTCAACGGCCACGCCGTGCTCGACGCGCCCGACACGCGCGACGCTGCCCACACCTTCGCGATCGAGATGATGCTCGGCGGTGCCAGCCGCCTCGAGATCGAGCGCTGCCTGGCGCGCGACTTCGGGCGCGCCGACGCGGCCGAGCTGGCCGCCGAGGCCTGCTCGCAGCGCTAGGCCGGTCCGAGCGGGTCGCCCGCGGCGTCTGAGACGCTTGCGTCGTGGTGGACTTCTCGTTGCGTTGGCTGGGGCCCGGCACCGCCGGAGCCGGGCATTTCGACACGGTCGTCGCGGTCTTCGGCGCGCTGCTGATAGTCGGCGCGCTGATCTCGGGTCTCGCCCGCCGCTCGATCCTCTCGCTCGCCGCGGTCTTCGTGGTCGCCGGCTTCGCGCTCGGGCACGGCGGCCTCCACGTGCTGAATTTCGATCCCGGTTCCGCCTTCGTCGCCAATCTCGCGGTCGTCGCGCTGATCGTGATCCTGTTCCGCGACGGGCTGGAGGTCGAGGCGGAGATGCTGCAGACGGCCTGGCACCTGCCGCTGCGCAAGCTCGTGCTGGCGATGCCGATCACCGCCGGGCTGGTCGCCGTGGCCGCGCACGCGCTGACCGACCTGAGCTGGACGGCCTCGTTCCTCCTGGGCGCCCTGTTGTCGCCCACCGATCCGGTCCTCTCCTCCGCTGTCGTCACGAACCCGCGCGTACCGCGTCTGATCAGGCACTCCCTGAACCTCGAGTCGGGCATGAACGACGGCCTGGCGCTGCCCGCCGTGCTCGCGCTGAGCACCGGGCTCAGCGACCCGCACTTCGTGTGGTGGAGGTTCGTGCTCCAGGACATCGGGCTGGGGCTCGCGTTCGGCGTGATCGCGGGGCTGCTGGCCTCCAAGCTCATGCCCCGCGGACGCGGCGCGCTGGCTGCCATCCCCGACCACCAGAAGGCCCTTTACGCCCTGGGGGTGGCATTCGCGGCATACGGGGTCGCCGTGGCCGATCCCAGCGGGAACGGGTTCATCGCCGTCTTCGTCTGCGCGATCACGCTCGGGATCCGGCGCCCTGACCTGCGCGAGACGTTCGAGCGTCGCTCGGCGGACATCGTGGAGATCGTCAAGCTCGCGGTGTTCGTGGTCTTCGGCTCGCTGCTGACCATCCACGGCCTGTTCGGAGACGGCTGGGCGGCCGTTGCGATCGTGGCCTTCACGCTCCTCGTCGCCCGGCCCGTGGCCGTCTTCCTGGCGCTGATCGGAAGCGAGGTGAGCACCGCCACCAAGGCGTTCATGTCCTGGTTCGGACCCAAGGGCGTCGCCACGATGGCGTTCTCGCTGCTGATCCTCGGCGAGACCTCCACCAGCGGCCGGATCTTCAACCTGGCCGCACTCGTCGTGTTCTGCTCGATCATCGTCCACGGCCTGAGCGACACGCCGGGGGCGAACTGGATCGCGCGGCGCGCCGAGGCCGAGGACGAGGGCGCGAAGGCTCAGTGAGCGTGGAGCGCCGCCTGCTCGTGCGGCGTCGGGAACGCCCAGGCCGCGTGGGTGCGGGCCTCCGAGCGGAAGGTGAAGCGCAGCTGGCGCGGCGGGCTCAGCCCCTCGGGCGCGTCGGGCCGGAAGGTGACGCACGGCTCGCTGGTCTCCAGCGCGCAGAGCATGTTGCAGCGGAAGTAGCAGTCCTCACAGGACGCCGGCTTTGCTGCACGCGCGGACGCGCGCCGTTGCGCCATCTTCGGACCACCCCTCCTGCATCGTGATTTTTGACCCCGCCGGACGCGGCACCCGGCAGGACGGCGATCTAAGCATGTCGAAGCGGGCATGCTCAAGGGGCCGCCGGGCGCCCTTCTCGCAAATCGCAGGAACTTCGCCCCGGGGCCGGCGGCGGCCCGTCCGTAATGTGCGGGAACTCCCATGCGCATCCTCGTCACCGGCGCGACCGGATACATCGGATCCGAGCTGATCCCCCGCCTCGCAGCCGACGGCCACGACCTGGCCGGCTTCGCCCGCGACCCCGCCCGGCTGCCCCCGGGGATCGACCCGTTCGCCGGCGACGTCGTGACCGGCGAGGGCCTCGACGCCGCGCTGCAGGGCGCCAACGCCGCCTACTTCCTCGTCCATTCGATGGAGGCGGCCGGCAACGGCGCCTCCTTCGCTGAGCGCGACCGCCGCGCCGCCACCGGGTTCGCCGAGGCGGCCAACCGCGCCGGCGTGGGCCGCGTCGTCTACCTCGGGGGCTTCGTCCCTGCCGGCGCGCCCCCCTCGGAGCACCTGGCCAGCCGACTCGAGGTCGAGCGGATCCTGCTGGCGTCCGCCCCCGGCCCGGTCGCCCTGCGGGCCTCGATCGTCATCGGCGCAGGCTCGCGGTCCTTCCGGCTGATCGTGCGCCTCGTCGAGCGGATGCCGGTCATCCCTCTGCCCGGCTGGCGCGAGCGCTGCACCACCCCCATCGATGGTCGCGACGTCGTCGAGTACCTCGCCCGCGCCGCGACCGAACCCGCCGCCGCCGGCCGCTCGCTTGACATCGCCGGGCCCGACGTGCTGAGCCTCGGCGAGCTGGTCGAGCGCGTCCGCGACCACCTGCTGCTGGACCGCCCCAGCCTCCGTGTCGGCCTGAAGGCGACCCGGCTCACCGGCCAGTTCGCGGCCGCGATCGGCGGCGAGGACATCGAGCTGGTGGGCCCGCTGATGGAGGGCCTGGGACACGACCTCCTGCCCCGCGACGACGAGGCGCAGCGGCTGTTCGGCATCCGGCAGCACTCATTCGACTCCGCCGTCGAGCGCGCGCTGCGCTCCTGGGAGGAGCGCGAGCCGCTCAGCGCCAAATAGGGTTCGCCGCCGTGAGCAACCGCGTCACCGTAGAGATAGACATCGCCGCACCGCCCGAGAAGGTGTGGGAGATCGCGATGGACCCCGACCGGCTCGGCGACTGGGTGACCATTCACCGCAAGGTCGCCAAGGCGTCGGACCGGCCGCTGCGCGACGGCTCCACGGTCGAGCAGACCCTGTGCCTGCGCGGGATCAACTTCAAGGTCAAGTGGGAGGTCGCCGAGGCCCGCGAGCCGGAGGTGGCGATCTGGGAGGGGCGCGGACCGGCGCGGTCGCGAGCCCACACCGAGTACCGCCTCTCCGCCCGCGACGGCGGCACCCGCTTCGAGTACGCCAACGAGTTCAAGCCGCCGCTGGGCCCGCTGGGCGCGGCGGCCAGCCGCGCGCTCGTCGGCGGGACGCCCGAGCGTGAGGCCAAGGCCTCGCTGCAGCGCCTCAAGGACCTGGTCGAAAAGGGCTGACCGCTGCGCCGGCCGCGAGCCGTCTCGCCGGCGGTCCGGGCGCGCCATACTGGTTGCGGGGATGGGAACGGACCATGAGCTGATCCGCAGCATCTACGCCGCGGCCAACCGGGGCGACTTCGACACGATGCTCGCGAGCTTCTCGCCCGACATCGAGTGGGTGACGCCGACGCGGACGATCCGCGGGCTCGACGCCCTGGGCGGCTGGCTCGGGGGCTGGTCCACGTCGTATTCCCCGACCCACGAGATCGAGGAGCTGATGGACATCGGCGACGACGTCCTAGCGCTCGTAACCGTCACATATCAAGGGCGTGATCCGAACACACCCGCTCACATATGGACCTTGCGTGACGGATTGGTGATGCGAGTGCACGTCCATCCGGTGCGCGCCGGCGTGCTGCGAAGGCTCAACATCGCTCCGCAGGCCTCACGGGGAGAGACTCCGATCGCGCCGTCCGCGGGGGACGTAGCCGTTTAACCGTTACTCTCTGCCTTACCGAAATCCATCCGGAGGTAGTAAGTGACTAATTTTGTTGATAGCGCGCGCAAGGAGATCGAGGATCGCCTCGCTGAACTGCGCGACGAGGTCAAGCGCCTCGAGGCCGCCGCGGCCGCCCTCGCCGGTACGGGC
>JBPCPO010000025.1:0-18095 GCA_050999075.1 Solirubrobacteraceae bacterium
AGCGCCGCGGGGAGCACGTCGGCATGCACTTCCTCTCGGAGGAGCGCGTGCAGCTGACCTACGACCTGCCGCTGGCGGAGATCGTCCTCGACTTCTTCGACCAGCTCAAGTCGCGCACCCGCGGCTACGCCTCGCTCGACTACGACCTCGTCGGACGCCGCGAGTCCGATCTGGTCAAGCTCGACATCCTGCTCGCCGGCGATCCGGTCGACGCCCTGTCGATGCTCGTGCACCGCAGCAAGGCCTACGACTCTGGGCGCTCGCTGACCGAGAAGCTGCGCCAGAAGATCCCCCGCCAGCAGTACGACGTCCCGATCCAGGCCGCCGTCGGGGCGCGGATCGTGGCCCGCGAGACGATCAAGGCCTACCGCAAGGACGTGATCGCCAAGTGCTACGGCGGGGACATCAGCCGCAAGCGCAAGCTGCTCGAGCAGCAGAAGAAGGGCAAGCAGCGGATGAAGCAGGTCGGCCGGATCGAGGTCCCCCAGGAGGCGTTCCTGGCCGTGCTCGAGCTGGGCGAGAAGGGTTAGGGCCGCAGCGGACGGCTTGGACTTGCGGCGGGCGGGGATCAGCGGTTGCTCGAACTCGGCGGCGACTCGTTGACCGTGTGGGAGGCGCTGACCACGCCCGAGCACCTGCGCCGGTTGATGCTCGCCCCGAAGGGTGGGAGATGGCGGGCTGCGAGCTGGACCTGCGACCCGGAGGCGGCTGGCACCACGAGTGGCGTCACGCAACCGGGGACGAGATCCAGAGGAGCGGCGTCTACCGCGAGGTGACACGGCCCGAGCGGATCGTCAACACCGAAAGCTGGGGGGGCGATTGGCCCGAACGCTCAAACCGTCACCCTGACCGAGGAAAGCGATGGCGCCACCAGGCTCACCACGATCGTTCGCTACCCGTCCCAGCAGGCCCGTGATGCTGTGCTCCAGACCGGAATGAAGGAGGGTGTAGGGCTGAGCTACGAAGTTGATGCGCTCACTCGCCGGCGCGGGTTGAACGGGAGGCACGCCCGGGTGCGACGTGGACGATCCAACGGACGCATATGGTGCATTCGATCGTCCAGGTGAGGCAATCCAGCTCGCTGACCCGCCCGCTCCGTGGTCAGCCGATCGAATGCGAACATGTCCTGGCCTCCGTCCTTACCGGACGGCGGCTCGCCCAACCAGCGCCCGCTCCTTAGACCCAGGGGCCGCGCTCAGGCTGGGGATCGGGATACCTGAGCGCAGGACGCCTGGAGTAACCGCTCCGCGAGCGTCCGTACCCCGCACGGCATGCGCCGCGCCGGTGACCGAAGAACCACCACGCGGCGAGGGCCCACAGCATCCAGGTTGCCAGCAGGCCGGTAACCAGCAGGACCGTTGCCGCGATGACCGCGACCGCGACCGGAATCGTGATCGCGAGCGTCAAGACCGGATGGGCCAGCGGGAGGCCTCGGGTGCGCCGACGGGCCAAACCGGGGCCGGGGAGGTCGGCGACGGTCACCTCGAGCTCCCCATAGGTGCGAGCCACCAGTGCGAGCCCGATCCGCTGCTCCAGCTCTTCGGAAACCAGGCGCCCCTCCGCGGCGGCTCCGCGCAGCCGCTCAACGACCCGCTCACGATCGTCATCAGATGCTCTGAGGCTGGCGCGTGACGCCATGGCGCAAGGCTAGCGCGCCGTGGCGTCTTCGACAAGCGGTCCCGTCGGCAACTCGGCGAATCCGTCGCCCGTGGCGACGCTGCTCCGTCCGCCCGCCTCCCTATTCTTCCCTTCCAGATATGTCGGGTCCCGCAATCGTCCAGAGCGACCGATCGGTGCTGCTGGAGGTCGCCCATCCGCAGTTCGAGGCTGCGCGGCGCGCGCTGGCGGCGTTTGCCGAGCTCGAGAAGAGCCCCGAGCACGTCCACACCTATCGCATCTCGGCCGTCTCCCTGTGGAACGCCGCTGCTGGCGGCCTGGCGGCCGGCGAGATCGTGCGCACCCTGGTCGAGCTCTCTCGCTACGACGTGCCGCAGGCCGTGCTCGCCGACGTGCGGGATCTGTGCGGCCGCTATGGCCGCTTGCGGCTGCTCGAGGGCGAGGCGGGGCTGCTGCGTCTGCTCGCCGACGATCCGGCGCTGCTGGCCGAGGTGGGGCACGCGGGGCCGGTGGCGTCGCTGTTGCGGGGGCGGCCATCGCCCCTGGAGGCGACGCTCGCCGCTCCGGCGAGAGGACCGCTCAAGCAGGCGCTGATCGAGCTCGGGTGGCCCGTCGAGGATCTGGCGCCCTACGAGGACGGGGACGCGCTCGAGCTGGAGCTGTCCGATCGGCTCGAGCTCCGTCCCTACCAGCTCGACGCGGCGGCGGCGTTTGCGCAGGCCGGCGCGGGCGTCGTCGTGCTCCCGTGCGGTTCGGGAAAGACGATCGTCGGGCTCGCGGCGATCGCCCAGCAAGGAGCCGAGACGCTGATCGTGACCAGCAACGCCGCCTCGCTGCTGCAGTGGCGCCGGGAGCTGCTGCAGCGCACGAGCGTCGCGCCCGAGGCGGTCGGGGAGTACTCGAGCAAGGCCAAGCAGATCCGGCCGATCACGCTCACGACCTACCAGATGCTCACCCATCGACCGCGCAAGGACGGGGGATTCCCGCACCTCGACCTGTTCGAGCGCCGCGAGTGGGGCCTGGTGATCTACGACGAGGTGCATCTGCTCCCGGCGCCGGTGTTCCGGGCCACGGCTCGGATCCAGGCGCGCCGGCGCCTCGGCCTGACCGCGACCCTGATTCGCGAGGATGGCGCGGAGCCGCTGGTGTTCTCGCTGGTCGGGCCCAAGCGCTACGACACCGCCTGGCGCGAGCTCGAGGATGCGGGCTGGATCGCCAGCGCGGAGTGCACCGAGGTGCGGGTTCCCCTCGGCCCGGAGCGACGGATGAGCTACGCCCTGGCCGAAGCACGCGAGCAATTTGGCCTCGCGAGCGGCAATCCCGCCAAGGACGACCTCGTCGCCACCGTGCTGGCTCGCCACCCCGGAGCGCAGGCGCTGGTGATCGGCTACTACGTCGACCAGCTCGCGCGGATCGCCGCCCGGCTGGGGGTGCCGCTGATCACCGGCAAGACGCCGCGCTACGAGCGCGAGGAGCTGTATGACCGTTTCCGCGCCGGCTCGCTGCGGACCCTCTGCGTCAGCAAGGTGGCGAACTTCGCCCTCGACCTGCCGTCGGCGAGCGTCGGAGTGCAGGTGTCGGGGACGTTCGGGTCCCGCCAGGAGGAGGCGCAGCGGCTGGGGCGCCTGCTGCGACCGAAGCCGGGAGAGAACCGGGCCTACTTCTACACCCTCGTCTCGCACGAGACCAGCGAGCAGGAGTTCGCGCACAAGCGCCAGTTGTTCCTCGCCGAGCAGGGATACAGCTACACCGTGCTCGCGCCTGAGGAGCTGGTGGTGCTGCCGGAGCGCCGGGCCGCGTGAAGCTCGAGCAGTGCCTCGCCGGGGTCAGCGCCAAGCACCGCTCGGCGGTGGCCGGCGCCGTCGGGCTGGGAAAGCGCGCCAGCGCGCAGGAGATCGCGTCGGCGCTGCTCGATCCCCCGCACCTGGAGGCGCTCCTGGCGCTCCTGGCGCGCCTGTCGGCGCCCGCCCGCGGACGGGCGGTCGCCAAGGTGCTGCGGGCCGGAGCGCAGGGCTATCTCTATTCTCCCGCGGGGGACAGCGCCGATCTCGAGCTCGAGCGCCATGGCCTCGCCTTCGGCTTCCGCGGAGGGTGGCGCAACGAGTACGCCGTGCCGGATGATCTGCGCGGGCCGCTCCTGGCGGCGCTCGCGCTGGCCCACGTCGCGGCGATGAAGCCGGCTCGCGCCGAGCGCTGGATCGGCGCACCGCTCCAGCTCGCCCACGACGCCGTGGCAGTGTGGGCGGCGCTTCACCGCGAGCCGGCGCGGGTGAAGACCGACGGTGACCTCTACCAGCGGGCCTGGCCGAAGCTCGACGCCGCCCTGCCCCGGCTCGACGTCTACGACGCGGAGGACTTCCTGCGCCAGCGCCGGCTCGAGATGGCCCTTGTCGTCCTGCGCCAGGAGGGGGCACTGCGCGTACGCCACGACGACGCCTCCGGATGGGAGACCAAGCGCGAGCTGGTGCCCACCGGCAGCCTGCGCCGCACGTTGGAGTCCGGTGACTCCGAGCTGAGCGCTCGTCTGGTCGAGCATGTCGTCATCGGCACCCTCGACGCCGCCGGGCTGTCTCTGCTCAGCGCCGCCGCGGCGCTGGACGCCGTTTCCCTCCCGTCCCTCGGCGACGCGCTCGCGCGGTTCCTGGAGCAGGCGGGCGAGCGCATCGATCCCCGCCTGTCGAAGGTCGAGCGAGGCCTGCTCGCGGTCCAGGTCGGCTGGTTGGCGGGGCGGGCGGAGATCGGGCTGAGTCGCGACGGGAAGCCCGTGGCGGTGCGCTCAGTGGAGCGCTCGGAGGCGCGCGAGGGCGATGGCTCCGGCGCCGGCCCGCCCGGAATCTGCCAGGGCAACTTCGAGATCGTGCTGCTGCGCCATCCGACTCCGGCCCAGCGGCTCACGCTCGAGCTGGCCGGGGAGGCGGTCGCCGGTCAACCGCATGTCTACCGAATCACCCGCAGCTCGGTGCGCGTCGGGGAGCGGGCGGGCGTCGGACCCGACGGCGTGCTCGCCGCCCTGCGCGGGGTGGCGGGGGACGTACCCCAGAACGTCGCTCGCTCGGTCGCGGACTGGGCCGCCGGGGCTGGGCCCCCGCTGCGCGTCCGCACGGCGATGATGCTCGATGCGGGCGAGCCGCAGCTCGCCGACGCGCTCGCGTCCGGGCCGCTGGCGGAGCTCGTCGTCGAACGGATCGGGAACCGGTTGCTGGCCTTCAGGGCCGATCGACTCGGGGAGCTCCGACGCGCGCTCGCGACCGCGGGTCGCGAGCTCGAGCCCGGGCTGGACCGGATCTCGGGTCAGTGGGATGACCGCGAACGCCGGGAGACCGACGTCCAGCTCGCGTGGGCAGCCCGTCCGTCGGCCGCTGCGGGTCCGGCCGGCAAGCTCGTCTCCACGCTCCGCTCACCCGCACCGGTGGCGGTCGAGAGTGCTCGCGCCGGCGCGGAGGACGCGCGGCGGGACCGCGACGGGGACGATCCCGAGGATGACCGCGACGGCACCATCGATGTCATCCTCGACGCGATCGAGAACGAGGAGGAGGTGTTCATCGTCTACGCCGGGGCGCGCGGGGTGAGCCGTCGCTGCATCAGGCCGCTCGACGTCGAGGGGTCGCAGGTGCGGGCGATCTGCAACGACCGCGGCGACGAGCAGCGGTTCTGGATCGGGTCGATCATGGCGGTGGCCGCGGTGCCGGGTTGAGGCGCCGGGGTCACGCCTGATCTCGGGCACCGTGCGTCACTTTGCCCGTGTGGCCAAATTGCGGGGCGGCCGGATCGGCTTCACACCGCCAAGCTCGAGTGAGGTGGCGCCCTGCCGCGATTTGGCCGCCGTGTCGCGGGCCGTCTTCCCAGTGGATCTGAGCGAACTTGCGACGCAGGCGCTCGCCGCGCTGCGGGTGCAGGGATTGCACCCAGGCGATCCGGCCGAGGAGGTGGGTCCGGAAAGCCGGCGTGGCGGCGCGGTTCTCGCCCTCGGGTCCGTGCACGGTGGCGTTGTGAAGGATCGCCTTGAGCAGGTCGTACTCGACGCGGGGAGGATTGGGGCGTTCGTTGACCACGATCCCGCAGACCCGCTGACGTCCCGCGCGGGTGGCGAGCATCGACTTGCGATGGTTGATGGCAAAGCCCTCCTCGCGCGCGATCGCCTCAATCACGTGGCGCAGCCGGCTGGCGTTGCGAAGTGGCCGCTGCGACCCTGACCAGGTGAGGTCATCGGCGTAGCGCGTGTAGATGAGCTCGAACGCCGCGGCGAGCCCGCTGAGTCGCCGGTCGAGCCCGAACGCGGCGAGATTGGCGAGGGAGGGTGAACTGGGCGCCCCCTGGGGAAGGTGAGGCGTGGCGAGTTGCCGGCCGAGACGGTGGTGGGCGCCGACCTGATGGGGGTCAGCGGGACGAGCGAGCGCTTGCCAAGCTGACCGCGCGACCACGTTGGTGGTCAAGGCGGTGAGGGTGTACGCCACCGACTCGGGATACCCGGCGGCGCGGAAGATGCCAAACACCCGCCGCGCTGGGATCGACGCGAAGAAGTCCGCGAGATCAAGTCGCATGACCACGAACTGTCCCGTGTGCTCGACCGCGTGGGTCAGCGCTGACCGGCCGCGCGTGAACCCGTGCGCGGCGTCGTGGGCTCGCGATGTGGTGGCCTGGTATGACGGTGTCCCCGGGGTAGCCCGGGAGAGGGAGAAGCGCGCGACGGGCCTTCACCCATCTCGGCCGAACAACGTCGCAGCGTCAGAAGTTACCGCACTACGACTCCTCGACCTCTGCGCACCACGACCCGTCGACCTCCGCGGCCCGGGCCAGGACGATGTTTCCCCCACACGAAGGTCACGGTGGCTCCCGGCGGAAGGGTGTAGGGGAACGAGCGTCGATGCCACTCGACGGCAAAGCTCTGGGCCGTCTGGGTGTTGTTGTAGGCGAGGAGGACTTTGCTGCCGTTCGGGTTCTCGAACGCGACATCGTCCACCCCGGCCGAGGCGTAGTCGTTCCCCTGGCCATCGACCCTGAACAGATAGCTGACGAAGGTGTCGGAGTGGATCCGCCGGGCGCCTCGCTGGATGAACCTGCTCGCCTGTCCGAGCTGATAGTAGTCACGGCCATAGCTGGCGGTGCGAGTGCGCTCGTGGACGGTCACCACCCCGGTGCAGTGCCTGCAGCCCGCGTTGGGTCGCTGCACCGGGCCTCCATCCGGGTCAAGCGCGAGGTTCCACAACAGCACGGTGCTCGCCCAGTTGCGCATCGAGGCGATCACCAGCTCCGCGACCGGAGCGGGCGCGATCCCGCTCGAGCATTCCGTCTCGATCTGCTGGAGCTGGGGCGCGAGCTCGTGCAGCATGGTCATGGCGGTGGGATCGCCGACGTAGCAGTGCCATGCCACCCCGGCGATGGTTCGAGCGGCGGGCGCGGATGAGATCAGCGACTGCGCGTAGGGCGCGGCCACCCAGCTGAAGTCAAGTCCGTAGATCCTGGGCTGCAGGCCGGCGGCGCTCAGCGCTGGTCTGAGGTCGTTGACGATCCAGCGCGCCTCGCTGGGCTCAGGCCAGTTCAGGCCGGGATAGCTCGTTTGCTGGCCAGGCTCGTTCTGTGGCGTGATCGCGGCGATCGGGATGCGGCGGCGAGCGTAGGCCTGGATGAACTTGACGAAGTAGCGCGCCAGCGGTCGGTACGCGGAGCGCTTCAGCATGCCCCCGTTGGCGTCGTTGTTGAGGCGGTGGTTGGTCTTCATCCACGCGGGCGGGCTCCAGGGCGTGGCGAGGATCTCGACGTGGCGGTCGATCGCCAGCATCTGGCGCAGCGCCGGAATGATGTACGCCCTGTCGTGGGAAATCGAGAACCGCGACAGGCGCGGGTCGGAGCGGCCTCGCCGCAGGTCGTCGTAGGTGTAGGGCCTGCCGTCTCGGGTGAAGTCCGTTGCTCCCATCGGCAGTCGGACGTAGCTCAGGCGGATGCCACCTGTGCCGAACAGCCTTCTCATCACGGCCGTACGCGTGCGCGGCGAGAGCTTCTCGTAGAGCAGCCAGGCCGAGGAGTCGGTCATCGCGGCGCCAAAGCCCGCGACCCGCTGGTAGCGCACCGTCTCGTCAACGTCGATCACCGGAAGGCCCGGCGACGGTGCGGCCCCAAACTCAGCCCCTGGCAAGCGCGTCAGGCGCTCTGATAGATCGGAGGTGGTCTGCACCACCTCCACGTGCGTTGTGCGGGACTTGGCCAGCGCCACGGTGGCGAAGCCAGATGGGCCCGCGAGCCCCAGCAGCCCCGCCAGGGCCAGCGCCGCCGCACCGGTCACCGCTCGTCCTGCCGCCTGTCGAGGTCGTCGATCGCGGTCGATCATGCCTGTTCGAGTACTGCGATCAGCCGCATGAGATCGTGGCGAAAGCGCTGGGGGTCTGGAAGCTGGTCGAAGACCGACTGGGCTTCAGGTTCCCCCTGTAGCGCGGTTCGCAGCACTTCGCTGCCGCGATGGGTGCGGTGCACCAGTGTGCGGCGCCTATCGGTGGGGTCAGCTTCCCGGCGCACCAGTCCGGTGCGCTCCAAGCGGTCGAGCGCGCGGCTCATCGTCTGGCCGGTGACCCTACACAGGGCGGCGAGCTCCGTCTGGCTGAGCGGGCCACCATCGAGCGCGATCAGCACGCTCGTGCCGGCGCCACTGATCTCCAAGCCTGCCAGCCGTCGGTTCCACGCCTGTTCGATCAGACGGGCGGCCATGGCCAGCAGAGCGCCTGTAGGCCAGGATTCGCCCGCCGCAGTGGAGAGGTTAGACAGCATGCTGATTATCGCTAAGCTTAGTGAATCGGACCGATGATCGACTTCTCAGGGCGTGACCGCGCTGCCCGCGGCGGGGACCGAGATGGGCTCCAGTTCCGCGCCGTAGACGCGGGAGGCGCCGTCGGAACGCTGGTCCTCCCGCCGCTCGACCAACGCCGGGGCGCGGCGGTGGTGGTTCTCGGTGGGTCGCGCGGCGGTCTGGACGATCACGATGCGATCGCGTTCGCCAAGGCCGGATTCATGGCGCTCGCGCTCGCCTACTTTGGGGTCGGCGAGTTGCCGCCCGCGCTGGTGGAGGTACCGCTCGAGTACGTCCGGCGGGCGATCGAGTGGCTTCGCCGGCAACCCGAGCTCGCCGATCGGCGCGTGGGAGTCGTGGGACGTTCCAAGGGAGGCGAGCTGGCGTTGCTGTTGGCCGCGACCAGTCCCCCGGACATCAGTGCCGTCGTCGGCTATACGCCCAGTCCCATCATCTGGCAGGGACTTCCGGCCGACCGCCGTGGTTGGCGGAAGGGCCCGAGGTCCTCGTGGAGCGTTGACGGCAATCCCGTCCCGTTCCTGCCCTTCGCCCAGCCGCGGGCCCGAGACATGCCGGGCTTCGTCGTGTCCGTGTTGGCCCAGAAGGTGGCCCTGCAGCCTGTGTACGAGCGGGCGTTGGTCGACCCAGAGGCCCGCGAGCGGGCGACCACGCCGCTCGAGCAGATCGCGGGCCCCGTGCTGCTGATCTCGGGAACCGGGGACCAGCTCGGGCCCGCGCCCACGCTCTGCGAGCTCGCGATGTCACGCCTTGCGGGGCATCAGCACCCGTTCCCCGACCAGCACCTCAGCTACGACGGTGCTGGTCATCTGATCGGACCCCCCGGATGCCCGGCGACCAAGCCAGGACGGTTCGCAGAGGCGGGAGCCCGGCTCTGGACGCCCAGGCCAGTGAGGACGCCTGGCCGCGAGTCCTCGAATTCCTCGAACGCCACGTTTAGGCCCGGCAGGGTGGCCTCGCTGCCTCAGCGCGGCCCGACGAAGCGCAGCAGCAGTGAGACGATGATCGAGTCGCGCGACCCACACCTCACGCTGCGCGGTGACCGTCACCCAGGCGCAGGCCGGCGTCTATTGGCGAGGACAGCTCAGCCTGTTCCCAGGCATGATCCTCGGGTTCCATCTCGCTGAGCAAATCGGGGCCCCGTCAAGCGGAGGTCGGCGGCGCAGACGACGTGTGAGAATCCAGGCTCATGGATCTCGGCATCACCGATCGCGCCTGCGTCATCACCGGAGCCTCGCGGGGCATCGGCCGGGCCACGGCGGAGATCCTCGCCGGCGAAGGCGCCGCGCTGCTGCTGGTGGGGCGCCATGAGGATGCCCTGGAGGAGGTCGCACAGGCGTGTCGCGCGGTGGGTGGCAGTGCGCGGACGCTGGCCATCGATGTCACCGGCCCGCGGGCCGGTGACCGTGTCGTGGAAGCCTGCGTCAACGCCTGGCAGCGGATCGACGCGCTCGTCAACAACGCCGGCACGAGCGCGGTGCGTGCGCTGGAGGAGCTCACCGACGAGGAGTGGCAGGAGCAATGGGAGCTGCACGTGATGGCGCCGATGCGGCTCATGCGCGCGGCGGCACCGGTGATGGCGCGCCGGGAGTGGGGGAGGATCGTCAATGTGTGCTCCTCCTCGGGCAAGCGTCCCTCGTCGACCAACGTTGCCTATTCGGTCACCAAGGCGGCGGAGCTGTCGCTCTCGCGCGCGTTCGCCGACCAGTACGCGGGACAGGGAGTGCTCGTCAATGCTGTCGCGCCCGGCCCGGTCGGGAGCGAGCTGTGGCTCGCTCCCGGAGGCCTCGCCGACCAGAACGCGCAGGCGCGCGGGGTGACCCGGGAGCAGGTGCTGCAGTCAACCGCCGCCAAGACCCCGATCGGCCGGCTCGGCGAGGAGCGGGAGATCGCGGCGGTGATCGCATTCCTGTGCTCGGAGGCGGCCTCGAACGTCGCCGGAGCGGCGTGGTCGGTCGACGGCGGCACGGTGCCCGTGATCATCTGACCGGATCCCGGCCGGTCCCGATTCGTCGCACCGAGGGCTCGGACGGCAGGGGGAACGGCAGGGAGTCATACACTCACGCGCGCATGGCGTTCGACGCGCAGGTCATCGGGAAGGCGTACCCACCGCTCACCTATGCCGTCGGACGGGAGAAGATCCGCGAGTACGCCTCGGCGGTTGGGGAAACCAACCCGCTGCACTTCGATCTCGAAGCTGCCCGCGGCGCCGGGCACGCCGACCTGGTGGCCCCGCCGATGTTCGCCGTCGTGTACGCGCTCCCGGCGGTGATCCCCGCCGTGTTCGATCCCGAGCTCGGGATCGACTTCGCGATGATGGTCCATGGCAGCCAGGAGTTTCGTTGGGGTCCGCTCGTGATCGCCGGCGACGAGATCATCACCACGACCACGGTCAAGGAGATCCACGACCGCGGCGGGATGGGGTTCTACGTGTTCGAGTCGGCGTCTGAGAACCGGCGCGGGGAGACCGTGTGCACGGGGATCTGGACGAACATCGTCAGGAGCGCGTCGTGAGCTTGAAGCCGAGCCAGGAGATCGAGCTGAAGGTCATCCCCGACCCGTACGTGACGGTGCGCTACGCCGGGGCTTCGGGGGACTTCAACCCGATCCATATCGACGAGCAGTTCGCGCTGGAGGTGGGGCTGCCGGGGCGGATCCTGCATGGGCTCTGGACCATGGCGCAGGTCGCCCGAGCGCACACCGAGGCTGCGGGCGGCCCCGAGAAGCTGGCTCGTCTGTCGGTGCAGTTCCGGGGCATGGGCCGACTCGGAGAGGAGATCGTGGTCAGCGGCACCGTGCGCGAGGTGACCGGCGAGACGGTGATGGTCGAGTCCGAGGCCGTGCAGTCCGGAAAGCGGATCGTTCGCAACGCCAGAGCGGAGCTGCTCAATGACCGAGCGGACCGGAGCGGCTAGAGACTGAGCGCCGGCACGCTGTTCACTTTTATCCCAGGGCGAGGCATTTCTCGTCAGCCTGCCGTTGGTTGGCCGCGGTCCCCGTCCTCCCGGCGTCGCCCGGGTGCCCACCTACAATCGGGGTCATGCTCAGCGATCGTCAGCAGCTCGTCCTGCGCAAGGTTGTCGAGGAGTACCTCGAGGGCGGCGTCCCCGTGGGCTCCAAGGCGCTCTCCGCCGCGGTCGAGTGGGGCCCCTCGACGATCCGCCACGAGCTCGCGGGCCTCGAGGAGCTGGGGCTGCTCGCGCACCCGCACACCTCCGCCGGGCGGATTCCCACCGAGGCGGGATATCGCTACTTCGTCGACCGACTGCTCCCGCTGGAGGACACCGGTCCGCCGCTGTCGCTGTCGCTCGTGCGCCGCGAGCTCGACGAGGCGATGCGGGTGACCACCGAGACCCTGTCGCAGGTCAGCGATCTGCTGGCGATCGTCACTGCGCCGCCGATCCAGACCTCGACGGTCCGTCACATCGAGGTCCTGATGCTCCAGCCGCAGGTGCTGATGGTCGTCGTGATCACCTCAACCGGCGGGGTGACCAAGCAGCTGCTCACGTTCGCCAAGCCGGTCGACTCCGGGCTGGTCGACTGGGCGGCGAGCTACCTCAACGAGCGGCTGACCGGTCTCGGGCTCGGCGCCCGGATGCTCCATCAGCGCCTGCACGAGCCCTCGCTGTCGAGCACGGAGTCCGCGTTCCTGCGCGCGCTCGCGCGGGTGTTCACCGGGCTTGAGGAGACGGTGCAGGAAACCCTCTATGTCGAAGGCACCTCGCGGCTGCTGCGCGTGGGGCGCCCCGGCGACGTCCTGGAGCTCAATGCCCTGATGGACATGCTCGAGCGCCGCGTGACGCTGCTCGCCGTGCTGCGCAAGGCGCTGTCCGAGCGCGACGTGCTCGTGCGGATCGGGGCCGAGAACGACGTCCCGGCGCTGCGCTCACTCGCGTTCGTGGCCGCCGGGTACGGGCTGCCGGCGCGCAGGCTCGGAACCGTGTCTGTGATCGGGCCGCTGCGGATGGACTACGGCCGGGCGATTCGCCTGGTCAAGGAAGCCGCCGCGCACCTGTCGACGTTCGTCGCCGACGTGTACGACGAGCGATGAGCTTGGTGGCACGGGATTACTACGAGGTGCTCGGCGTCTCCCATGACGCCGGTGAGACCGAGATCAAGAAGGCTTTCCGCAAGCTCGCGCGCGAGCTGCACCCCGACGTCAACCGGCACGACCCCGAGGCGGAGGGGAAGTTCAAGCAGGCGGCCGAGGCCTACGAGGTGCTCTCGGACTCCCAGCGGCGTGCGACCTACGATCGCTACGGCCACGAGGGCCTTCGCAGCGGCGGCTACGCCCCCAACTTCGAGGGCTTCGGCTCGGTCGCGGACATCTTCGAGACCTTCTTCGGCGGTGGCGGGTTCGGGAGCGCCTTCGGTGGCGGCGGGCGACCCGGCGGCGCGTCCCAGGGCGGTGACGTCGGGGTCAGCGCCGAGCTGGACCTCGCTCAGGCCGCTCATGGCGCCGCGGTCGAGGTCTCATACGAGGCCATCACCCGCTGCGAGCACTGTCGGGGCAACGGCGCCGAGCCCGGTACGCCGATCGAGACGTGCGCCCGGTGCGCGGGCAGTGGACAGCTGCGGGCCGTCTCCAACACCCCCTTCGGCCAAGTCGTGCGTGCCGCCAGCTGCGACGTCTGCCAGGGGTCCGGACGGACCGCCCGGAACCCGTGCCGTGACTGCGGCGGACGGGGGCTCAAGGTGCAGCGCACCAAGGTGTCGGTCGACGTCCCGGCCGGGATCGCCGACGGACAGCGGATCCGGATCGAGGGTCGCGGTCACGCGGGCGAGCACGGCGGTCCCAGTGGCGCCCTCTACGTGGAGGTCCACGTGCGCGAGGACCCGCGCTTCATGCGCGACGGCGATGATCTCGTGACGGTCGTCGACGTGTCGGCGCCGCTCGCGGCGCTGGGTACCACTGTCACCGTCCCGAGCATCGATGGATCGGTGGAACTGACGATCCCCGCCGGAACTCAGCCTCACGAGGCGCTGCTGGTGCGCGGTCGGGGCATGCCGTCGCTGCGCGGGCGGCGCGCCGGAGACCTGCGAGTGGTGGTCAACGTGGTCATTCCGCACCATCTGCACCGAGAGCAGCGCGAGCTGCTGGAGCGCCTGGCCGAGACGATCACCGACGACAATCTGCGCACCGGCGAAGGGATGTTCGGCAAGCTCAAGCGAGCCTTCGGCGGCTGACCTCGCCATGATCCGGCTCGGTATCCGAGTGCGTCGCGAGCAGGCGGAGATCGTGCTCGCCGAAGTCCTCGAGCTCGCGCCCGGCGGGGTCGAGGAGGTCCCGATCGGCGAGGACGTGGTCGAGTATGCCGTCTACGGCCCGCCCGGCGAGCTGCCCGCCCTGCCCGCGCTGAGCGCCGCGGCCGGTGGGGCGCTGGTCGAGCTCAGAACCGAGGAGATCGCCGACGACTGGCCCGATCGCTGGCGGTCCTTTCACAAGCCGGTGGTGCTGGGCGATGCGCTCACCGTTCGGCCTCCGTGGGAGCGCCGGGGCCAGACGGCGATCGATCTGGTGATCGACCCGGGTCAGGCGTTCGGAACCGGCGCCCACGCGACGACGCGGCTGTCCCTGGAGCTGATGCTGGACCTTGCGCCAGCGGGTGCGTTCGTGGACCTCGGCTGCGGCTCGGGCGTGCTGGCGATCGCCGCCGCGGCCTTGGGCTGGTCGCCGGTGATCGCGCTCGACCACGATCCGGTGAGCGTGCAGACCGCGCGCGAGAACGCGCGCGTCAACGGCGTGCAGATCGACGTTCGGCGTCACGACCTGCTGAGCACGCCCCTGCCGTGCGCCGTGCCGCGGCGGGACACAAGCCGGGACGGCCCCGCGGTCGCCGCCGAGCCGGACGAAACCGGGGAGGCCCCCACGGTTGCGGCGAACCTGCTCGGCCCGCTGTTGCTGGCGTGGGCGCAGCGGCTCGCAGACGCGCCGACGGTGCCAGCGCGGGTGATCGCCAGCGGCCTGCTCGTCGAGGAGGCCGACGCGGTGGCGGCCGCGTTCGCAGCCCGTGGCCTGCGCCAGAGCGCGCGGTGCGTCAGGGGCGAGTGGGCCGCGCTGTTGCTGGAGCGATCCACTGCCGGCTCGTCGCCTGGTTCGTGATCGCAAAACTCCGCCGTAGAGCGGCGTATCCTTGGTTGCCGTGAGCGTTCTCGAACAGGTCCGCACCGAGATCACCAGCGCGATGAAGGCCGGGGAGAAGGTCCGGGTCGGCGCGCTGCGGATGGTGCTGTCCGAGCTCCAGCTGGCGGCCAAGGAGGGGCGCGAGGACGAGCTTGCGGTGCTCACCCGCGAGCGCAAGCGCCGGCTCGAGGCAGCGCGGCAGTTCCGGGACGGTGGCCGTCCGGAGCTTGCCGATCAGGAGGAATCGGAAGCGCGGCTGATCGAACGCTATCTCCCCGCGCAGCTCCCCGACGCCGAGCTCGAGACGATGGTCGCGGCGACGATCGTGCAGACCGGCGCCAGCGGGCCCAAGGACATCGGGCCGGTGATGAAGGTGGTCATGGCGAGTACGGGTGGGCGCGCGGACGGTAAGCGCGTGGCGGCACTCGTGCGCCAGACGCTCGGTTCGGCGGCTCGGGGTGCGTAAGCAGCTCGAGCTCGAGAATCCCGTCGCCGTCGAGCTGGCGGGAAGTGAGGACGCGGTGCTGCGCACCCTCGAGGCTCATCTCGACTGCGACGTGCATCTGCGCGGCAACGTGCTCACGCTCGAGGGGGAGTCCGAGCCGGTGCAGGCCGGCGTCGCGGTGGTGCGCGAGCTGTCCGAGCTGATCTCCCAGGGTCACGAGATCGCTCCGGGGACGATCGAAGCCGTCGCACGCGCCCTCGACGAGCACCAGTCGCCGGCGGGGATCCTCGAGGACGTGGTCTGGCGCCACCGCGCGACCAAGGTCTCCCCCAAGACGGTCAACCAGAAGCGCTACGTCGACCTGATTCGCACCAGCACGATCACGTTCGGGATCGGACCCGCCGGAACGGGCAAGACGTTCCTCGCCGTCGCGCTGGCGGCCGCCGCGCTCACCCGCCGCGAGGTCAATCGGATCATCCTCACGCGCCCTGCGGTCGAGGCGGGGGAGCGGCTCGGCTTTCTGCCCGGTGACCTGATGGCCAAGGTCGACCCGTATCTGCGTCCGCTGTTCGACGCGCTGCACGACATGCTCGAGCCCGAGCGGGTATCGCAACTGCTGGAGCGCGGGGTGATCGAGGTGGCGCCGCTGGCGTTCATGCGTGGCCGCACGCTTAATGACAGCTTCATCATCCTCGACGAGGCGCAGAACACGACTCCCGAGCAGATGAAGATGTTCCTGACCCGGCTGGGCTTCAACTCGAAGGTGGTCGTCACCGGTGACATCACGCAGATCGACCTGCCGCGCGAGGAGGATTCGGGCTTGGTCGTCGTGGCCGACATCCTGAACTCCGTAGAGGGGATCGAGTTCGTCCGCTTCGGGGAGGAGGACGTCGTGCGCCACAAGCTGGTGCGGCGCATCGTCGCTGCCTACGCGGAGGCCGCTCAGCGGATGGCGCCGGACCTGCGCCCCCGCCGGCGTGCCTGAACGGACACAGTCGCCGGCGTGCTGGAGGTCGAGGTGATCGGGATCGACGCGGTCGGTCCCACCGGACCGACCGCGGTGGAGATCGAGCGGCTGTGCGCGCGGGCGTTGTCCAGCGTCGGGATCGCCGACGGGCATCTGGCGGTCGAGCTCGTCGAGGAGGACCGCATGCGCGAGCTGAATCGAGAACATCGTCGCCGAGATGTGGCGACCGATGTGCTGTCGTTCGGGATCGACGAGAACGATGCCTGCGCCGGTCCTCGCGAGCTTGGGGACATCGTGATCTGCCCCGAGCGCACCATCGACCTGCGGGAGGCCGTTCTCCACGGGGCGCTGCACCTGAGCGGCATGGACCATGAGGTCGACGGGGGCGAGATGTTGGCGCTCCAGGCCGAGCTGATGCGGCGGGTGCGGTGAGCGCTGGGCCGACCGGATACCTTGGCGACGACGACCAAGCGATCCAGAGCCCTGGGAGCCCGGGCACGACCCGCTCGGGCTTCATCGCCCTCGCGGGCCGTCCGAACGTCGGCAAGTCGACGCTCGCCAACGCGATCGTGGGAGCCCGGGTGGCGATCGTGTCCGACAAGCCGCAGACGACTCGCCGCGCGATCCGGGCGATCGCGACCGGCCCTGACTGGCAGCTCGTGCTCGTGGACCTGCCGGGTGTGCAGCGCCCCCGCGATGCGCTCACCGAGCGGATGCAGCGACGAGTGGAGCGCGAGCTCGCCGGTGCCGACGGTTGCGTGCTGGTGCTCAACGCCGAGCAGCGCATCGGTGCCGGGGACCGCTTCATCGCCGGACTGCTGCGGTCCGCGTCGATTCCAATCGTCATCGTCGTGAACAAGATCGACCGCACCGATCGCGCCAGGACCGCTGCCGTGCTCCAGGGAGCCGCCGAGCTGGAGGTGGCCGACGAGATCTTCCCTGCATCCGCCCGGACCGGCGAAGGAGTGCCCATGCTGGTCGAGCACCTGATCTCGTTGCTGAAACCGGGACCGTTCTACTTCCCCCGCGGTGAGCACTCCGATCAGACGTTGTCCGCACGGCTCTCCGAGCTGGTGCGCGAGCAGGTGCTAGCGCGCACCAGGGAGGAGGTGCCGCACGCCGTCGAGGTGGAGGTGGAATCGGTTGACCGCACGCGGGGGGATCTCGCGGTGGTAAAAGCGGTCATCCTGGTGGAGACCGAGTCCCAGAAGGGGATCCTGATCGGGTCCGGCGGCAGGATGGTCAAGGCCATCGGCACCGCCGCACGCCGCACGATCGAGCGCGAGCTGGGCACGCGCGTGCACCTCGAGCTCTCCGTCCGCGTGCGCCGCCACTGGCGCGGCGACGAGCGTCTGCTCGACCGGCTCGGGATTGAGTAGCCCCCCTCCAGGTCATCCTCGAACGGCTCTGCCAACGGCGCCGCCTAGAATCGCCGCTAGGTGGACGACGCAGAGATCAGCTTCGACGAACGCGGCCTCGTGCCATGCGTGGTGCAGGACTGGCTCACGGGCGAGGTGCTGACGGTGGCCTACATGAGCGCGCAGGCGCTGAGCCTCACCCGGCAGAGCGGTGAGATGCACTTCTTCAGCCGCTCGCGCCAGGAGCTGTGGCACAAGGGAGCCACATCCGGCAACACCCAGAGCCTGAAGTCGATCCGCTACGACTGCGACGGCGACACGCTGCTGGCGCTGGTGGAGCCGGCCGGCCCCGCGTGCCACACCGGTGCGCGAACCTGCTTTTACCGGGGTGAGCTCGAGCCGCAGGCGCCGCACGAGGTCCTGCCGGGGCTCGAGCGGACGATCGCCCAGCGCGCCTCGCACCCGCCCGCGGGCTCCTACACGGCGACGCTGCTGGCTGATCCCGGACTGGCGGGGGCCAAGGTCCAGGAGGAGGCCGAGGAGGTCGTGCGAGCCGCGCGCGAGGAATCCGACGAGCGGGTCGCGCAGGAGGCCGCCGACGTCCTCTATCACGTCACGGTCCTGCTCCGCGGGCGCGGCCTGTCGCTCGTCGACGCGCAGCGGGTACTCGATGGCCGTCGCGAGCACGGAGTCCGCCGCCGGGGGCGCCATCCTCCCGCTCGAGGCGGTGCGCGAGCTCGCACACCAGCACAACCTGATCCCGCTGTGCGAGACGTTCATCGACGACT
>JBPCPO010000037.1:0-21390 GCA_050999075.1 Solirubrobacteraceae bacterium
GCCCCCCCCCCCGCGACCGAGCTCGGTCCGGGCCAGCAGCGTCTCGCCCCCGGCGGGGCTGAGGACCCCGGTGCCGGCGCGGTCCGACCACGTCGAGACCAGGGTCGAACCGGAAGCGGCTGGGCCTTGCTCACGACTCGCCGCGCAGCCGGCGGCGAGCAGCGCCGTGCCGGCCAGCAGCTCCCCGAGCGCCTGGCGGCGGGTGATGCGCCTCACGCGCCCAACCGCCCAGCACGGCCACCCTCGCTCACGCGCTCACGAGTCCCGCGGTGACGGTTTCGCGGGTGGCCTGACGGACCACCCAGAGCACCGCCAGAGCGCCCGCGACGAGCAGTCCCGCGATCACGGCCACGATCTGCGCGGCGCCCGCGGCCAGCGGCAGGCTGGCGTAGCTCGCGGCGAGCTGCGAGAGGGCGGGACCGAACACGAGCCGCTCGAGCAGGATGCCGAGCACCGCGGCGGGGCCGATCAGGGCCACAGCGGCGCCGGCCAGCAGCCGGCGCACCGCCGTCGAGCCCGCTCCGCAGGCGCGCAGCACGGCGACCGTACGGCGTCGCTCCTGCATGGTCAGCGAGCAGGTTTGGATCAGCGCGTACAGGCACACGAGGCCATCGACGATCGCGACCGCACGCAGGATCGAGCGCAGGACGGCGACCAGCGGCGCGCCCCGCGCGGTTGCGGTGCTGGCCGGGGCCGGCGCGGCGCCGAGGGCGGTCAGCCCCGCGGTGACCCCGGCGGGGTCGGTGCCCGGCGTCAGTCGGACCGCGAGCTGCTCGGGCGCCGATGCGTCCGCGGCGAGCAGTGCCGCCGCCGGCAGGTAGGCGACGCGTCCGTCGTGGTCAAGCGAACTGACGATTCCCGCCACCCGCAGCCGCAGCTCAGCGCCGGAGGACAGGGCCAACGCAAGCGTCGAGCCGGGAACGAGCCCGAGCGCGTCGGCGAGCCCGGCCCCCACTTCAGCCTCGTGATTTCCCGACAGCCTGCGCCCGGCGCTCAACGGAGGCGCCTCGAAGGTGGTGTGATCGCCCGGATAGGCAATCAAGTCGATCGTCTCCCCCAACGAGAACGAGTCGAGGGCCTGAACCTCGTAGCGCGGTGCCACGGCCTGCACCCCGGGCAGGCTGCGAACCTGCGCCACCCGATCGGCGGGCAGCGTCGCGGTCAGCTGGTAGCGCTTGCCCAGGGCCCCCGGATCGGTCTCGAGCGCGCTCAGCGCCGAGGCCAGAGCCAGCATCAGCAACACGAAGGCCACCGAGATCCCGAGCGTCAGCACCGTCGCCGCGAGCCGAGCCCGCCGAGCGCTCACCAGGCGCGCGCCGAGCACCGCCAGCCCGGCGACGCCCCCCGATGGGCGGCCGCGGCCCGCAAGACGCCGGCGCGATCGCCGGCGACTGAGCTCGGCGCCCCGCAGCAGCGCGACCGGGGCTCGGCCCGCCGCCCGCCAGGCCGGCCACGCCGCGGTCAGCGCGGGAATCGCGACGCTGGCCAGCCAGCCCAGCGCCAGCGGAGCAATCAGCGCCGCGCCGGCCGGGGGCTCGTCCAGCAACCTCAGCAGCCGGCCGCTCGCACCCACGGTGGCGAGCACCCCCGCCAGCGTCCCCACGGTGGCCGCGGGCACGGCCACGAACAGCGCCTCCAGCCCCTGTGCGCCCGCCACGTGCCCCCGCGTGGCCCCCACCGCCCGGCGCACGCCGATCCCGGCGAGGCGGCGCTGGACCTCGGCCCGGGCGGAGGCGCCGAGCATCACCCCGGCGGTCACGAGCGCGATCACCGACAGCGCCACCAGCAGATCGATCACGATCCCCGCCGCCTGGTCGAGCAGCACGCGCACGCCCGCGCGCGTGACGAAGCGCAGCCCCCGGAGCCCGTAGCTGCTGGCGCGGGCCTGCACGAGCACCGTGTCGAGGTAGCGCCGATCGCGCACCCAGATCTGCGCCAGGTTGACCTCGGGGCGCCGCTCGGGTCCGAAGCGCGCCTGCACTCCCGCCTGTGAAAGGTAGATCCGCGGTACCGCCAATGGGTAGGCGACGTTGTCGGGTGACTGCGTGAATCCGACCACGGTCTGAGAACCCAGCCCCTCCAGGCGCAACGTACCACCAACCGGGACACCCCACGCCTGGGCCAGCCCGCGCTCCAGGAGAACCTCGTCGGGCGCGCCCGACAGATCGCGTCCGGCCACGATCGCGTACCCACGGCGGCCCTGCCCGACCAGCTGCACCGATACGCGTGAGCTGCTGTGACCGTTGGCATCGGCGCTGACGTTGGTGAACTCCTGGCGCAGGGAGAACGCGGCGAGGTCCGGCAGCGCCGCGATCCGCTGGGCGACGCGGCCGGGCGACTCCGGATCGAAGCGCACGATCACGTCCGGCAGATCGGCGGCCCGAGCGCCCCGATCAAACCCCGTGCCGAGGCTGTCCGCGACCACCAGCGCGGCCGCGAGCATCGCCGCCGCGAGCGCGATTCCGATCGCGCTCAGCAGCGTCCGCCGCCTCCGGGTGCCCCAGCCGAGCCGGGCTTCCGCGAACGCTGCGGCGATCGCCCCGCCCCCGGCTCTCATCGCCGCGCGGCTCTAATCGTCGCTCCGGCCGTTCGCGTCGCTGCGGTCATCGCAGCGCGGACGACGGGTCCGAGATCAGCAACCGTCCGTCCTGCAGCGTCAGCACGCGGTCGGCGATCGCGGCCGACTCGGTCTCGTGGGTGACGATCACCACCGCGCGTCCCGCGAGGCCCCGAAGCAGGCCGAGGACGGCACCCGCGCTACGCGGGTCGAGGTTGCCGGTGGGCTCGTCGGCGAGCACCACCTCCGGGTCGTTGACGAGCGCCCGGGCAATGGCGAAGCGCTGCTGCTCCCCACCCGAGAGCTCGTGCGGGCGGTGGGCGGCGACATCCTCCAGGCCCAGTTCCTCGATCAGCTCTCGCGCCCGCCGAGCCCCTCCCGGCGGCGCCCCCGGCAGGCGCCCCGGGAGGGCCACGTTCTCAGCCCCGGTCAGCTCCTCGATCAGGTGGAAGGACTGAAACACAAAGCCCACGTGGCGCAGCCGGGTCCTGGCCAGCACCCGCGGCCCCTGCGCCGTCAGCTCTTCGCCCGCGAGGACGATCTGGCCCGCGTCGGGTCGGTCCAGCGCACCCAGCAGGTGCAGCAGAGTCGACTTGCCGCTGCCCGAGCGTCCGAGCACGGCGACCACCTCGCCCGCTGTGACCGCGAGGCTGACATCGTCCAGGACGCGCCGGGCCGCCCTCCCCCCTCCGACGGTCTTGGTGATCCCGCGAGCTTGGAGAACGGCCACCGCAGTCACGGTACCGAGCGAGTCGGAGCGGCCCGTGCAGTCCGGGGTCAGCCCGCGCGCTGCATCCGGGCGAACCAGCGCCCGGCGCGCGAGGAGGTCTGGATGACCCGAAAGCCTCCCACCCGGGCGATCGCATCGAGATCGCGGACCGACACCCGCGCCCACGGAAACCAACTGCTGACCTCGCGCGGGGTCTCGATCCTCGCGTGGGTCGAGGACGTCGGCGCGTCCGGCGGGTCGAGCTCGACCAGGAGGTCTCCATCGTCGCTCAGGAGCGTGCCTATCCGCTCGAGCAGGCGGGCCGGGTCACCGCCGATTCCGATGTTGCCGTCGAGCAGCAGTGCGGTGCGCCACGTGCCGATTCCGGGCAGCTCGTCGAAGATCGACCCGGCGATCACCCGTGCCCCGCCGTCCCGCGCGAGCCCCACCGCCACCGGCGAGAGATCGACCCCGAGCGCGAACACGCCGCGCAGGGCAAGCGCGTGAAGGTGGCGTCCCGGTCCACAGCCGACGTCGAGCACCGGCCCTTCGAGGTTGCTCAGCAGCTGCTCGTCGGTCGCGTCCGCGGGATCGAGGTAGCGCTCGAGCGGGATTGGCACGAGGGTTCCGTCGCGCAGGCGAACCTGCAGGTGCGCCACGGCCCGGTCCGGGCTCAGCAGCCCTTCGCCGTAGAGCGCCAGCGGGTGCTTGGGCCCGTCGTCAGCGGGGCGAGCGCTCATCGTAGGCTCGCCACGAGCGTTGGGCGCTCGATCGAGGCGAGCGGGGGCGGCTCGATCGACACAGGGGCAGTCGGCTCAATCGACGCGAGGGCAGCCGCGAACCGGGTGTCGGGGGCCTCCCGCGCGACCGCCCGCGCGTCGGCGATCGTGTCGACGTCGCGCAGGGGGGGCTGATCGTGTACGCGCAGGCCGAGCGCCAGCAGTCGCTCTCGCTGACGGCTCCAGGTGCTCGCGCAGCTCATCGGGACGCCGTCGAAGGCGTGAGCAGTGCCGGCTTGGAGTCCCACGCTCCAGTAGCCGCCGTCCAGGGCGCGGCCGAGGACGGCATCGACATTCGGTTGCACCAGTGCGTGGAGGCCCTCCAGCAGCAGCTGCGGCGTCAGCTGCGGCGTGTCCATGCCCACGATCAGCGCCGGTCCCTCGACGTCCTGAAATGCGGCGGCCAGGCGCTCTGCGAGGCCGACGCCCCGCTGGAAGATCACCTCGAAGCCATCCCGACGCCATCGTCGCGCGTCGCCTTCGAACACGAGCACCTTGCGCCGCGCCGGGGTCAGCGCGACCGCATCAAGCGTGTCGAGCAACGCCGCCTGCGCGAGCGCCGCCGCCTGCGCGGGACTGCACGGCGGACAGAGCCGCGTCTTGGCCGCGCCCGGGAGCGGCTCCTTGGCGATCACCAGCAGCGCAACATCCGGGACCTCCGCGACGCCTCCGACATGTTTCACGCCACCTAACCTAGTGGTTTCGCGGGCCAGAACCGATTACGAAAGACGAAAGTCTCCCGGCCGCCTCGGTGGGCCCATATCGGCGCTGGCGATGAACAGGGGCTTAACGACGTTTGGAACCCTGTCACCAGTGGCGCTTTCTGTGTCAGGCTGCGCGCATGCCTCTGGCCATGTTCGATCCTGAGCGCCCGCCTCCGGGCCCGTTCCGGGCCACCTTCTGGCGCAGTCCGCTGCGGGGACCGTGGCTGACGTCGCTGCTCGGGTTCGCGCTGCTGATCGGGATCCCGATCGTGGCGATCACGGGCTTTATCTCCAACGACGTCTACTACCCCCGGCTGGGCGGGAACGCAGTCGGGCGACCGCTCGGACCGCTCGACTTCTACCTGTTCTCGTTCCCCACCCACCCGAGTTGGCTCTATGCGGCGACCCAGGGACTGCACGTGACGATCGGCTTGGCCATCTTCCCGATCCTGCTGGCCAAGCTGTGGGCGGTGATCCCGAAGCTGTTCGAGTGGCCGCTGGTACGCAGCCCCGCCCACCTGCTCGAGCGCCTGTCGCTGGCGCTGCTGGTCGGCGGCGCGCTGTTCGAGTTCGCGACCGGGATCCTCGACATCCAGTACGCGTACCTGTTCGGGTTCTTCTTCACCACGGCCCACTACTACGGCGCTTGGGTGTTCACGGCCGCGTTCCTGTTCCACGCCGTGATCAAGACGGGAACCATGCGCCGCTCACTGGGGTCACACCGAGCCCTGGCTCCGCTGCGGGAGAACCTGAGCCAGACGCGGCCCGAGTGGGAGGAGTCGGTCCCCAGCGAGCTGATCCCCGTCGCGCCCGCGGCTCCGAGCATGACGCGCCGCGCGCTGCTGGGCGGCGTCGGCCTGGGCTCGCTGTTCCTGCTCGTGCAGGGCGCCGGCCAGTCGATCGGGGGGCCCCTGCGCGGCCTGGCCTTCCTCGCGCCCCGCAACCAGCACGGCAGCGGACCCAACGGCTTCCCCATCAACCGCACCGCCGCCGCGGCACAGATCACCCCGACGCGCGTGGGCTCGAAGTGGCGCCTGGAGCTGATCGCCGGCCGCCGTACGATCAAGCTCTCGCGCGCGGAACTGTTCGCGATGCAACAGCACACCAACGACCTGCCGATCGCGTGCGTGGAGGGATGGTCGACCACGCAGCGCTGGACCGGCATCCCGATCCGGGAGCTGGCCGCGCTGGTCGGCGTGCGCGGCGCCTTTACGGTCGAGACGAAGTCGATCGCCCAGAACGGCGTGTTCGACTCCGCCACGCTCGCGTCCGAGCAGACCGGCGATGACCGGACGATGCTCGCCCTGAAGGTGAACGACACCGACCTGTCGCTGGACCACGGCTTCCCGGCGCGAGTGATCGGGCCGGGAATTCCGGGCGTTCACTGCACCAAGTGGGCCGCCACGATGACCTTCGCGCGGGCCTGATGTTCCGCCGCCTCTACGGCTCGGGGCCGCTGCATCTGCTCGCGCTGGTTGCGAGCCTGCTGCTCGCGGGGGCGGGCGTGGTGGGATGGTTTGACAGCTACACCACGCCCGACGAGGAACGGATCCTGATCTGGTTGCTCGGCGCCATCGTCGCCCACGACCTGGTGCTGCTGCCGCTCTACTCGCTGCTGGACCGGGTCGCCTTCGGCGCGCGCCACGCACGACGGACGGGACCGCCCCCCGACCACGCTCCGGCGTGGGTCTACGTGCGCGTTCCGGCGCTGCTGAGCGGCCTGATCTTCTTGGTCTTCTTTCCCGAGATCCTCCGGCTCGGCAACCAGACGTTCAACGTCGCCAGCGGCCTGAACCAGAACGTCTATCTCACCCGCTACCTGATCACCTGCGGCGTGCTGTTCGCGGTCTCGGGGCTGGCCTACGCGGTGAGCCTCGGACGCGCGCGGCGGGGGCCGGGCGCGGCGGGGGCGGCGGGGGCCCGCCCCCCGGGCACGTAACCGCGCGATCGCCGGCGGCGGGCGCGGCGGGGGCCCGCGGCCCGGGCAGGTAACTGCGCGATCGCCCCCGGCCGCGCGATCGCCCCCGGCGCGGGGAGGCTGTCGCTTTTTGCTCCATGGTGGTCAGACATTTTTGATCACCCTCACTCGTCCCGGGCGGATCGAAGCCTGGGCCATGGTCAGGTGGCACAGGCGGGACCGGTCAGGCCGACCACGAGCGCCCCGCCCAGCCGTCCCCCCGCGCGTGCGAAGGGCATCAGCGCGTCGTCGGTGAGCGTCGCGAAGGACACGTGCGCGATCCTGACGAAGCTCCGTCCCGGCGCCAGCCGCAGCCCTCGCCGGGACGTGACGCCGTTGCCGACGGCACCGGAGAGGAGGTGTACGGTCAGCGTGACCGCGCGTGCGGCCGGCGACGGATTGATGAGCGTCAGCCCTCCCGCGGCGCAGGCGGTGCGCAGCGGATGCAGCGTGGCGTCGCGCAGAAGGGTCAGCTGGGCTTGGGAGTAGGAGCGCACCAGGCCCGTGAGGTAGGGCCGCAGGTCGAAGAACCACAGATCCGCGTCGGGGCTGACCAGCGGCGTCTCGCCGAGCAGCGAGACGAGCGCCGTGCGCACCTGCCGTGCCTTGGCGGCCTCGAACCCCGCGGGATCGACCCAGATCCCGTCAAAGCCCGCAGCGCCAACCGCCGCGACCACGAACGACAGCGGCTGACCGGCCAGTTGAGCCGCCCAATTCCCTGGGCGCCCCTTGATCGCGCCGTAGCTCCAGCGCAGCGTGGAGGAATGCAGGTAGCCCCGAAGCAGCTCGTACTTGGTCGCGTAGGTCGCGACCTGATCGCCGGGACGGGTCTTGGGATACCCCTCCGGGAAAGGAACGTAGGGAAGCTGGAACACGCCCGCACCATGGGGCAGCCGCGCCTCGATCTCGCCCACGAATACGCGGTCGCTGCGGTACTGGCGCGCGGTCGCCGAGTAGGCCGGGATGAACGAGGCGCTCGTCTGGTCATAGACGCCGAGCGCCAGCACCCCCGCGAGCGCCACCGTCGCGAGCGCACGGCCACCCCGTCGCGTCCCCAGCCACCGGAGCAGCGAGTCCAGCAGGACGCCGGCGGCGAGCAGGGAGAAGAACGCGATCAGTACCGAGATGCGATTCCAGGCCCGGATGTCCGGGGTCACGAAGCGCTCGAACACGATCGACAGGCCCCCCGCGGTGCCGACGGCGAGCGCGCTCACCACGCCCGCACCGGCGTGACGCAACAGCGCCCGCGCGCCAAGCCCGCCGCTCACGCCGACCAGCGCCCCCAGCGCGCACAGCGCCAGCCAGGCCAAGCCCACCGTCCCGACCGCGCCGAGGCTCGCGTAGCACGCTTCGCAGTAGCCGGGCGCGATGGCATGGTCATACCGCGTCGCGACCTGGCGCAGAACCGGGCTGTGACTGCCGGGGGCGGGGAGGATCAGATTGCCGAGGCTCAGCCCGAGGGCCTGGTTCGAGCTCTCGTTGGCCGCCGCCGATCGCTCGACGACGGGGTTGGCCCCGTGTCGCATCCGGTAGATCAGGCTGGGGGCCAGGTTCACGGCCAGCGTCGCCGCCACCAGCGCCACGATGGCGGCCCCGGCCACGGCCGTCCGCCAGCGTCGCCGCACGAGCGCCGCGATCACCGCCACCGCCAGCAGCACCTCGGTGAACGTGGCGTAGTAGAGGCTCTCGGAGCCGACCACCACGCACAGCCCGACCGTCGCCAGCGATCTCCCGGACGCCCAGCCCCGTAGGCGCCCCGACGTGAACAGCGGCGCATCGGCGAGCAGACGCAGAAACAGGTACGCCGACAGCGGCACGGCGTAGTAGGCCGACAGCAGCAGGTGGGACTCGCCCCGGAAGAAGTGATAGGCGAGGAGCGAGAACAGCACCGACGCCACCCCGGCACCGCAAGCCGCCAAGCCGAGCGCGCGCAACACCAGGTAGGAGGTGAAGCTCGCCAGGGCAAAGCTCAGCAGGAGGAACAGGTTGACCACCAGCGCGGGATTGGCGGTGAACAGCCCGAGCCCCCGGATGATCAGCAGGTTGAGGTTGTCCGCCCCCTGCGGATAGTCGTAGAGCTGCTGTCCGAACGGGATCCCCAGGCTCGGGTTGTGCAGGTAGGAGCCGTGCTCGAGGATCCCCTTCACGAGCATGAGGTAGAACTTCGTGTCGTCCAGCGGCGTGTAGCGCAGCGGGAGCGCGAGGTCCCCCCGCCACAGCCGCAGCGCCCAGGCGGCGCCGAGAACGCTCAGCGCGGCGACCAGCAGCCCCTCGCCTGACCGCCTCAGCGCCGCGTGCCGGCGGCCGTCGCTCGCCTCCATCTCGGACGAGGCGGAGCGACTACTCGTGCCGGGCAGTCTCACGCATCAGCGAGCGAGCTGTTCGCCCTGAGACCGGCGGAGATCACCGCGCGCAAACGCTCTGAGCAGGAGATTGGCCACGCCGACGGCACCCACGAGCAAGGCGTAGAAACGCGCGTCGCCGAGAACCGAGCTGTAGCGCGGCTCGACCGCGAGCACCGCTCCCCCGACGGCGATCGTGATCGTCATCCCGAGCGGATCCACCGCGAAGCCGCGGCGAGCCAGCAGCATCCCCGCCGTCGCGCCGAGGCCAGCCCCGAACAGGTAGAGCCCCGATGTGTCAAGGTTGGGAGCCAGCTGGCTCACGACCACCACAGCGGCGCCCCACCCGACGAGCGCTACCGCTGTGGCCCAATAGCTTCCCTGCCGCCCGCCCGAGACGGCGGCGGCGAGATAGATCAAGCCGAGGGACAGCGGCGTCCAGTAGAACCCAGACGGCGAGGCGCCGATCGCGAGCACGATCGTGATCGCCCCGGCGAGCAGGATGACGCCCTGGCGAAGACGAACGGACCTCGGCCTGTGTGTGTGCACGAGCGACATCTCGGTCCAGCATAAGCCCCACCCGGACGCGGGCGGGACGATCGTGCTTACAGGTCGGTGAACATCAGGCGACGGGCAACGAGTCACGTCGCGGGCACGGGGAGGTTCCACATGACTCAGGTCGCACGCAGCGGCGCGCGGGCGAACTCCGCCATGCCCGCCGCGAAATCCTCACGAGCGCGGAACCCGAGCACCCGCTCGGCGCGCTGCGCGGATGCGAACACGTGGCGCACGTCGCCGAGCCGGAACTCCCCCGTGATCTCGGGAGGCGGGGCCGCCGGGCCGGAGGCGCTCACGAGCGCGTCGGCCATCTCGCCGACGCTTCGTGGGCGGCCGCTGGCGACGTTGAAGGCACCGACCGGCGCCTCGCCAGCGAGCAGCGCGAGCACGTTCGCGCGGGCGACATCCCGGACGTGGACGAAATCCCGCCGCTGGCGGCCATCCTCGAACACCCGTGGCGGCGCTCCCGCCGCCAGGGCACTGGCGAAGATCGCCGCGACCCCCGAGTACGGCGTGTCGCGCGGCATCCGCGGGCCGTACACGTTGTGGTAGCGCAGCGCGGTGACCGGCACTCCGGTCTCCCGGGCGAACGCGAAGGCGAGATGCTCCTGGTGGACCTTGGTGGCGGCGTAGACGTTGCGCGGGTCCAGCGCGGAATCCTCCTCGACGGCGACCGGGTCGAGCTCGTGCGCGCACTCCGGGCATCGCGCCTCGAAGTGGCCGGCGCTCAGCTCGCCGGCATCCCGGGGGGCCGGCGCCACCCGACCGTGCTGCGAGCATTGATACCCGCCCTCGCCGTAGACCACCATGCTGCTGGCCAGCACGAGCCGGGGCTCGGATCCCATCCTCGCGATCCCGCGCAGTAGCACCGCCGTCCCGAGATCGTTGTGCCGGACATAGTCGGCGACGTCGAGGACGTCGAGGCCGAGCCCGACCATCGCCGCCTGGTGGCAGACCGCATCGACCCCTTGCAGCGCCCGCGCGACTACCTCCCCGTCGGCCACGTCTCCGTGGATGAACTCGGCGTCCGGATTCAGGTAGTCCGGGTGGCGGCGGTGAGCCGAGGGCAGCAACGAGTCCAGGACGCGGACCGCATGGCCGTCCGCGACCAGCGCATCGACGACGTGGGAGCCGATGAACCCGGCCCCGCCGGTGACGAGAATCATCCGCGGCACGGTACGCCATCACCGGCCCCCGAGGACGTCGCCAAGAGTTGGTTTCCCACCCCGTAACCTCGGGACCCGTAGCCTGAACACAGTGGTCGACGTGATTCTGCCGGTGCTCGACGAGGCGCAGGCGATCCCCGCTGTGCTGGCGGCGATGCCCGCGGGGTTCGCGGCGCTCGTGGTCGACAACGGGTCGCAGGACGGCTCGGCGGAAATCGCCCTGCGCCATGGCGCCCGGGTGGTTCAGGAGCCCACGCGTGGCTTTGGCGCCGCCTGCTTCGCCGGGCTGCTCGCGGCGCGATCGGAGCTCGTGTGCTTCATGGACTGCGACGGCTCGCTGGACCCGCGCGAGCTGCCCCGGGTGCTCGCCCCCGTGGCGGACGGCTCGGCGGACCTGTGCCTCGGCGCGCGCGTGCCGCAGCCGGGGGCGTGGCCCTGGCACGCGCGGCTGGCCAACCGGGCGCTGGCGTGGGAGCTTCGCCGTCGCTGCCGGGTCCCGCTGACCGACATCGGCCCGATGCGGGCCGTTCGGCGCGAGGCGCTGCTCGGACTGCAGCTGCGAGACCGCGGCTTCGGCTGGCCCCTCGAGATGGTCCTGAAGGCCGCCGCCGGCGACTGGGTCATCCGCGAGGTCTCGGTCACCTACCGGCCCCGCGCGGCCGGTCGCTCCAAGGTGAGCGGCAGCGCCCGGGGCACGCTACGAGCCGTCCGCGACATGAGCGCGCTGCTCCGTTGACCCTTCAAGCCCCGCACCGCGTCATCGCCGGGACCCGCGGCGGATTGAGACTCGAGCGCCGCTGGGCGAGCTCCGCGCTCGCGATGGCGATCGGCATCGCCGCGCTGCTCGTGGCCGTCGGCTGCTCGGCGTGGATCGCGGTCGGGGCCGCGCACGGCCCCGACCTGCTCGAGCTTCCCACGAGCACCATCCCGCACTGGATCGACGGTCCGTTCCGTGGCCTCGCGAGAGGGATCGTCGGGCCGCTCACGCCGTCTGGATTCAGCCTCCCGCTGGTCGCGCTGCTGGCGGCCTATCTCCTCGCCCTGACGTGTGCGGGATCGATCCCGCTGCGGTTCGCGCTGGCCTCGATCGTGCTGGCCAACATCGCCTTCACGCTCGGGCCCGAGCTGGTCTCCAGCGACGTGTTCGGCTACATCGCCTACGCCCGCGAAGCCGCTCTGCACGGACTCAATCCGTACGTCTCGACCCCGGTCTCACTCGGTCACGACGGCATCCTCCAGTTCATCTACTGGAAGCACCAGGCCAGCCCGTACGGTCCGTTGTTCACCATCCTGAGCCTCCCGCTCGGCCTGATCTCGACCGCCGCCGCCCTGTGGTCATACAAGGTGGTGGCCGGGGCCGCGAGCATCGCGATCGCCTTCCTCGTGGTCGATGTCGCCCGCCGGAGAGGGCTGCACCCGGTCCGAGCGACGCTGTTCTTCGGGCTGAACCCGGTGCTGCTCGTCTACACGGTGAGCGGTGCCCACAACGATCTGCTCGCGGTGGCCCTGGTGCTGGCCGCGGTCGCGCTGGTGCTGCGCGGACGCTCCGGCCTCGGCGCCGGTGCGGCAGTGGCCGCCGCCGCAATCAAGCTGACGCTCGGCCTCGCGCTGCCGTTCGTCCTCGTCGGCGCCTGGCGCCGTGGCGCCGGCGCGCGAGGTGCGGGCGCGCGACGTGCGAACGCGCGGCTCGCCGGCGCGCGCAGCGCGGCCCCACGGGGTGCGGCGCTGGCGATCCTGGCCCTCGGGATTCCGACGCTGGTGCTGTTCGGGCCTCACATCATCGACCAGCTGCGCCGGATCTCCAGCGACCCGCAGTTCGACATCGCGTTCAGCGGCCCCGACCGGCTGGCCACGGTGCTGGGAACCCACATCGGCTCGGGGGTCCGCGCCGCCTGCACGGGCGCCGCCGCCGTGGCAGCGCTGGTCGCGCTCGTCTGGGCGTGGCGTGGCGCCGACTGGATCACCGCCGCCGGGTGGGCGTTCCTGGCCCTGATCGCCGCCATCGCCTCGCTCGCCCCGTGGTATCTCGTCTGGCTGCTCCCGCTCGCCGCCGTGGCCCGCGGCCGTGCCCTGCCCGCGGCGGCCCTGCTCGCGACCGGATACCTGATCGTGGGCCATCTGCCGGCCCTCGGGGCGGTGCCGTGGCTCTCCCCCCCGCATGACGCCGGCCCCTCGGTGGCGCGGGTCGCTCCTGGCGACGCGTGGCCAGGCCCGGTCTCAGTGGCGCGGGTCGATCAGCTGGACGGTACCGGCATCGGAGTTGGCCACGAACACGCGTCCGTCGCGCCCGTCGACGGCCACGGTGTTCGGTTGACGACCCGTCGCGTAGCGTCCGATCACGCGCAGGGACCCACCGGCGGTCGCGAGCTCGACGAGCTGATTCTTCGCCGTGAGCGTGACCCACAGACGGCCTCGTGAAGGGTCGATCGCCACCCCGTACGGCGCGCCGGGAAGGGCAGTCCGTCTCAGGAGCACAAGCGACGGCCGGGTGGCGTAGGTGAACACCGCACTGCCGCGAGTGTCGATCACGTAGAGCAGCCCGCCGGGGCCGGCGACGGCGTGGGTCGGTCCCGCGCCGGCGCCCAGACGACGCTTCACGCGCAGGCTGTGGGCGTCGATCAGCGTGATCGAGTTGCCGCGGACGTCGACCACCGCCACGTCCGGACCGTCGGCCACGAGTCCACCGGGCTGCACGAAGCCCCTGATCTGCCGGATCACGCGGGTGCCCTGCACCACCGAGACGCTCTCGCCGAACTCGTCGTTGACGAACACGCGTCCGTCGTCAGCGGTGGCGTCGTGGGGATGCGCGCCGACCTTGATGGCGCGAAACCGCGCGGCGGGGAGGCTCAGCTCAAGCAGCTGGTTCACCGGCTCCTCGGGCACGAGCACCGGGCCGCCGGGACCCATGAGCTGAAGGTGCCGCGGAGCCCCGGGGATGGCCACGCGCCGGCGCACCGCTCCGGTGCGGGCGTCGAGCAAGACGAGCGCGGGCGGATCACGAACCCCGACGACGACCAGTCCGGTACGGGCGTTGGCGACAATCCCCTCGGGCAGCGTGCCGACGCGCACGCTGCGCCCGGCGGGCGCCACCGCCGGCACGGGCGCCACCGCCGGCTCGGCCGCCGCGGGCAGCGCCGGCCTGGGCCGCGATGGCGTGGAGCCACAGGCGCTCAGCGCCAGCGTGAGCGCCGCCAGGGCGAGCGTGGCCATCCATGCTCGTGACGAGCGTGGTGTCGATGTCGCCGGCACGGAGAGCGCTCATCGTAAGTGATCGAGACAACCGCGAGCGCCGGCGAACAGGCGGTCGCAGCATCAGAGCTGGGAAACTTCAACCGTGGCGAAAGCGGTCCGCATCCTGTTGCTCGCCCTGGTCCTCGCCGCCTGCGGAAGCGCGAGCTCGGCTCGGCCGGTCCAGACGCAGCCCGTCCAGACCCAGCCGTCTCCCCGGGCGCAGCTGCGCAACGGACGACCCGCTCACATCGCCGTGATCGTGATGGAGAACGAGGAGTACGGGGACATCGTCGGCTCACGCGCGACGCCGTTTCTCAACCGACTGGCGAGTCGCTACGCGCTGGCCACGCGGATGTACGCCGTCACGCACCCCTCGCTGCCCAACTATCTCGCCCTGACGGGGGGATCGACGTTCGGGATCGACAACGACTGCACCGACTGCAGCGTCGCCACCACGGGCCTCGCCGACCAGTTCGCGGGTCAGGGCGTGTCCTGGAGGGCGTACATGGAGGATCTCCCCCACCCCTGCTTCACCGGCGCGAGCGCCGGCGACTACGCCAAGAAGCACGACCCTTTCGTCTACTACCGCGATCTCGTGCGCAACCCCGCGAGCTGCTCCCGCGTCGTCCCCCTGACGCAGCTCGCGGCCGACGAGCGCGACGGCTCGCTCCCCACGTTCCTCTGGATCACCCCCAACCTCTGCCACGACATGCACGACTGCGATCCGTCGACCGGAGACCGCTTCCTGGCCGGCCTCGTCCCCCCTCTGCTGCGTACGCTCGGTAAGAACGGGCTGCTGTTCATCACCTGGGACGAGGGCTCGAGCGATGGCGGCTGCTGCCGCTTGGCCTCCGGCGGTCACGTCGCCACGATCCTCGCGGGCCCCGGGGCCCGCGCGGGCGCGCGCCTGAGCACACCGGTCGATCACTACTCGTTGCTGCAGACGATCGAGGATCTCCTCGGACTGCCCCGGTTGCGTGGCGCAGCCTGCGCCTGCACGCCGTCGCTGGCGCGGCTGCTCGCGCGGTAACCCGATCGACACTACCCTCCCCCGCCATCCGCCCCGTCGCAGGGATCCTCTCAGGCGCGCACTCCCGCTCGCGGGCTTGGTTGGTGCCCGCGGTTCTCGCGGCGCCGTTCGTGATCGCCGTCGCGGCGCTGCGGGGGTTGACCGTCGCGTTGCCGATCTTCCACGGCAGCGACGAGCGCGTCTATCAGCTGCCGACGATCCTTCGCTTCGCCTCCCAGCTGCCGTTTCCCGACCTCGGTCACTACCGCGCGGCGCAGACGCCGCTGTTCCATCTCCTGCTGGCCTATGCCGGCAAGCTGATCGGCTACGAGCTGTGGCGGCTGCGCCTGGTCGAGGTGCTGATCTCCTACGGCCTCGCGCTGGCCGTGTTCGCGCTGCTGCATCGGCGCCTGGCCCTGCCGCGCGGTCCGGCCCTGGCGCTGGCGTTGCTGTTCGTGCTCTCCCCGTACGTCTTCGGGAGCTCGTTCCGGGTCATCACCGACAACCTCGCGACGCTGCTGGTGGTGATCGCGCTCGAGCGCCTCGAGCGCTGCCGGGAGACGGCCCGGCCGGCCCCGTTCGCGGTGGCGGGCGTGAGCATCGCGGCGGCGATGCTCACCCGTCAGAGCACGGCGTTCATGCTGCCGGTAGCGGGCCTGTACGCCCTCCGCGTGCCGTTCCCGGGGCGAGTGCGCGCACTGGCGCTGGCGACGCTCGGGCTGGCCGCGATACCGGTCGGGGTGCTGTTCCTGACCTGGCACGGCCTGGTGCCGCCGGGCGGGGACCCGAGCTCGTGCGGACTGTGTCCGGCCGGGCGCGCCAGCTCGAGTGCCGGCGGGTCCGGACTGGAGGTGCAGTCCCCCGAGCTGGCGCTGGCGACGATCGGGCTCTACGGCGCGGTGCTGTTCGGACCGCTGCTCGGCCGCCGGCGCGGGGGTGGCGGGCTCGGACGCGAACTCGGGCGCGGCAGTCTGCGGCGCGGCGCGCTCGTGGCCGCCGGCGCCGGGGCCCTGCTGCTGCTGATCTGGCCCGCCACCCCGGGCGATCACGCCGCCGGAGCGATCTGGAATGCGGCCCGGCGGCTGCCGGCGATCGACGGCACCTCGCTCCTGTTCTGGGTGCTCGTGCCGCTCTCGGGGGCGGTCCTGTGGGTGCGCCTGCGGGGAGCGCCGCGGCGCTGGACGGTGCTCGTGCTCCTGGCCTGCTTCCTGCTCTCCTCGCTCGCGATCCGCTACCCGTGGCAGAAGTACGTCGACCCGTTCGCGCTGCTGTCGCTGCTGCTCACCGTCAGCCCTGACGAGCTGTGCTCCCCGCGGGAGCTCATCGGGGCGGCGACCCTCGCCGTCGCGTTCGTGGCCTATACGCTCAGCTTCGTGGTCTAGCCTCGGGCTGCATGCCCGCCCGCTCGCGCAGCACCGTCCCGAGGATCCCGTTGACGAACGCCGGCGCCTGCGCACCGCAGAACCGCTTGGCGGTCTCGACCGCCTCGTCGATCGCCCCCTCCGGGGGGATCGCCTGCTCGCCGGGAATCTCGTCGGGGTGCAGCAGCTCCACCAGGCCGACGCGCAGGATCGAGCGCTCCAGGGGGGCGATCCGTCCCAGCGACCAGCCGGTGGCGTGCTCGGAGATCAGCGCGTCGAGCTCCGGTTGGCGTTCCTGCACGAGCTCGGCGAGCGCACGCGTGAAGCCGTGCACATCGCGCGGGAAGGTCTCCTCCAGCGGTCGGCCGAGCAGGTCGGCCTGGTAGAGCGCCCACACCGCCGCCCGGCGCTGCTCGGTCCTACGCATGCCCGGCGGGGCCCGTCACGGAGCGTCGCTCAGGCCCGGGAGACGTAGTCGCCCGAGCGCGTGTCGACCCGGACGGCGTCGCCGATGCCGACGAACAGGGGGACCTGGATCTTGGCGCCGGTCTCGAGCACCGCGGGCTTGGTCCCCCCACCCGAGGCGGTGTCGCCGCGCACGCCGGGCTCGGTCTGCGCCACGGTCAGGTCGAGCGTGCTGGGAAGCTGGACGTCCGCGGGCTCGTCGTCGATGTAGAGCACGTCGACCTCGTCGGAGTCCTTCATCCACCGCAGGGCGTCGCTGATGACGCCCGCTCCGATCACCAGCTGCTCGTAGGTCTCGCAGTCCATGAAGTGGGCGTCGGACCCGTCGCGGTAGAGAAACTGCATCCTGCGCACCTCGGTGCGCACGGAGCGGAACTTCTCGCCCGCGCGGAAGGTGCGGTCGATCACCGCGCCGTCGCTCGCCCGCCGCAGCTTGGTGCGCACGAAGGCCGCACCCTTGCCGGGCTTGACGTGCTGGAACTCGAGGACCTTGAACACCCGGCCGTCGACGTCGATGTGGTTGCCGTTGCGGAACTGGTTGGTGGAGATCACGGGGCGCCAGTGTAGAGGCGCGGGCGGAGACTCCCCCGCTGGCGGGGAGCCCGCGGGCCCGCAGGCCCGCGGGCCGGGAGGATTGCTATCGCCGGACGAAGACGGTGACTCTGACCGGCAGGCCGGAGCTGCCGGCGTGCGGGCTCACGCTGGCGACCTGCTCGAGGGCGTGATCGTGCGAGAGATACCGCGTCCAGCTCATGCTGTAACGATCGATCAGCTTCAACCACAGGGGATGCTGGGGCAGGCGCGTGGGCACGGCCAGCACCACGCGCTCGCCGGTGGTGAGCGATCGCAACATCGGCTCGAGGACCGACCGAACCGAGGAGCGGCGCAGCCGGGGTAGCGCGCCCCGCCAGTCGAAGACGCGAGGATCGGGCACCGGCCCGAGCGGCGTGCCGAAGTGCGACACCCGCGGAAGGTAATACGCGAGGGTCGCGACCTGCTCGGGTTGGGTCGACAGGACGAGGGCATCAGAGCCGACCTCCCGGCGGACCTTGGCGGCCGCCGAGGCCACGTTGCTCTTGGCGTCAAGCGCTCCCGGCGTGGGATCGAGGACCCAGAAGCAGGCGACGAGGACAAGCGCGACCAGGCCCAGCCGCCGCGCCCGGGTCAGTCCCAGACCGACCACCAGGGTCAGCGGGCCGACGATCACGGCGAGATAGCGCAAGGCCCAGGTCGAGGTGCTCTTGGCGTACAGCCAGGCCACGATCAGCGTGCCCAGGCCGAGGACGAGCAGCGACTGAGCCGCGAGGCGATTGCGGTCTCGATCCTCGCCGCGATCGGATCCGCCATCATCGCCGCCCCGAGCTCCGCCGCCATCGGATCCCACATCGGCGCTGTCTTGCGCGCCGCCGCCGGATGTCGCGAGGAGCCCCATCTGCGCGCCGAACAGCGCCAGCAACCCTGCGCCGGCGCCGAACAGCAGTGCCACCGCCGCGCCGCGGCCCCCGACGAGGAAGTACGCGCCCTGGGTGAACGACCACAGCACCGGCGCCGCCGCCCATGGCGCCCCCGTGTGCGCCGCCTGGTAGAGGACCGTCGGGATCCAGGGCGCGTAGAGCACCGCGATGGCGCAGAACGCGATCACGCCGTCGCGCCACAGCGCCCGGCGCCGCTCGGCCGGCGTCGCGTAAACGCAGAAGAGGAATGCGACCGCCGCCATCAGCGCCAGGAACAGGGCCCAGTTGTGGGTGTACAGCGCCGCGGTCAGCGACACGATGAACGCCGGCAGGTAGCGCCGGCGAGCGAACACGAACGCGTGCACGAACGAGGCGCAGGCCACCAGGGTCAGCAGCACGACCAGCGAGTACATCCGTGTCTCCTGAGCGTACACGCTCAGGTAGGGCAGCGCCGCGACCATGAGCGAGCACACCACGCCGGTCCGGCGATCGAACAGGCTCCTCCCCGCCCAGTACGCGGCGGGCACGCTCGCCACCGCGAAGATCAGCGACAGCTCATGCGTCGCGACCTCCCCCCGTCCGCGCAAACCCATCCAGAAGTGCAGCAGGACGTAGTACAGCGGCGGCGACCCGTCCTGGCGCAGCACCCCGGGGATCTGACCGAGATGGTGCGAGGCGATGCCGACCGACAGCCCCTCGTCGACCCAGTAGTGAAGGCGCAGATGCCCGCTGCGCAGCAGCAGCGAGACGAGCGTGAGCACGAGCATCAGCCCGAGGGGGCCCCAGCGCGACAGCCACGGATGACCTTCGTCCAGGAGCGCGCGCACCCGCGACGGGTGGGCGACCCCCTCGGGCGAGCTCAGGGGGCGGGTGGGTCCGCGGAGCGTGTCGACGTTCATAACGAGCCACAACCAGGTGGCGGACCGGCGGGAGGAGAGGACTGGATCCCCTCGATCGACCAGGGCACGGGGGCCGGAGTCGCCGACGAAGGGGCTCCGCCCTCGATGATCCTACGAAAGATCGTGATTCGGTGTGAGAGTACCGGCACCTGCTGTCGGCGCCGACTGACCTCCAGCATCGTCCTGGTGGAACAGGTGTTGGACATCACGGCGGTCGAGATGGTAGGCGAGTACCGCCTCCGACTCATGTTCGAGGACGCCACCATCGGTGAGGTCGACTTCAGCGACCGTCAATGGCGCGGCGTCTTTCTACCGCTACGGGATCCCCGCTACTTCGCGCAAGTCGCCGTCGATCCGATCGGCGTCCAACGGACGGATGTCCGCTCATTAGTTGATTGACTCCTGCTACTATGGCATCAATGAAGGTCTTTGTATGAATTCGATGGCGAAGGTTGAGCGGATTGCGGCGGTGGCTCGCGCCTTCACGCCAGGCGCTCCGGTAGGAAGGTTGGAGATGCTTGCGGGCCGCATGAACCAGCTCACCGACGTGGTCAGCGCTGTGTCGATGACAGGCCAGCACGTCGGGCTCTACGGCGAACGCGGCGTCGGAAAGACATCCATCGCGAACGTGCTGGCCGAGTTCTTCGACGCCGCCGAACTACGATCACACTTCCAGGCGGTGCGGGTCAACTGCAGTACCGACGACACCTTCGCCACGCTTTGGCAGAACGTGTTTGCCGAGCTGCGGCGAGAAGCGCCCAACGAGCTTTCGCCTGAGATTGTGCGCCGTGAGTTAGAAGACCTGGAACCGGCCGCTTTGATCGTGATCGATGAGTTGGACCGCCTTGAAGACGATGTGGCATTGACCGCGCTGGCCGACACAGTCAAAACCCTCTCCGATCACACCGTCGAGTCAACCCTTGTCCTTGTCGGTGTTGCCCGATCCATCGGCGAGCTGGTTGGTGAGCATGCCTCCATCGTCCGAGCTTTAGTGCAGATCGAGATGCCCCGCATGTCGATCCCCGAACTCGGAGAGATCCTTTCTGAAGGATGTAAGCGTGCGGGCCTTACAGCACATCCCGATGCCGTTGACGAGATCACGATGCTCTCCGAAGGACTACCGCACTACACCCACCTGCTCGGGCTCCACGCCGGACAGCGAGCAGTCCAGAACGACCGAACGGACGTTCGGCTGCGCGACGTTCAGGGAGCAATCCCCAAGGCAGTCGATAGACACACGATTCTCAACGACTATCAGCAGGCGACACGTAGCGCACGGAAAGACGCCCTGTTCTCCGAGGTTCTGCTGGCCTGCGCCCTAGCCCCCAAGAATCAGCTCGGCTTCTTTACTTCCGGCTCGATCCGAGGCCCACTGGAGGTGATCACAGGCCGCAGGATCGACATTCCCGCATTCTCCAATCACCTGAGCCAGTTTCTCGAGCCGGAGCGGGGATCGGTTCTCCAACGTGAAGGTACCTCAAGGCGCTACTTCTACCGCTTCGCCGATCCCATCTTCCAACCGTACGTGGTCCTGAAAGGACTCGCGTCGGGGCTGATCACCGACGAGCAGCGCCGTCAGTTCCAAACCTGGGAAGGCGCAAACGAACTTACTCCGAGCGAGTTCGAGCCCAACGTGCCTCCGCAGCTCTTCTAGCCGCCTCTGCGCGCGCATCTGGCGACATCTTGTCGGCGCGAGCCCGGCCACCGGTTCAGTCGACCACGCGCAGGTCCTTGGGGACCGAGGTCAGGATCTGCGGCTCATCGTCGGTGACCACGACGAGGTCCTCGATCCGCACGCCGAAGGAGCCGGGCAGGTAGACCCCCGGCTCGACGGTGACCACGTTCCCCGTCTCGAGATCGTCCTCGGAGCGCTTGGACAGTCGTGGCGCCTCGTGCACCTCGAGCCCGACGCCGTGCCCGAGTCCGTGCCCGAACGTGCCCGCGTACGGCCCGGCCTCGATCAGCTCCCGGGCAATCGCGTCCACGTCGCGCCCGGACGCGCCCGCCCGCACCTCCTGCAGCGACTGCCTCTGGGCCTGCAGGCAGACGGAGTACGCCTCCTCGAGCTCGCGAGGCAACGGGGCCGTCGCGAACGTGCGGGTGCAGTCCGAGCAGTAGCCGTCGAGGGAGCAGCCGGCGTCGACGACGATCGTCTGGCCTCGCTCGATCGTGCGCTCGCCGGCGTGAGCGTGCGGACGG
>JBPCPO010000003.1:0-48449 GCA_050999075.1 Solirubrobacteraceae bacterium
CCCCCTCCTCTCTTTCTTGCCTCTCCCCCCCTTCCCGCCCCTTTCTTTTTCGCCCCCCCCCCCTGCTTCCGCGCCCCCCCCCCGGGGCCAGGACCGTCCTCAGCGGTCCCCCGGGTGCTGGCACCGCCGGCGCTCACCGCGCCTGGGCCCTCACCCGTCTTACGTGGTCGTCGGTCACAGCGCCCGGGCTGCGGCGTCGGCCGCCACCGCGGGCACCGAGCCGATCAGCGTGTAGGACACCGCGCCGCGCGTGAACCGAACCATCGTGCCGAGCGCGGTGTCGAGCTCCTGGCCGGTGGCGCCGTTGATCGACACGGTGGGAAGGCTCAGGCCCCGGTGGTGATCTGAGCCGGCGCTGGGTGCGCCGGCCGTGTCGGAGGGGGCCGTGCGCTCGATCACCGCGACGCCGCCGAGATTCTCACCGTAGGTCAGGAGCGCGGCCGGGCTGCCACCCCAATCGAGCAGCGTGACCGAGCGGCGGGGCAGTCCGACCAGCGTGCTCGGCGCCACGAGCTTGAACGGCAGCGCCCGCTCGACGGGACCGAGACCCTTGATCTCGACGTGGCGCCGGCCCTTGACGCCGTGAGGCCGCGCCCCTCCGTGATCGGAGGCGCCCGCCCCCGGAGTCGCGACCTTGACCACCTTCGCGCCGCTCTGCGGCGTGATCGAGAACACCGAGGCTGCAACCGGACCGTAGGAGATGCCGGTGGCCTTCAGCTCCAGCACGGGGGAGGTGTTGCCGCGGGCGTAGACGGCGACCCGCAGCGGGACGCCGCTCGCGGCGTCGACCGCGAGCTCGCCCGCACCCAGCAGTCCGCCGTCGTGCTTGGGCGAGACTCGGACCGTGTAGGCGGCGTGGCCGGCGACATCGCCGGGAACGGCGCCCGAGAAGTCCAGATGCGCCATCAGCCGGTTCAGCTCGGTCTGGATCTGGCCGACCGACGCGAGCATGTCGGAGGCGCTCGGCTTGTGCGTGGCCTCGTTTTGAGGCGGTGACGGCAGCTTGCCTTCGTACACGGTCTTCGAGGCGGGGTCGTAGACCCAGAACGATCCGTTGTTCACCACGACCTGGGCGTCGCCGCTGTCGGACTGCAGCTCGAGCCGCAGGCGATGATCGCTCGAGAGCCACAGGCGACCGGTGGCGCCGGTCAGGATCGGGTCTGAGCCCTGGATGTTGGAGGCGTCGATCAGATGGTTGGTGAAGGTGACCTGGGCCGTGATCCCGCTCACGGCGGGCGCGGCCAGCGCGTCGTGAATCGCCGCGGCGAGAGGCTTGGGGGGCGGAACCGGACCCGTCCCCGAGGCTGCGACCGCGATCGCGGTGCCGGCGGCGATCGCCGCCACGGCGGTCGCGATCATCGCCAGCAGGCGTCGGGTGGAAAATGTGCGCAGAAGTTTCATGACCAGTGGATTCCTTCCCTTCTTCTCTCGGACCTCAATCACGATAGGCCGCGAGCCTGAAATTACTCTGACAGATTCCTCGGCCGGCTCGGAGCAGCGCGCTGGGACGGGACGGGCCTTCGCCGCCGCGACCTGTAGCTTGATGCTCACCCGAACGGAGCGAGCCATGCCGTCAGTCACGCAATCACTGGACATACCCGCGAGCCCCGATCAGGTGTGGGCCGTGGCGGGAGACCTCGGCCGCTACGGCGAATGGAACGTGACCCACACCAGCTTTCCGGACGGGCCACCCTCGACGCAGGAGGGCGCGACGTTCAAGGAGCAGATCACCATCATGGGCATGCCCGGTGAGGCCAGCTGGACCGTGACCGAAGCCAACGCTCCGACCCTGATGAGGTGGCAGGGCGAGGGGCCGATGGGGATCAAGCTCGGGACGCGCCTCGAGCTGGCTGGCGATGGCGAGCGCGAGAGCACGATGGTCACGATCGAGATCAGCTTCGAGAGCGCACTGCTGGCGGGACCGATCGGCGAGGCGGTGACCAAGTCGGCCCAGCAGGGGGCGCTGGACTCGCTGGAGCGGCTGCGGGGCCTCGTCGTCTAGCCATGGCCGTGCTTTCATCGGCACACCCGCTCACGCTCGCCGACCTCGACCCGCGCGCGGCGGCATCGCAGGCTCCCGCCTCGCGAGTGTGAGCACGAGCGTCATCTACCGCAGTGCCCGCGGCTACGAGCTGCTGATGCGAGTGCTCTACGCGCATCACTACTACGCTCGCATGCGGGTGGTGGCCGAGCACGTCCCGGCCGGATCCTCGGTGCTCGAACTGTGCTGCGGTCCGGGCACCCTCTACCGGCGCCACCTGCGCGATCGCGCCAGCGCCTACGTCGGCCTCGACGTCAACGAGCGCTTCGTCGCCACGCTCAGGCGCCAGGGCGTCGATGCCCGCAGGGTAGACCTGTCGCCGGCCCGGCCGGGAGAGGAGCTGCCGCAGACCGACCGAGCACCCCCCCGCCCGGCCGAGGGGGCCGCACCGCTCCCCAGAGCCGACGTGGTGATCATGCAGGCGAGCCTGTACCACTTCCTCCCCGACGCCGGGCCGATCGTGGCGCGAATGCTCGCCGCCGCCACCGACCGGGTGATCATCTCCGAGCCGATCCGCAACCTCACCACCAGCGGTGTGCCCGGAGTGGCTCGGCTCGGCTCTCACGCCGCCGATCCCGGGGTGGGAGGACACGCCGAGCGCTTCACCGAGGCCACGCTCGATCGCCTCATGGAACCCCACCGTGAGCGGGTGCTGTCGTCGTTCGCGATCCCCGGGGGGCGGGAGAAGGTCTATGTGCTTGCGGGCGCAGGAATTACTTGACAAGATTCAGCGATCCGGAGGTGGAGGTCCGGATCCGTTAAGGTTTCCTGAGATTCGCCGCCCGAGACCCGTTCTCCCCACCCCTCCCACCTCCAGAGAGACCACCATGGCCAATCCCAGTCCCAGTCCCAATCACGAGCGCCGCTGGCTGATCCTGGCCCTGCTGGGCATCGCCCAGCTGATGGTCGTGCTCGACGCCACGATCGTCAACATCGCCCTGCCCTCGGCGCAGAAGGCGCTGCACTTCACCAACGACAACCGGCAGTGGATCGTGACCGCGTACTCGCTGGCCTTTGGCTCGCTGCTGCTGCTCGGCGGGCGGATCAGCGACCTGTTCGGACGCAAATGGACGTTCGTCGGCGGCCTGGCCGGCTTTGCCATCGCCTCCGCGGTCGGCGGGGCGGCGCAGTCCTTCGGCGTGCTCGTGGTGGCCCGCGCGACCCAGGGGGTGTTCGGCGCCGTGCTCGCCCCGGCGGCGCTGTCGCTGCTGACCACGACTTTCACCGAGCCCTCGGAGCGAGGCAAGGCGTTTGGGATCTTCGGCGCGCTGGCCGGCGGCGGCGGGGCCGTGGGGCTGCTGCTCGGTGGCTTCCTGACCCAGTACCTGTCGTGGCGGTGGTGCCTGTACGTCAACCTGTTCTTCGCCGCGGTGGCGATCGCGGGCGCGTTGGTGTTGATCCACAACCAGGGCGAGTCCGACAAGCCCCGCCTGGACCTTCCCGGAACGCTGACCGCATCGCTCGGCCTGTTCGCGCTCGTATACGGGTTCTCCAACGCCGCCCGGACCAGCTGGACCGACAGGGTGACCCTCGTCATGCTCGCCGTCGGGGTGGTGCTCCTGATCGGGTTCGTGCTGCTCGAGCGGCGGGTGGCCCATCCCCTGCTGCCCCTACGGATCGTGCTCCATCGCGACCGGGGTGGCTCCTATCTCGCGGTGGTGCTGTCGGCGATCGCGATCTTTGCCGTGTTCCTGTTCATCACCTACTACCTGCAGCAGAACCTCCGTTACTCACCCGTGCAGGCCGGCCTCGCGTTCCTCCCCATGGTCGCCATGATCATGGTCTCCTCGATCACCGCCAACGTCAAGCTGCTGGCCCGCACCGGGGCGCGTCCGCTGGTCCCGGTCGGAATGCTGCTCGGATGCGCGGGCATGCTCTACCTCACCGGCCTGGGCCCCCACTCGAGCTATGCCAGCGACATCCTCCCCGCGCTGCTGATGATGGGCCTCGGCTTCGGGGTGATCTTCGCCCCGGCGATCCAGACCGCGACCCTCGGCGTCGCCCCCAACGAGAGCGGCATCGCCTCGGCGATGGTCAACACGAGCCAGCAGGTCGGCGGCTCAATCGGCCTCGCGCTGCTCTCGACCATCGCCATCACGACCACCCAGCACTTCGTCAGCGCCCACCACGTCGTGGGCACCCACCATCCCACCCCGGGCCTGATCGCACAGGCGACCGTGCATGGCTACACCACCTCGTTCTACTGGTCGGCGGCGATCTTCGGGTTGGGGGCGGTCATCTGCGGACTGCTGTTACAGCCCAAGGATCGGATTCCCGAGGCGGCCGGCGAGCCCACGCCGGACACGGCACCCGGGGCGGCCCTCGCCTAGGGTCAAGACCCCGATCTCACGAAGCCGGCGCGCGGGGCGTCCAACCGGTGCATGCCGTCATCATCCCCATCCCGACTGACTGACCGCGAGCCTCGCGCTCGTTCCACGCCCGTGAAGCGCCCGGACACCCGTGCACTGCCGCCGTTCAGTCGGGTCGTCGATCAGCACGGCCCGGCCGTGCTGCGCTTCTGCCACGCCCGGGCCGGCCCCGAGCGGGCCGAGGACTGCTTCCAGGACACCCTGCTGGCCGCGCTGCGCTCCTATGAGCAGGTGCGAGACCCGCGGGCGATCGGAGCCTGGCTGTTCTCGATCGCGGCCCGCAAGACGATAGACGCCCACCGCGCCGGCCTGCGGGCGCCCGAGCCGACAGATCAGATCGACGAACGCGCGGTTGCCGCCCCCGCCCTGGCCGTCGACGAGGCGTTGTGGGAGCGCGTGCGAGCGCTCCCACCCAAGCAGCATCAGGCGGTGACGCTGCGCTACCGCGCCGATCTCACCCACGCCGAGATCGCCCGCGTGATGGGCACCAACGAGGCGGCGGCCCGCCGCAACGTCTTCGAAGGCCTCGAGCGACTCAGAAGGGACACCTGACCATGACCAGCCCTCACCATTCCCCCCCGGATCCGCTCGAGACCGCATTGCGTGCCCCCACCCCCCTCGAGCCCGGCGCGTGGGAGCGCCTGCGCGCCGAACTGGCCCGCCGCGCCGAGGCCGACGGCCTGCTCGATGTGGCCTTCGAGCGCCACGACTCACCGCTCGGGCCGATTCTCCTCGGCGCCACCGACGAGGGACTGGTGCGAGTCGGCCTGCCGACCGAAGACCGGGACGCGGTTCTCGACGAGCTCGCGCGCCGCATCTCCCCCCGCCTCCTCCGCGCGTCGTGGGCCACGCTCCGGGTCGCCCGTCACCAGCTCGAGGGCTACTTCAACGGCACCCGGCGGGCCTTCGACGTGACCCTCGACTGGCGCCTGACGCGCGGGTTCCGCCGCGAGGTCCTCCACGCGACGGCTCAGATCCCCTACGGACAGACCTCGTCCTACCGGCAGGTCGCCACGCGAGCCGGGAGCCCGGCCGCCGTGCGCGCCGCCGGGACCGCGCTCGCCCTGAACCCGCTGCCGATCATCGTGCCCTGCCACCGGGTGGTTCGCTCCGACGGTCAGCTCGGCGCCTACCGCGGCGGCGCGCCGGCCAAGGCCCAGCTGCTCGAGTTCGAGCGCACGCAGTAGACGAACCCGGGGCCGCCGACCGGAGCTGCGCTGCCCACGCCGAGCATGCACAGTACGTCACCGGCGGCTCCGGAGCCCAACCCTGTCGAGCTATGCACGCGTGACATGCACAGCTCGACAGCGCCCGGCCACGGTGAAGCTCCTGACGGGTTATGCAGGTACGCGACCCCAGATTCGCGCACCCGACTGGCATGGCCGACTGGGACGCCCGACTGGCACGGCCGACTGGCACGCCCGACACGGATGGCACCGATCAGCGGTCAGGGCCCCGGCTCGCGCTGGGCGCTGGACGCGTTGGACGGGCGGGCGCCGCGATCGTCCTCGAGCGACTCGACGATCGCGCCCACCGCGCCGCCGTCCGGCGCCGCGGCCGAGATGACCACGGGCCCCGACCCGGCAACGTCCGGGCCCTGCGCCCACGCGTCGATCAGGAACAGGGGACGGTTCTTGACCTGCTCGAAGATCCGACCCACGTACAGGCCGACCACCCCGACGCTGACGATGATGAAGCCGGCCAGCAGCAGCAGCAGCACGGCCAGGCTGGTGTAGCCGGGAATCGTCTGGTCGGGCTCTGCGAAGTAGTCCACGACCTCGAACGCCGCGAGGATGATCCCGACCAGGGCGACGAGGAACCCGACCAGAACCACGACCCGCAGCAGCACCGTGCTGCGGAAGAACATCCCGTCCAGCGCCACGCGCACCAGGCGCTGAAACGTGTACCCGCTCTCACCCGCGTGCCGTTCGTGGTGCTCGATCTCGATCGTGGTGCTGTCAAAGCCGAGCCAGTCCAGCGCGATCATGTACTCCCGGTCGCGATCGCCCAGCCGCAGGAAGGCGTCGATCACGCGCCGGGAGAGGAGGCTGAGATTGCTGTAGTCAGGTCGCACGTCGGTCTCCAGAGTGAGCCTGCGGTAGGCGCGACTGGTCCAGCGGCGAAAGGCCGAGTGGCGCCACCCGTGCCGAGTGCTCCGCACCACCTCGTAGCCCTCGCCGGCCGCCGCCCACAGCCGGGGGATGTCCTCGGGAGCCTCCTGCAGGTCGCAGTCCATCACCACCGCCCACGCGCCGCGGGCCTGGGCCAGCCCGGCGGTGATCGCCGCGTCCTGGCCGAAGTTGCGGCTGAGGCGAAACGCGCGCACGCGGGCGTCACCGCGGGCCAAGCCTCGAAGCACGTCCCAGCCACCGTCCCGGCTGCGGTCGTCCACGAACACGATCTCGTAGCGATCGGTCACCTCGCAGACGCTCCGGGTCAGGCGGTCGTGCAGCGCGACCAGGCAGTCGGCACACCCGTACACGGGCACGACGACGCTGAGCTCCACCTCGGTGGTGGGGGTCGTCCCTGAGGTCTCACCGGCCATACCCGCGCATTCTCCACCACGGCGGGCCCAATCCCGTCGCGGCGGGCCTCGGTCGCCGCCGATCCGTCGGCGCTCACCCTCCGGCCAGGGTCAGGTGCATCCGCTCGTAGTTGAAGCCGTACCCGCCCGAGCAGTCCAGATGGGGGGCGCAGCCGTCGAAGTTGGCCGCCCACTTGAGCCACAGGTCGCGTCCGTTGGCGCTGATCCACTTGAGCGGGAAGCCGGGGTCATAGCCGTTGGAGGGGCCGAACTCGGGCTCGCTGGCGACGAAGGAGAACGGACCCCAGGGATGGGGAGCCTCGAGCATCACGAGCTGGGAGCCGTCGCGCCAGATCGCCGGTGGCTTGGCTCCGTAGGAGTAGGTGAACGTGAGCAGGTAGTGATGCAGCGGCGCGTCGTAGGCCATCTGCGGGTAGGTGATGTGCGAGCTCCAGGACAGGACCGGGACGGCGGCGGCGAACGAGCTCGAATAGACGGGATACCGCTGCCCGCGGTACGGGGTCCACCCCGACACCCACTGCCAGTGCGCCGGATCGGTCATGTCCGCCACTCCGGGCCGGCTGCGGCCCATGATGATGCGGCTCGCGTTGAACTCCCGCTCGGTCGCGATCGCGTAGACGTATCCGTCGGCGTACGTGCCGCCGCGACCCCGAATGACCCAGTTGAGGTTGCCCAGCGGAGCGGGAAACCCCTTCTCGGGCTCGCTCCAGTGCTGTCCGTCGTCGGTCGAGTAGGCGATCCCCTTCAGCCCGGCGAAGGTGCCGTTGGCGTTGTAGTTCCAGTTCACCTGCTGGGTGGCGTAGAAGACATGCTCGGCCTCCACCAGCCCGCTGCTGTAGAACGGTCCCAGGGGGCCTTCCCAGACGCTCGGATCCTGACGGATCTGGGCAAAGGTGTGCGGCGGGGGCTTGGCCGGGTCGCCGACGTGGGTGAAGCTGATGTTCGGCGGCGTGCCGCTGATCCGGGCGACTGACTGGCGCCACAGGCCGTTGCCCTTGGGCACGTCGGTTCCGCCGTCGTCCATGATCGTGTACTGCTCGTCGTCGTCTGCCCACAGGGTCGGCAGGATGTCGCCCATCTGGTTCTTGGGCGGCCCGTATCGCGCGCTCGTCCACTGAGCGCCCACGATCACCTTGCTGCTCGGAAACGGCGTGAGGTTCCGAGTCGACAGCGAGGCTTGCGCCGGGGGCGCCAGCCCCAGCACGACGGCGATCCCCAGCGCGAGCGCCGGCCTGAGCGCCGCGCCTGCGGAGGCCCACGCCCACTTCCGCGTCGCGGCGGGCAGCGTCGACAGTTTCTCGATCGTCCACATAAAGAGCTCCAACCCCCGCCCGGCGCCAGAGTAGCGAAGCCGATGTAACGCGAGCGTCAGCAGAGCGGGGATCGGGCGATTAGCCCCGCTGCTGGATGAACACCATCAGGGCGTTGGGCGTCCGCCGGAAGTACTCGGGCGCCTGCTGGTCGAGTCGGTTGATGCTGATGCTCACCGGGTGGGCGAGCGCGAAGCGGGCGACGATCCAGTTGTTGACCCTGACGCGGCTCAGGAGCCTGGCGCCCGCGGGCGCCAGACTGACGGGGACCGATGATCCCACCGGCCGGCGGCCCCGGTGCCGGGACGCGAGCGCCGCCGCCCGGTCGCGGCCCGGCAGGAGCGGGAGGCGCTTGGTCGCGCCGACCACGTCGACCTCGCTGATCAGGAACCGATGCGAGCGGGCCTGCACCCAGTTGACGTGCGGCAGGTAGATCTTGAGCGGATCCGCGGTCGTCCCGTCGGCGGCGAGGATCGCTCGAGGCACGGCCGCGGGACCGAGCGCGCGCACCACGTTTCGCCATTGCGGGCGCTCCAGGTAGGGCTTGGTCTGCACCCGCACCGTGGCCACCGAGAACATGACCAGCAGCCCGACCGCCAGCGCACCGCCCAGAACGCGAGCCCGCGGCACGACGCAGGCCGCCGCCAGGATCGTCACGAGGGGAATGACCGCTCCGATCAGGTTGCGCGACACGAAGTAGTCCTGGCCCAGGAACCCGAGCGCCAGCGGGATCAGCATCACGCAGCCGGTGATCACCCCGCCCACCGCCGCCGCCCGCCGAGTCCGCCCGTCGCCGCCGAGCCCGAGCAGGAACACGAGCGCGGCGAGCAGGATCGCTGCCCCCCCGAGGCTCACGAGCACGGTCGTGCGCCGGTAGAAGATGCTCACCCCCCACTCCGCCGCGGTGTTGGCGATCCGATGAAGCCGCGGTATCGCCCCGATCCAGCCGACCCCGTGGGACGTGTCGAGGAAGGCGAACGGAAGCATCGCGGCCTGGGCCGCCGCCACGACGCCGACCGCGAGCGCCACCGGACGCCTGAGCCCGGGAGCGGCCCGCGCGTAACCGAGCCCCAGCAGCCACAGGGCCTCAGGCGCGACCGCGAAGCCGGCGAAGAAATGGGTCATCAGCGCGAGCGACGAGAACACCGTCCACCCGGCCAGGTTGCGCCGCGACAGATCTCGCCGCGCACGGATGAACCACAGGAACGAGGCGCCGGTGAGGGCCGCGAGCAGCATGTAGGCCCGCGCCTCCTGTGAGTACCAGATCAGGAACGGGTTCACCGCCACGAGAGCGGCGGCGATCACGCCGGCCCGGCGCGAGACGAGCTCCCGGGCGGCGAGGTACGCCAGCGGGACCATCGCGATGCCGGCGAGGGTCGAGACGCTGCGCAGCGCCACCGCCCCCGTCCCGAACACGTGACCCCAGGCCCAGATCAGCACGAAGTACAGCGGCGGCGTCGTCTCGACTTGGGCGACCGTATTCAACATCGCCCCGAAGGGAAGACGCGCCTCGTAGGCGGTGAGCGCCTCGTCCGCCCATAGGCTCTGGTTGTCGATCGTGATGATCCGGATCACCGCCGCCAGCACGGTCAGCGCGGCCAGGATCCAGACCTCGGCCGGGACCGCTCGCACGGCGCTCGCGGCGCCCAGCTTGGGGAGCCGCGGACGGCCGAGGCGTACGGCGGGGGAATCGGAGGTGCTCATCGGGATCGATTCGGGCGCCCCGGGGGGCGCATCTCGCCCGGCCGCAGACATGGCGTCGGCCGAGCGGAACGCCTCGTCCCCGTGAGGCGCGGATTTTAGCCCCGTGCAGGCAATCAGGCGCGTAGGAGCTGTGTTAAGGCGCTGACCACATCGTCCTGGTCGGCTTCGGTCACATTCGAGGCGAGCGGCAGGCTGAGCGTACGCTCCGAGATCGAGCTGGCGACGGGGAAGTCCGACGCCGAGAGGCGATAGGTGTCGCGGTAGAACGGGTGCAGGTGCACGCCCCGGTAGTGCACGCCGGTGCCGATTCTGTGCGCGGTCAGACCGTCCAGCAGCTCGTCGCGCATCAGCGGCGCATCGGGCTCGAGCAGGACCTGGTACAGGTGCCGGGCATGCCTGGTGTCGGGCTCGGGCGCGGCGGGAACCTGCAAGGGAAGGTGCGCGAGCAGCTCGTCGTAGCGCTCCCACAGTGCCGCCCGGCGCTCGATCCAGCCCTCCAGACGCGGCAGCTGGTGCAGGCCGAGCGCGGCCTGCACGTCGGTCATGTTGTACTTGAAGCCCGGTCTGACCACCTCGTAGTGCCGAAAGCCGACGTCCGAGAAGCGCTCCCAGGCGCCGAGGCTGAGTCCGTGCAGCGCCAGGCGCTCCACCTCGGCCGCGACCTCCACGTCCTCGGTCACCAGCGCCCCGCCCTCGATCGTGGAGATGTTCTTGGTCACGTAGAACGAGAACGCGGTCAGGTTGCCGAACGCCCCGATCCGGCGGCCGTGCCACTGCGCCCCGATCGCGTGGGCCGCGTCCTCGATCACCACCAGCCCGTGGCGATCGCGCAACGAGTTCAGCCGCTGCATGTCAACCGGGCGCCCGGCGAGATGGACCGGCATGATCGCCCGCGTCCGCGGGGTGATCGCCGCCTCGGCGGCGTCGAGGTCGATCAGGCCGGTCTCCGGGACCGAGTCCACCAGCACCGGCCGCGCCCCCGAGTGCTCAACCGCGTTGGCCGACGCGACAAACGTCATCGCGGGCACGAGCACCTCGTCCCCGGGCCCGATGCCGAGGATCTGCATGGAGAGGATCAGAGCGGCGGTGCACGACGAGACGCAGCGGCAGTAGGGGACGCCCACATACTCCGACAGCATGGTCTCGAACCGCGCCACCTTCGGACCCGTGCCGATCCATCCCGAGCGCAGCGAGTCGACGACCTCGGCGATCTCCTCCTCGCCGATCGACGGCCGGCCGAAGATCAGGAAGCTCTCGCGCATCGAACTGGAGGAGCGTAAGCGTTCACGTCTGCGAGCATCGAAATGCAACGATGAGTGCGCTGCGCACCCGCCGATCCCGAGCCCGAGCAGATCCAGTTCCGCGCCATCACCCTTGCGCCCCGTAACGGTGTCCGTGTCACCCAGGCACGGGCGGCGCAGGCGCAGGCGCAGGCAGCGGAGGAGGTGGACGCGGATGATCTGCCGACCCGTTGCTAGCTTCGGCCGGAATGCGACTGTTCGTTACCGGAGCAACCGGCGTACTGGGTCGAGCCTTCCGCCTGTCGGCGCAGGCGGCGGGGCACGAGCTGCGAGCACCGGCTCGAGCCGAGCTGGATCTATTTGATCCGGTGGCCGTGGGCGCGGCGCTGCACGACGTCGACGCGGTGCTGCACCTGGCGACACGGATCCCACCCCGAGAGCGCATGGACCAACCCGAGGCGTGGCGGGAGAACAACCGACTACGGGCGCAGGCATCAGCGATCCTCGTGGACGCCGCGCTGGCCGCCGGTCCCCGCATCTACGTCCAGCCCACCATCACGTTCGTCTACCCCGACGATGAACCCGTCTCCGAGGACACGCCGATCGTGGACGTGCCGGTCATCCTGCGTTCGGCCCTCCTGGCCGAGCAGCAGGCGGACCGGTTCACTGCTGCTGGTCGGCGGGGGGTCGTGCTGCGTCTCGGCCTGCTCGACGGGCCCGGTACCGGCAACGCCGATCCGGATTCGCGTTTCGGCGCCACACTCCACGTCGAGGACGCCGGCCGTGCGCTCCTGGCCGCGCTGACGGTGCCCAGCGGGATCTACAACGTCTGCCGCGACGACGAGCGGATCGGCAACCGCCGCTTCACCACCGCAACCGGCTGGCGTTCTCGGCTCTGACGCCGTGATGGGCTACCCGGACGACTCGGCGAACACCACCAGGTAGCCGTCGGGGTCGCGGATCCAGATCTCGCGGTGGCGAGCGTTCGGATTGAGGTGGACGTCGGTCACGACCTCGGCCTTCACCGCGGCGATCCGACCCACGACCGCGTCGAACTCGTCGGCCTCGAACCAAAGCACCACTACCTGGGCTTGTCGGATCCGATCGACCGTCCGAGACGATCTCGTTCACCTTTCGTCGCTGGTCGGCGAAGCACGCTGCACCTTGGGAATGGGTCTCCTGAGTAACGGCGTCAAAACGGCGGCCGATGCTTCGCCTGATGCGTGTTAGTAGACGCCACTGGCGGAGCTATAGCAAGCGTGTTATCGTTCTCGGTGAATGTGGACCTACCGCTACCTGGCCGAGGCTGTAGCAGAACGGGAAGCACTGGTGCCAAGAGAGAAAGCGGCGCTCATCAACGCAGAAGCGAAGCTGGCCGCGATCGGCCCGGCCCGGCCCTACCCGCACAGCAGCGCGGTACAGGGTGCTGAGCGGCTGCGTGAACTGCGTCCTCGCGGCGGGCGGAGCCCGTGGCGAGCGCTGTACGGCCAGATCGGCGACGAGTTCGTCATCGCCCCCGAAGCCGAGATTGATAAAAGACGATTCGCCGCCGCATGCCGGCGAGCCGAAGCCAGGCTGGCCGAGTTGGAGAACGCCGGATGACGCGGCTCACGGAGCTGAAGACCGGAGCGGAACTCGTCACCGCGGATGCGCGCGACCCGGAGGTCGCGGCAGAGCTCGCGCGAACTGCGCTCGCCAACCAGCTTGCGATCCTGGTGATCCGCTACCGGGTGGATCACGGGCTGACGCAGACTGCTCTCGCGCGAAAGCTCGGGATGAAGCAGCCGCAGGTCGCGCGGTTGGAGGCCGGCGATCACGAGCCTTCCGTTGGGACTCTCGCCCGTCTGGCGAACAGGCTGGGCATCACGCTCCGCCTCGACCTGGCCCCAGACTCGGTGGAGCTCATCTCCGCCTGATTCGCCGCTACTTTGCGGGCTGGGACCCGGGACCCAAGCGGCGGCCATTCCGACGCCGGCTCGGGAGTAGGCCGCTTCTGGTGAAGTGATACCCAAGACCGTGCAGATCCGCGACCTCGACGACGACATCTACGCTGGCCTGGTCCGGCGCGCCGCGGAGACTAGGGTCAGCGTCCCCGAGCTGCTGCGCGCAGAGGCGGCCCGCCTGGCCGCACGGCCCAGTGTGGAGGCGTGGCTGCCAGATCGAGACGCTCGACCTCTAGGCTGATCCCGCTGACCGAGGCTCGCCTGGAGCAACCGCCAACGCGCTCGGCCGCTACGCGCTGAGCGTCGCCGACTCTTCCTCCCGCGCCGCCGGCGCATCCAGCGTGAGGAACACGTCATCGCCCGCCACCGTCACCCGGTGCGCCTTGACCGCGGCGCAGTCGCTGTTCAACGCCGCGCCCGACTCCAGGTCAAAGCGCCGCTCGTGCAGGGGGCAGATGACCGAGCGCTCGGCCACGATCCCGTCCGCCAGCGGGCCCCCCATGTGAGGGCAGGCGTCATCGAGCGCGTACCAGCCGCCGCGGGTCCGGAACAGAGCGATCCGGCGCCCGGCGATGGTGACCGCCCGGCCCTCCCCCACCGGAACGTCGGGCACGCGGCAGACCCTGGTCATCGCCGCCCGCCCTCAGGCGGTCCGACCGCCGCCAGCTCGCGGAGATCGAGCTCGTCCGGCTCGTCGCGCTCCCCGAGGTCGGGAAGATCGGTGAATTGCCGCGCGTGGTACGGATCGTCGCGCTCGAGCCACGGATCGGACACCGCCGCCGCCTTCGCGAGCCGGAAGCGCTCCATCAGCTCGGCGCCGGCGTCCGGATCGAGCACCACGGCCTTGACCTGATCGAGCCCGATCCGCGGGATGAAGTCGTAGGTGCGCTCCTTGTACTCAGCGTTCTCGCGGTAGTACTGCAGGAAGGTGGTCGCGAGCTTCAGCGCCTCCTCAGGCGTCGTCACCGTCGCGAGGATGTCCGCCTCGCGCACGTTGCCGCCCGCGGCCCCGCCGGCGCGCACCTGCCAACCGCCCTCGACCGCCACGCAGCCGATGTCCTTGACCGTCGCCTCGGCGCAGTTGCGCGGGCAGCCGGAGACCCCGGACTTGACCTTGTGCGGGGTGTGCAGCCCCTCCCACGCCGTCTCCATCTCGATTCCCAGCCCGATCGCGTCCCCGAGCCCGTAGCGGCAGAAGTCGGTGCCCACGCAAGTCTTGACCGTCCGGATCGCCTTGGAGTAGGCGTGGCCCGAGGGCATGCCGAGCTCGCGCCAGATCTCGGGCAGGTCCTGCTTGCGAACTCCGAGCAGGTCGATCCGCTGCCCGCCGGTGATCTTGACCATCGGGACCTCGTAGCGCTCGGCCACATCCGCGATCCGACTCATCTCTTCCGGCTCCCCCCCCCCGCCGCGGCTCCGCGCCACGACGGAGAACTTCCCGTCGCGCTGGATGTTGGCGTGCACACGATCGTTGATGAACCGAGCGTCGCGCTCCTCGCGATGGCGATTGGCCGTGACCTCCGAGACGAGGTAGGCCAGCGCGGGCTTGCACACCCCGCACTCGCGCCCGGTCCCGCACGCCCCCGCCACCGCGCTGACCGACTCGTGCCCGTCGCGGCGGATCTCGGCCGCGAGCTGCTCACGGGTCTGCTTGCGGCAGGGACACAGATATGCGGGCTCGTCGCTGAGCCCGCCCGTCGCCCCGGCGACGATCTCGACCACGAGGCTCTTGCACGAACCGCAGCCGGTGCCCGCCCGTGTGCGGGCCATGACCTCGCGCGGGGTGGCGCAGCCCTCCTGCACGGCCTCCAGCAGCGCTCCCTTGCAGACGCCGTTGCAGTTGCACACCTGGGCTGCGTCGGGCAGGTCCTCGGCGCCGAGCTCCGCTGCCGCCGCCAGGCTTCCGAGCGGATCGGCCATCGTCTCGCCCGCCTTGACCGCGGCCAGCAGCGCCTCCGAGCCGCGGATATCCCCGAGCAGCACCGCGCCGGCGGCCCGGCCGTCGCGGACGACGAGCTTGCGGTAGACGCCCGCGCCGGCGTCCTGGGACAGGGCCGCCGCGTCCCCTTCGGCCTCGCCGATCGACACCAGGTCGATCCCCGCCACCTTCAGCTTCGCGCTCGGCACCGAACCTCGGTAGACGGCCTCGCGTCCGAGCAGCGTGTCGGCGGCGACCCGAGCCTGTTCGATGATCGGCCCCACGAGTCCGTACACCATCCCCCGGTGCTGGGCGCACTCGCCCACCGCCACGACACCCGGCACCGAGGTGCGCATCGCGTCGTCGACGACCACGCCGCGGCCGCACTCCACCTCCAGCGCCCGGGCGAGCGTGGTCTCGGGCCGGATCCCGATCGACACCACGACGAGGTCGGCCTCGATCTCCTCGTGACCCTTGAACCGCAAGCGCTTGACTCCCTGGTCATCCCCGACCAGCGCGCTCGTCGAGCGCTCGAGCAGGATCTCGATCCCCAGCGCGCGCACGGCGGGCTCGAGCAGAGCGGCGGCGCCGGCGTCCAGCTGGCGCTCCATCAGCCGGTCCATCAGGTGCACGACCGTCGTCGGGCAGCCCTGCGAGCACACGCCGCGCGCCGCCTCAAGTCCGAGCAGTCCGCCGCCGATCACCACCGCGTGGCGAGCCCGCTCGGCCGCGGCGCGGATCGCCGTGCAGTCCTCCGGTCCGCGGAACGGGTGCACCCCGGCCAGCTCGATCCCCGGCAGCGGCGGCATCAGGGGCTGGGAGCCGGTGGCGAGCGCGAGCTGGTCGAACGGGATGCTCCGGCCATTGCTGCACGCGAGGGCCCGCGTCCCGTTCGAGCCCTCCGCGAGTCCCGAGACGCGGCAGCCGAGCTCGACCCGCACGTCGTGATCCTCGAACCACTCGCTCGGGCGCAGGGCCAGCGAGTCGGCATCGTGCCCGGAGACGAGGATCTCCGACAGCCGCACGCGGTCGTAGGGCAGCCGCGGCTCGCCGCATACGAGCGTGATCGGCTGCTCGGGGTCGCGCTCGCGCAGCGCCTCGCACAGCGCCTGCCCGGCGATCCCGCCGCCCACCACGACGATTCCGAAGCTCATGCGAGCATCGTGACCGGCTCGGGTTTCCCGCCCGTTCCGCTGATGTTTCGGTCCCGTGAACTGAGCCCCGCCTCGTCCGGATCGCGCTCGGCAACCGCCACGTGCTCGGCCAGGATCGCCTCGACGTCGATCGCGCAGCTCCCGCAGCCCGTGGAGGCCCGGGTCGCGCGCCCCACGGCGGCGACGGTCGTGAGCCCGCCGGCGCGGATCGCCGACTCGATGGTCCCGCGGGTGACCGAATTGCACGAGCACACGAGGGCGTTCTCGTCCGTCGGTACGCCGGCGCCGGCACCGTCCGCACCCGAGCCGGCCCCGTCCTGGAGCAGCTCGGCCGGAAGCGGCTCGCCGCTGCGCAGGAACTGCGACAGCTTGCGGGCCTGCGCGGTGTCGCCGACCAGCAGGGCGCCCGCGAGCCGATCGCCATCGAGCACGAGCTTGCGGTGCACGCCCCGGCGCGAATCGGAGAACACCACCTCGTCCTGAGCGGCGGTCGCACTCGACACCCCGCCGGCGAACAACCCCACCCCCGCCACCTTCAGGGTGGTCGCGGGAACCATCCCGTGGTAGCCCGCCGGATCGCCGGCGACCGTCGCGCCGGCGACGCGGGCCTGCTCGGCGATCGGCGCCCACAGCCCCTCGACGACTCCTCCGTGCTCCGCGCACTCCCCGACCGCGAACACCCCCGGGGCGCCGGTCCGCATCGCGTCGTCGACGAGGATCCCCCGGCCCACGGCGATCCCCGCCTCGCGGGCGAGCCGCGTCTCCGCCCGCACGCCGGCCGCGACGACGACGATCCCTGCGGCGACGCGCTCGCCGTCGTCGAGGGTCACCGAGGAGGTCTCGATCGCCTGCACCGATCGGCCCAGCGCGAGCACGAGCCCCTGCCGCTCGAGCGCGCGGGAGAGCATCTTCGCGGCCGCCGGATCGAGCTGCTGGGCCATCACCCGGTCCGCCAGCTCGACGATCGTCGCCGGCACGCCCCGGGCCATGAGGCCAGAGGCCGCCTCGAGACCGAGCAGCCCACCGCCCACGACGACGGCGGCGCGGCCGGCGAGCGCGCCGGCCGCGATCTCGGCGCAGTCGCGCACGGTCCGGAAGCAGTGGACGTGGGGGAGCTCAACGCCCTCGATGGGAGGGACGAACGGCCGGGAGCCCGTCGCGAGCACGAGCGTGTCGTACGGGTGCCGCTCACCCTCCGCGTCGATCACCACGCGCTTGTCGAGCTCGAGCATGGCGGCGGGCAGGCCGCCGCGCAGATCCACGCCGCGGGCCGCGTACCACGCCTCCGGGCGCAGCTCGAGCTCGCCCGGACCGCAGGTGCGGGCGAGCACCTTGGACAGCAGCATCCGGTTGTAGGCGGCGCCCGGCTCCTTGCCGAGCATCGTGATCTGCCATCCCTGATCGTCCCGTGCACCCTGCCGGCGCAGCACCTCCTCGACCACCGCCAGCCCCGCCATGCCGGTTCCCACCACGACGAGGCGGCGCTGAGGAGCCGGGCTCCGAGCGGGGCGCAGCGGCGCGGGGACAAGTTGGGGGGCGGGCGCGGGCGCGGCGCCAGCACAAAGGGGGGCGGGCGCGGGCGCGGCGCCAGCACGTCCGGGAACGGGCGTGGCCCGGGCGCCGCCGCGTCCGGAGGCGGACGGCTGCACCGGCGACACCCGGACCGCCGCGGCCTTGAGCTCGGGCTGAAGCGAGACAGGGTCGCGGGCTCCATGGGTCAGCGCGTTGACGGCGCCCGCCCCGGCCGGAGCGTGCAGCGCCCCCCAGTGCATCGGGGCGAAGGCGACCCCGGTCGGCATCGCGGCACAGATCGCCACCCGCAGGACGGCACAGCCGCGGGCGGAGCTCACCCGCGCGTGCTCGCCCGCCGCGACCCCGGCCGCGGCGGCGTCATCCTCGTTGAGCTCGAGGACGGGCTCGCTCGCGGCCGCGCTCAGCCGGGGCGACTTGCCCGTGCGCGTCATCGTATGCCAGTGCTCCGCCACGCGGCCCGTGGTGAGCAGGAGCGGGAACTCGGCGCTGACCGGCTCGGCGACGTCGGAATGCGCGGTGGCGGCGAAGCGCGCCCGCCCGTCCGGGGTGCCGAAGCGGCGGGTCTCGTACAACCGCTCGGTGCCGCGGTGGCGGTCGGCCTCGCCGCCCGCAGCCGCGGGGACCGGCCATTGCACGCCCCCGTCGCGGGCCAGCCGCGCGTGGCTGAGGCCGGTCATGTCGCACAGGCGACCCGCCGTGGCGGCCGTGAACTCCTCGAACACCTCCGCCGCGTCCGCCCATCCGAAGTGGCTCTGATGCCCGAGCGCGGCCCCGAGGCCGGCGAAGATCTGCCAGTCCGGCCACGCCTCCCCGGGCGGCGCCAGCGCGGGGCGCACGAGCCCCACCCGGCGCTCGGAGTTGGTCATCGTGCCCGCCTTCTCGGGCCAGGCCGCGGCGGGGAGGACGGCGTGGGCGAAGGCCGAGGTCTCGGTCGGGTGATAGGCGTCCTGGACCACCACCAGCTCGGCGCGCTCCAGCGCCGCCCGCGCGCGGGCGGCGTCGGGCAGCGACACGATCGGGTTGGTGGCCACGATCCACACCGCCTTGACCCGGCCCTCGGCCAGGGCGTCGAACAGCTCCACCGCGGGCAGCCCGGGTTCGGGCGACAACGGCGGGCAGCCCCACAACCGCTCGATCTCGGCCCGATCCTGCGCGCAGGCCACCTTCCGGTACCCGGGCAGCAGGTGGGCGAGCCCCCCGGTCTCACGCCCGCCCATGGCGTTGGGCTGGCCGGTCAGCGACAGCGGCCCGGCGCCGGGGCGCCCGATCTGGCCGGTGGCCAGGCACAGATTGATCAGGGCGCGGTTCTTGAGCGTCCCCACCGTCGACTGGTTGGCGCCCATCGACCACAGCGCCATCGCGCGAGGGGCCCGGCCGAAGCGCAGCGCCGCGGCCACGATGTCCGGGGCCGGAACCCCGCACACCTCGGCCGCGCGCTCGGGGGGCCAGTCGGCCGCGACCGCGGCGGCGGCCTCGAACCCGCTGGTGTGCTTGGCCACGAACCGCTCGTCGCAGCACCCCTCGCGAACGATCACGTGCAGCAGTGCGTTCAGCAGGGCGAGGTCGGTCCCCGGGCGCACCGGCAGGTGCAGGTCGGATTGCTGCGCGGTCTGGGTCGGGCGGGGATCGGCGCAGATCACGAACGCCCCCTCCTGACGCCGATCGCGGATCCGCGACCACACGATCGGATGGCACGCGGCGGCGTTGGAGCCCAGCAATAGGAAGGCGTCGGCGAGGTCGAGGTCGGCGTAGCCGGGCGGGGGCCCGTCGGACCCGAACGCGCCCTGGTAGCCCGCGACCGCCGAGGACATGCACAGCCGCGAGTTGGAGTCGAGGTTGTTGGTGCCGATGAACCCCTTGACGAGCTTGTTGACCGCGTAGTAGTCCTCGGTCAGCAGCTGACCGGAGATGTAGAACGCCACCGCATCGGGGCCGTGGCGTTCAACGATCGCGCTCAGGCGGGCGGCGAGGGTGGCGAGCGTCGGCTCCCACGGGCCGGCGTGGAATCGCTCCTGGCGGCTGGAGCGCAGCAGCGGTTCGGTCGCCCGGTCGCGCGCGTGGACAGCCACAGGCAGCTCCAGCGGCTTGCGGCACGTGCGGCCGCGGTTGACCGGGTAGATCGGATCCCCGGCCACCTCGACCAACCGGTCGCCCTGCGTGCGGGCCAGCAGGCCGCAGCCGACGCCGCAGTAGGGACATACGGTGCGGGTCTCCCCGGGCGCGCCCGTGTGGGCCTCGTCGTGAGCGCCCGTGCGGGTCGCGCCGCGGGCGCGGGTCTCGTCGTGAGCGCCATTGGCCACCCGCCGATCGTGGAGCGCGGTCGTTTCGCCCCCGTCTCGCGTCTGTGAACGGTGGATGAACGGGGAGAAGATCTACGGGGCGACGACGTCTTCGCGAACTGTCGGCATCTGAGCCCACCCCTCGGGCTCAGAAGGCGACAGAACGATTCTCGCCGTGATCGGGTGATCGGCCTACGGGCCGATCACCTTCTGCAGGGTGGCCAGCGCGGTGCCATCGGCGATCGCGGCGTCCGCGGGATCGAGGCCGTCCCGGGGGTCGCGGACGAGCCCGGCGGCGTAGAGGCGAAGCGCCGCGCTGAGGATCACCGCGTCGCGCTCGGGGCCGCGGTGGGAGCCGTCGAGGATCGCCTCGGTCAGCCGCGCTGAGCCGATCGCACCGCCCGGCGCGCCCGGCGCCCGGCGCGGATGGCCTGGAAGCTCGAGCTGGCCGGCGAGGTCGTGGGCGACGGGACGGCCGGGACGCACGACGTCGGAGCCCTCCTCGCCGCGCACCGCCAAAGCCCGCTGCGCCTCGAGCCGCTGGAGCGCGCCGAGCAGGCGCTCCGCGTAGGCGGAGTGGGTGTAGCCGACCACGAATCGCCGCGCGCCGAAGTAGTCGAGCAGCTTCTCGGCCGAGTGGATCGGGCCCCGCAGCCCCACCTCGTTGCGCAGGCTCAGCAGGGCCTCCCAGCCGCGTACCGCGCGCGACGTGTCGACGAGCGTCACCCCCGCGCGCGCGAGCATCGCCTCGGACTGCGCGAGCGTCGGCGAGCCAGGCCCTCCGAGCGCCGCGAGCACGTCCCGGGCGCTGACCCCGTACTTCGGCCCCAGCCGCGGGCCGCAGTGCACCACGATGCCCGCGCCGCAGGCACCGGCCAGCACCGCCGCGGCGAGCGACAGGTGCGGGGCCTGCAGCGACCCGTCGTAGGCGCCCGCGCATGCCACCAGCGGCCGGTCGGTCGGCGTGCTCATCGGCGGGCAGGCGTCGCGGAGGGCCTGTGCGTAGCCGGCCAGCTCCTCCGGGGACTCACCCTTGATCCGCGTGGCGATCAGGAAAGCTCCCGCCTGGGCGCTGGTCACCTCTCCGCGTAGCAGCGCGCCCAGCGCGTCGCGGGCCTCCTCGAAGGAGAGATCACGCGAGCCGCGGGGGCCGGTGCCGACCAGCTTGAGCGTCGCCCTGAACCCCGCATAGCCGGCCTTGCGCGGTCCGGGCGCCGCCGCGCCGGCCGGTGCCTCGGTCGACGCCCCTGGTTGCGGAGCGAGGATGGGCGGGCTCATCGCTCCGGCCTCACAGCTCGAACCGGTAGCCGACACCCCGGACCGTCTTGATCCGCGCCGCGTGCTCCTGGCCGAGCTTGGCCCGCACGCGGCGGATGTGGACGTCTACGGTGCGCGCGCCCCCGTAGTAGTCGTAGCCCCACACCGCGCTCAGCAGCGCCTCGCGGGAGAACACGCGCCGGGGATGGGTGATCAGGAACTTCAGCAGCCCGTACTCCATGTAGGTGAAGTCGACCGGTCGCTCGCCGATCGCCACCTGGTAGGTGGCGAGGTTGATCTCGAGCGAGCCGACGCAGACCGTCTCCTCGTGATCGGCTTCGCCCTGACCCGCGCCGGCCCCGGCGCGCTGGATCCGCGCCCCGAGCTCGCGCGCCGTGTAGGGCCGCACGATCAGCTCGTCGGCCAGGGACATGTCCAGGCCGGCGAGGAGGTGCTGCTCGTCGACCGCGAGCACGACGGGCACCTCGCACAGGCCCTCGTCCTGGCGCAGCTGAGCACACACCCCCGCAGGCAGCGGCTCCCCGAAAGCCGCCACCACGATCACCACCCCAGGCAGTCGTTGGGCACCGCCGTCCTCGGGCGTCGGTCGCCCGCCGCCGTTGGTCGCCGCCCGCCGGGGCGTGAAGCCGAGCTGCGCCACCGCCGCCGCCGTCTCACCGGCCAGCTGCTGGTCGGCGGCGAGGATCCACGCGTCGAGCATCCCGCTTCACAGCAGCCCGAGGTAGCGGCGGTGCTCGAACGTACTGACCGTCTTTCGGAACTGCGCCCATTCGCGCCGCTTGTTGCGCACGTACCACTCGCACAATCGCGGACCAAAGGTGTCGTGGACGAGCTCCGAGGACTCGAACAGGTCCGTCGCCTCGCGCAGGTCCTCGGGCAGCAGGACCGGGGTTCGGGGCGGGTCCTCGTCCTCGGGCCCGAGCTCGTAACCGCGCTCGATCCCGCGCAGGCCCGCGGCCAGCACGATCGCGAAGGTCAGGTAGGGGTTGCACCCCGGATCGGGCGAGCGCAGCTCGATTCGCGCCCCGGCCTCCCGACCGGGGCGCCGCGAGGGGACCCGAACGAGGCCGCTGCGCCCGTGCCGGGTCCACCCCACGTGGGCCGGCGCCTCGTAGCCGACCGCCAGGCGGGTATAGGAGTTGACCCACTGGTTGGTCACCGCGGCGATTTCGCGCCCGTGGGCGAGCACCCCGGCCAGGAACGCGCGGCCGAGCTCGGACAGCGGCTCGCCGGGATCCGGGGAGTGGAACATGTTTCCCTCGGCGCTGAACAGCGACATGTGCACGTGCATGCCCGATCCCGGCTGGTCCTCGAGCGGCTGGGGCATGAACGTCGCGTGGCCGCCCAACTCTCGCGCGGCCTGCTTGACCGTGACCCGAAACGTCGTCACCGCGTCGGCCATCGACAGCGCGTCCATGTGGTGCAGGTCGATCTCGTGCTGGGAGGGACCGTCCTCGTGGTGCGAGCTCTTGACCGGGATCCCCATCTGCTCGAGGTAGTCGATGGTCAGCTTGCGGAAGTCGCTGCCGACGTCGAGCGTCGTCTGGTCCAGGTAGGCCCCCTGATCCAGGGGCCGCGGCGGCCCGCTGTCCGTGGGCTCGGCGAAGACGAAGAACTCGACCTCGCACCCGACCAGGAAGGTGAATCCGAGCTCGGCCGCCTGGGCCAGCACGCGGCGCAGCGCGTGGCGGGAGTCACCCGGGAACGGCTGCTCGTCGGCGAACCTGACGTCGCAGAACATCCGCGCTACGACCCCCTCCGGGCGCCAGGGCAGGATCTGGAACGTCGTCGGGTCGGGATGGGCGATGACGTCGCGCTCGGCCAGCCGAGCGGAGCCCTCAAGCGAGGAGCCGTCGATACCCACACCGTCCTCGAGCGCCGCCTCGAGCTCTGACACCGGGATCGCGACGCTCTTGAGCAGGCCGAGGACGTCGACGAACCACATCCGCACATAGCGGACCTCACGCTGCTTGGCGATGCGCATCACGTACTCGCGATGGTCGATGCCGGGATGGACCATGAGCGCCGGAGCGTAGGAGCCAGGCGGAGCGCGCCCTATGTCCATGAGGCCTGACATCGGGGCTGGTGGCGCGCCGCTTGTCGAAGCGGCCGCGGGGATTCGCTCGGGTCGGAGTCCTCGTCACGCGCTGGCAACAGTGAGGAGACGTGATGGACACCTTGCTGGCCTAGGTTGCCGCGCTGCAGGCATCCACGTCGGTTTCGCCACCCCGCGGCGGGACCCCCGAGAGCAGAGGAGACAGCGAGACCGATGAGCACCACGACCCAACCGACGCAAGCCGCCCTCAGGCCCCGGCCGGCGACCCGAGCCGGCCGCAGGGGTCGCTGGATCGACGACTGGGACCCCGAGAACGAGGCGTTCTGGGAGTCCAGCGGCAAGCGGATCGCCCGCAGGAACCTGATCTTCTCGATCTTCTCCGAGCACATCGGGTTCAACATCTGGGTGCTGTGGACGATCGTGGTGATCAACCTGGCGGACATCGGGATCAAGCTCTCGGTGCCGGAGCTGTTCTGGCTCACGGCGATCCCGAACCTGATCGGGGCGGGGCTGCGGATCCCCTACACGTTCGCGATCGCCCGCTTCGGCGGTCGCCTGTGGACGACGATCAGCGCCTCGCTGCTGCTGATCCCCGCGCTGGCGCTGGCGATCCTGGTCCCGAGCGGCTGGCTGCACCATCAGGCGCCGAGCGACCAGTTCCTGATCCTGATGCTGTGTGCGGCGCTGGCGGGGGTCGGAGGCGGGAACTTCTCCTCCTCGATGGCCAACATCTCGTTCTTCTACCCCGCGGGCAAGAAGGGATTGGCGCTCGGCCTGAACGCGGCCGGGGGCAACCTCGGCGTGGCCGTGACCCAGTTGCTGGTGCCGCTGGTGATCATCGTCGGCATCCCGGCCGCGGCCGTCAAGCTCCCGATCCATCACGTGCACCTGGCCTACGCCGGGTTGATGTGGATCCCGCTGATCGTCCTCGCGGCGCTGTGCGCGTGGCGGTACATGGACAGCCTGAGCCAGGCCAGGACCGACACCGAGGCCTACGGGCTCGCGGTGCGCAACCGCCAGACGTGGATCATGTCGCTGCTCTACATCGGCACGTTCGGCTCATTCATCGGCTACTCGTTCGCCCTCCCGCTGGTGATCAAGAACACGTTCCCCGAGTTCCTGGCCCACCACGTGTTCATCGCCACCTACCTCGCCGGCCTCGGCTTCCTCGGCGCGCTCGTCGGCTCGCTCACCCGCCCGCTCGGCGGATGGCTGTCAGACCGCATCGGCGGCTCGCGCGTGACCCTGGTGTCGTTCCTCGGGATGGCGGTGTTCACCGCGTTGGCGATCGACGGGGTGCAGGGGCGCAGCTTCACCGTCTTCTTCGCCGCCTTCCTGGTCATCTTCGCGCTGTCGGGGATCGGCAACGGGTCGACCTACCGGATGATCCCGAGCATCTTCGCCGCCCTCGGCCACGAGCACGCCGAGCGCAACGGCCTCGACCCGCAGCGCACCAGCCTGGACTTCAAGCGCCAGGCCGCAGCGGTGATCGGGATCGCGGGCTCGGTGGGCGCGTTCGGCGGATTCCTGATCCAGGTCGTGTTCCGCCAGTCGAGCCTGCACGTCGCGGCGCTGGTCAAGGCGGCGAAGCTGCCGGCGGAGAAGATCGCCGTCGCTCACGCCCACGCCGACTGGTCGGTCGCCGCCCTCTGGGTGTTCCTCGCCGCCTACGTCCTGTTCGCGGGGATGACCTGGTTCTTCTACATGCGCAAGCGCATCGCGGTCGGCAAGGTGCCGAGCCTGGCCCACGCGTCGGTGTGAGGGCGCTCCGCCGCATCCGGGGAACCCTCCGGTCTCAGATCGGGCGGGCTCAGCGTGGCGTTGGGCGCCGTGCCCGGCGGGTTGACGCTCGCGATGCTCCGGCCGGGGACGCTCAGGCCCGGGGAGCCCCCGAGGCCACGGGAGCCCACGCCCGGGGAGCCCCCGAGGCCACCGGAGCCCGGGCCTCAGGCGCTCCGGGCGGCAGGGTTCCGGCGCGGGGCGGCGGGAGAGGTGATCGAGCTGGTCAGGCACCAGGTCCTGCGGGACCTGGTGCTCGGGGCCGTACCGGGCACCGCGCAGGCAAGCCACGGGGTGGTCGCTAGGCTTTGCCGGGGCGCGGCGAAGTTCGGGCAGTTCAGGTTCTGTCGCGACGACCAGGGTTCGCCCGTCGGGCTGCATCAGCCTTCCCGCTGACCGAGCGCTGATCGCCAGGGATCGGGTGGGGGCCACAGCACTAACCCCCTCCGCGTTCAGGGGGTTAGTGCCCTGGCCACCGCTGGGCGCGGTTGAGAGCACACACGTCCTCGAGATCGGTGGGGGTTGTTCTATTACCCCCACCTGGCGCCCCGGCAAACGCCCCTGGGGTTCCCCGCCGAGGCCCGGGGGCGGTCCCGTCAACGCCCCTGGGGTTCCCCGCCGAGGCCCCGGGGGCGCCCCGCCGGCACCAGCGGGCGCGCGCCACGGACGGCACCGGGCGCCCCGCCGACCCCCCCGTTTGCTTGGATAGCGGCCGTGCCCGACCTTCTTGTCCTCGTCCGTCACGGCGAGTCCACCTGGAACGCCGAGCACCGCCTCCAGGGACAGCTCGATCCGCCGCTGTCCGCCCTGGGTCGCGAGCAGGCGCTCGCGCTCACCGCGCTCGTGGCGGCGATCGACGTGCCGAGCGAACGCATCCGGTGCAGCGATCTCGGCCGGGCGCGAGAGACAGCGGAGCTGCTCGACCTGAAGGTGGGACGGTTTGACGCCCGCTGGCGCGAGATCGACATCGGCGAGTGGGGCGGCCGGCCCGCCGCGGAGATCGATGCGCAGGGCGGCGGCCTCACCAACTGGCGCGGGGGACCGCGCACTGCCGTCGATGGCGAGCGATGGGAAGTGTTCGCCGCCCGCGTGGCGGATGCGGTGGAGGAGCTCGTGGCTGCGGCCGGCAGCTGGCTGGTGATCTGCCACGGCGGTTGCATCCGCGCGGCCTGCGCCCATCTCACCGGCGCCGGCATACTCGCCCTCGGCTCGCCCCCCAACGCCAGCGTGTCGACGTTTCAGCTCGGCCGGCAGCCGCGACTACTCAGCTACGGCGTCCTGCCCGACGGCCGCCTGCCGACGGGGCTCTACTGAGCTGGGCCCGGGTGCGGGCTCCTCGCGGCGCTCCTGTCCGCGTCCGCGGGCGGCGTGCGCGATCACGAGGGCAACCATCCCGGCGCCAGAGGCGGTGAGGAAGGCGGCCGGGTACTTGTAGTGGAGCGCGATCACTCCGCCCACGAGTCCCGCGGCGAGAATTCCGAGATCCCAGAATGAGGTCATCGCGCCCACCGCCGCTCCGGGGTGCCGGACATCGGCGCTGGTGAGGGTCATGGCCGCAGCAGACGGATAGACCAGACCCAGGCCGATCCCGATCAGCGCGACATCGACGAGCGCCTCCGGTGCGGTGTGGGCCCACGCCAGTAGCGCCAGACCGACGATCTCGATCAGGACGACGCGACGGGCCACGACGAGTCCGCCGAACCGGTCGACGAGCGGGCTGCCAATGGCGCGGGTGACCAGGAACGCGACGGCGAACACCGCGAGACACACCTTCTGCCCACCGATCCGATCGTCGCTGAGATACAGGACCAGCAGCGCGCTGAGGGTGCCGTAGCCATACGCGGTGAGACCCAGGTACAGGCCGGGAAGCCCCGCGCCGGCCGGCACGACATCGCGCCACGAGTCGACCCGAACCCGGGGCGAAGCGGGCCGACGCGCGGGACGGCGCGTCGAGGCGACCAGCGGGAGGGCGATCACCAGCCACCACACCGCGCTCGAGCCGCCGAGCTGCTGCGCGAGGACGGCGAGAACCGGCCCGACGGCCAACCCGCCCCACATCGAGAGCCCGAACCAGCCCGCCACCCGTCCCCGACGTGCGGCCGGAGTGGCCGAGAGCACCCATGGCAGCGCGCCGGAGAACAGAGCGCCCTCCCCGACTCCCATGACCAGCCTGGCCACCACCAGCACCGACGCGGTGGGGGCCACCAGGTGCCCGATCGCTCCGAGAGACGTGATCAGGCCCCCGGCCATCACGACCGGCCGTGCGAATCCGGCATCGCTCGCCCTCCCCGCGAACGGTCGTGTCAGCGCCGTGGCGGCGAACGCCGCCCCGATTATCAGGCCCACCCCTGCCGGCCCGCCCCCGAATCGGACGACCACATAGGTGGGCAGCTCCTGCAGCGTTGCCCCCAGGGCCAGATAGCCGCACAGCACCGACAGCCACAACCTCCACAGCGGCGCCGCCTGGGGTCGGGTCGCGTCCATGTGAGGTACAGTACAGATCGGTACTGTCCGCCTCGTCGACCAAGTCCACCCTTGCCTACCGCATCTCTCCCCACCCCGACCCCGACGCGTCAGCGGATCCTCGACACGGCCACTGCGTTGTTCTACGAGCAGGGGGTTCACGCCGTGGGAGTCAACGAGATCGTCGCCCGGGCGCACGCGTCCAAGCTCAGCCTGTACCGCTACTTTCCCTCCAAGGACCAGCTGGTCGAGACGATGCTGACCGAGCACAGCGACCGCATCCATGCCTGGCTGGAGCGTGAGACCGCCGGGGCGCCAGCCGGTCCGGACCGGGTTCTGGCGGTATTCGATCTCCTGATCACGTGGTTCGCCCAGCCCGGATACCGCGGATGCGCGATCGTCAACACCACCACCGACACCCGCGCGGATCCGGTGATTGCGAGGATCGCTCGGCGCCATCTGACCCGCTATCGGTCCCTACTCGAGCACCGGATGCTCGACCTCGAGCTGGCCGACCCGCCGGCGCTGGCCCGGCAGCTGCTGTTGCTGATCGAGGGTGCCAGCGTCGTCAGCACGATCGATGCGGAGCCTTCCGCCGGTCTCGACGCACGCGCCGCCGCCGTGCGGTTGATCGACGCCCAGATCGTGCCCCGGGAGCGGTAGCAGATGCCCAGGTGGGTCTGAGCTGAGACCGCGGTTACTCAGCGCTCGACCCGTTCGCGGCCACGGCCTTCGTGCCACGACTGCACCACGAGCTTGTCGCGGGACTCGTTGAGGGAGACCAGGACGATCTCTGTGATATCGGCCTTGAACACGTGGTGGCGACCCTGGGACTCATTCTCGGCGGTCTGGGGGCGGACAGTTCCGGCGATCTTGGCGTCGCCATCCCAGTCGGGCGGATCATCGGTCCCACTGTGAAGGGCAAAGCGGCCGTCGCGCAGCAGATCGCGCGCCTTCATCGCCATCCACATCGACCCGAACTGCAGTTCGCCGTCGACGACCTCGCATTCGATCCCGCTGATTCGAGGGGAGCCGTCGCGGCGCAGAGTGGCGATGGTCTTGTGCTTGTGGGCCTGGAATCGGCGTAGGACGGCGGCGGCAAGCTCGGGCTCCTGCCGGACCACCTCGCACCAGCATGCCATCGGGATGGGCCTACGTTTCCGGTCCGCCCGCGGATTCGGCGAGCCTGTCGAGGGGCGGATTGCCGCCAACGACGCGGCGACCGAGCAGCAGTCCGCAGTAGGCGAACTCGTGCTCGCGCAGCGCCTTGGAGTAGTAGGGCAGCGCATCGCCGGCAATCGTCGCGCCGTGCATGGCGTGGATCCAAGCGGGCGAGAGCTGACGCACCCGGGCGTCGACCGCCCGTACCGGATCTTCGTGGGCGAAGATCCCGCTGCTGCGATAGGCCTCGATCATCTCGCTGGCCAGGTTCTCGCGGATGACGGCCGGCTGAGCGCCGGGCTGCAGGTAGAGGTCGGACGGGAACAGGCTGCGGGTCGACTCCTCGAGGACCATCATCGAGTCCCAATGATGCACGTGCGGGGTCTCCAGGAACCGCAGCCGGTGTCGTCCCAGCTCCAGGGTCTGGCCGTCGGTGAAGCCCTGGGTCCGAGTGTGCAGTCCGAAGCCGTGGGCGTTCAGCCCGATCGAGAGCGCCGAGCCGACAAGCTCGGCCTGCGGAGCCTGGGCCATGAAGCGATCCATGCCGCCGTTCTCGTCGCCTTCCCAGTGCAGGAGGACGATGTAGCGCAGCCGCGCCGGATCGAGCACCTCCCCGATGGCGTCGCGGACCGGCGCATAGTGGTCGCAGGTACCCGTGTGGACGAGGGTCGGAGACTCGTCGTCGATCAGGAACTGGTTGAAGGTGATCCCGGCCTGCGGGGTCCAGGTCGAGATTCGATGGATCCCGCCGACGATGTGGTCGATCCGCGTCGTCACAGACACTTCGTACGGTATCGGGCGCTTCGCCCGAACCGTCCCGTCTGAAGTCGCCACAGGGTCCGGCCCACGCCAGTGTCCGGCCCACGCCGGTGTCCGGCCCACGCCGCGGGTGATGGCGGCGCGCGACCATGACATCTGGTACACGTTCCAGCCGGTGCTCCTCTACGACTCCTCGGTCTCGGGCAATTGCTACAAGGTCAGGCTGCTGCTCGCCCACCTGGGCCTCTCCTACGAGCGGCGTGAGGTCGACGTGTTCGAGCGCTCGGGACGCGCGCAGCTGCTCGAGGGCTTGAACCCGGCGCTCCGGGTCCCGACGCTGGTGCTCGACGACGGTCGGGCGCTGGCCGAGTCGAACGCCATCCTCGGCTACTTCGGCGAGGAGACCGAGTACGTGCCGGACGATCGCTTCGAACGGGCGCAGATGCTGCAGTGGATGTTCTTCGAGCAGTACAGCCACGAGCCGTACATCGCGGTGGCGCGGTTCTGGGCGCTGGCCGGAATCACTCCCTCTGCCGAGCAGTTAGAGGGGAAGCGCCGCGGCGGCCAGCGTGCCCTCGCCGCGATCGATCATCACCTCGCGCGGCGACGGTTCCTCGTCGCCGATCGCTACACCCTCGCCGACATCGCGCTGTTCGCCTACACCCACGTCGCCCCGGAGGGAGGCTTCGAGCTCGAGCCCTATCCCGCCCTGCGCGAGTGGTTGGAGCGGGTCGCGGCCCAGCCCGGCCACATCGCCATCACCGCCTGACCAATCCGCACCGCCATCACCGCTGACCGGTCCTTCCCAGGCTCTACGATGACGAGCGTGGCCGTTCCGAGCCCGGTGGCGCTTCCCCTTCATCACCTCGACACGCAGATCTACGCGCGGATGGTGGACTCGGGAGCGCTCGAGAACCAGCGGGTCGAGCTGCTCGACGGGCTGCTGATCGAGATGAGCCCGCAGAGCACCCAGCACGCCGCCATCATCCACCGCCTCACCGGGCTGTTCGCCGGGCGCGGACAGACGCCCAGAGTGCAGCTCCCGCTCGAGGTGTCCGGCGACAGCGTGCCGGAGCCCGACATCGCGCTCGTGGCGCAGCCGCCCGACCCCCAGCGCCATCCGAGCACAGCGCTGCTCGTGGTCGAGGTCGCGGTCAGCTCGCACGACATCGATCGCGTGGTCAAGGCGCGGCTGTACGCAGGCGCGAATGTCCTCGCCTACTGGATCGTCGACGTGCCCGGCCTGGCGGTCGAGGTGCGGCGCGACCCCGGTCCGGTCGGCTACCGCAGCACCGACTTCTTCCGACCTGGCGACGTCATCCCCTCGCCGGCTGGACCAGTCGATGTGGGGTCACTGCTCGCCGGCCTGCACGCGGCGAAGGCGCTGCTCGGGCCGCCTCCGCGACCGTAGAGCCTCACGCCGAGCCAGGGTCGACCCTGCTCAGCGCTTGCGCGAGCCGCGGATGAACCGCTGCGGCAAGGGGACCGGGGAGAGCTTCTCGGCGGCAGCGCCCAGGAACAGGCGCGGCTGGGCAGCGGCGACGAGCGCGGAAAGCTCGTCGCGCTCGGCCGGCGACAGGTTGCGTGGGCGCCCCCGGCCGCTGCGCACCAGTTCCACCAGGCGCCGGCGCTCGCGCGGCGTGAGCTTCTCGATGTGATCGCGGGCCAGCAGCGCGACCTCCCCGATCGCCAGCAGCTTCAGCACCGGCAGGCGTCGCAGGCCGGGAAGTCGGGTGGCGATACGGCCGACGGTGCGGTAGGAGCCGGGCACGGCGACAGAGTGTACGGAGCGCCGGGAGTCGTGGTTCAACTCGTCTCCCGCGATCGACCATTCAGCGGGGTGGCGCACAACCGCGGACGGCCCCCGAAGCGATGAATCGGGGCGGGGCGGCGATAGAAGTACCGTGTACCAAAGTGGCCCTCCAGGCGACCAAGCTGCGCGAGGGCTATGCCAAGCTCGGCGAGCTGCAACTGCATTACGTCGAGGCGGGCACCGGTCCCCTCGTGGTCCTGCTGCACGGCTTTCCGGAGCACTGGTTCAGCTGGCGGTTTCAGATTCCGGCCCTGGCCGGCGCGGGCTTTCACGTCGTCGCACCCGACATGCGCGGCTACAACCTGTCCTCGCGCCCGGAGGGTGTCGCCGCCTACGACATCGACGAGCTCGCGGGCGACATCCGGGACCTGATCCACGAACGCGGAGCCGAGCGCGCCCTGCTGGCAGGTCACGACTGGGGGGCCGCGGTCGCGTGGGCGACGGCGATCAAGCACCCGGAGGTCGTCGAGCGCCTGGCCATCCTCAACCTCCCCCACCCGCGGCGGCTGCGACAGGGATTGCGCAACCCGCGGCAGCTGCTCAAGTCGTGGTACATGTTCTTCTTCCAGCTGCCCTGGGTCCCCGAGCACGTTCTTCAGGCCGGAAACTGGTGGCTGCTTCGCCGGGCCTTCGAGCACGACGCCAAAGAAGGTGCCCTCACGGCGGCAGACGTCGGGTGCTACGTCGAGGCGTGGTCACGGCCGGGAGCCCCGACCGCGATGATCAACTACTACCGCGCCGCCTTCCGTCAGAACCGACGGCGCACGCGACCCCGACTGCGTCCGGTGCAGGCCCCCACGCTGGTGATCTGGGGCGAGCGCGACCGCTATCTCGGTGCCGAGCTGGCCGAACCCGACGGTGCCGACGTTCCCAACCTCGAGCGGGTGGTGCGCCTTCCCGAGGCCTCGCACTGGGTGCAGCAGGACGAGCCCGAGCAGGTGGCCCAACTGCTGATCGGCTTCTTCAGCGCCGCCGACCAGATCGGGGTCGAGCTCGAGGCCGCGCCCGGGATCTAGCCCCCGCGCTTCCACAGCGCGTCGTCGCCCAGCGATTGGCGCACCGCCTGACCCCCGGCCAAGAGCTCGAGCAACGCGACCTCGGCCTCGATCCGGTCCGGAGGATCGTTGCCCGGCGCCAGCAGCGCGGCCACCTCCTGCGTCGTCAGACCATCCGCGAAGCGCGCCAGCAGGGGCGCCGGGGCCGGCGGCGGCGGCTCGCGGTGCAGCTCGGGATCGAGGTTCGCGATCAGCACGTCGTAGGCCTCGACGGGCTGAAACCCGCCGGCGACCAAGCGCCGATCGGCTGACTCGAACACGACCGACGGCGCCGTGAACCGAACCGGTCCGTCGGTGGTGGCGGTCTTGCCCTGCAGCTCGGCCGCCGAACCGGCGGCCGCGCGAGCCTCCGCGCGGTCTCGCTGGTAGGCCTCGGCGACCTCCGAGGAGTCGAGTGCCGACAGGAGCCGCCGGGCGTCGAGCTCCGGCACCTCCCGCAGCACGGCGGTGAGCTGCTCGTCGTCGTCGAGCAGCAGGGACGTGTTGAAGTTCGCCAGCTGGAGGGCCCTGAGCACCGCCCACTCGCTGCCGGGCTGCCCGAGACGCGCCGCGACCACGGCCCGGCACGCCCGCCCGGTCGCGCTGACCCGCGCCTTGGGCGCGTGCGCGAACGGCATCCCGTAGCGGCGGAACGCGAGCCGGCCCAGGGCACCACGCAGCGGCGTGTAGCCGCGGGCGGCGTACTGCGATGCGTCCTCGGTCAGCCCGATCAGCACCAACCGCCAGTCCAACTGGGATCCGTAGCGCCACTCGAGCACGCGGAGCGCCGGCAGCTCCGAGTAGGCCCAGGGGCAGCCGGGGTCGGTGTAGAGGGTGACTGAGATCGAGTGCTTGATGGGTCAAGTATATGCGTCCAGCGACTGCTCCAGCCGCTCGAGCAGCGCCACCTGGGCGGGGTTGATCTTCTCCCGCGCGGTCGCGAGCGTGAACCATTGCGCCCGGTCCACCTCGGGGAACTCGCGCATGCGTCCGGAGCGCGGCGGCCACTCCAGCTCGAAGGTGTTGCTCGAGACGAGAGTCACATCGAGATCGCCGCCCAGCGCCCATGCGCGCACGAGCTTGCCGGACTTCTGCACGATCTCCCCGAGGTCGCGCGGCTCCCCGGCCGGCGGCGCGACGCCGAGCTCCTCCTGAAACTCCCGGCGGGCGGCCGCGAGCGGATCCTCCGCGGGCTCGTGCTCCCCCTTTGGAATCGACCACGCCCCGTCGTCCCGGCGGGCCCACATTGGCCCGCCGGGATGCACCAGGAGCACCTCGAGCCCCTCGCCGCCCGCCCGGTGCAGCAGGATGCCCGCGCTGCGCCTGCGGGCCGATCGGGTCCCGGCGGAGCTCTTCGCAGGCGGGCGCATATCGAGCCGAGATGCTCCTACATCGGCCGTTGCTACGCTCGCCCGCGTGTCGTCGCTTGCCCCGGCGCCCAGGCGCGCTGCCACAGCGCGCCGACGGGCGGCCTCGGGGGCGGCTCGGGCGGCGGCCTGGATGCGACCGGATCGGCTGGGCGCAGCGGCCGACCTGGCCCTGGGGCTCGGACTCACGGCGGGGCTCGCCTCGGTGGCGTTCCTCACCAGCGGGGGGGTCAACCTCGCACCGAACACGTGGGCCGAGATCGCGCTCACGCTCCTCGCCGCGGTGCTTGCGGCGTGGACGGTGCTGCGCGGCCGCGCCGGGCGTGCCTGGGGAGGGGTGACGATGGGGCTGATCCTCGCCGTGGCCGGGCTCACCTACGCCTCCATCGCCTGGTCGGTGGCGCCTTCGGACTCGTGGGTGGAGGCCAATCGGACGCTGTCCTACGTGGCGGCGTTCGCCGCCGCGCTGACGCTTGCGCGGATCGCGCCGCAGCGATGGCCGGCGGTGGTGGGCGCCGTGGCCGCGGTGGCAACCATCGTGAGCGGCTACGCGCTCCTGGTCAAGGTGTTCCCCGCGGCGTTGGATCCGAACGACCTGCTCGGGCGCATCAGCGCGCCGTTTGACTACTGGAACGCGTCGGGCCTGATCGCCGCGCTCGGACTGCCCGCCTGCCTGTGGGCCGGGGCGCGGCGCGGCGCGGGCCAAGGTGAAGTCGGGGCGCGACCCGGGACCGGGGAGCGGGCGCTGCGCGCGCTCAGCGTCCCGGCGATCGGGGTTCTGGTGGCGGCCATCGTGATGTCCTACTCGCGCGGGGCGCTGCTCGCGGCGGGGCTCGGGCTGGGATGCTGGTTCGCGCTCGTGCCGCTGCGCCTTCGCGGGGCGCTGGTGCTGATCCTCGGCGCCGCGGGCGGCGCCGCGATCTCGCTGTGGGCGCTCTCCCGGCACCAGTTCACGCACGACCACGCTTCGCTCGCGTCCCGGATCACCGCCGGACACGGGCTCGGCCTGGTCCTGATCGGGGTGCTCGTGCTGCTGAGCGTCGCTGGGCTCGCCGCCACGTTCGCGATCGACCGGTGGTCGCTGGCACCGCGGGAGCGGCGCCGGATCGGGCTCGTCCTGCTCAGCTGCCTCGCGCTGATCCCCGTCGGGGGGGTGGCCGGGCTGGCCGCGTCATCCCGGGGCCTGACGGGCGAGGTCGTCCACTTCTGGGCCACGCTCACCAACCCCCACTCGGGCGTCAGCGACAACCCCGGCCGGCTCGTGGAGCTCGGCAGCACCCGTCCGCTCTACTGGAGCCAGGGTCTGAAGGTCGGGGAGCACGCGCTGGTGAACGGTGCTGGGGCGCGCGGGTTCGGGATCGCGGCCCGACCCTACGTCCACGCTTCCTCACCCGTCCAGGACGCCCACAGCTACGTGATCGAGACCTTCGCGGACTTCGGTCTCATCGGACTCGCGCTCAACCTCGCGCTGCTGGTGGCGTGGGCGATCGCCGCCGCCCGGGCGGTGGACACCCGAGCGGGGCCGCGGACACCGGAGCAGGCCGCCGAGCGCGCCGGCCTGCTGACGCTGCTCGTGGTCGTGATCATGTTCGGGCTGCACTCGGCGATCGACTGGACGTGGTTCGTGCCGGGAACCGCGTTGCCGGCGCTGGTGTGCGCCGGCTGGCTCGCGGGCCGGGGTCCGCTCGGGCCGCCAGCGGGACGCCCCGGCCCAGCGTTCGGGCCGCCACTCGGACCTCCGGGCCCGACGATCAGGCCGGCGCCGGGCCTGCGGAGACCGACCGCCGCGCCGGGCCGCTACAGCGCCGTGCTGGCGCTCGCGGCGCTGGCCCTGCTCGCGGCCTGGGTGATCTGGCAACCGCTGCGCTCAGCCAACGCCGACAACGCCGCGATCGCCGCGCTCATCCACGGCAATTCGGGCGCGGCGATGGCCGATGCGCGCGCCGCGGTGGCGCGGGATCCCATCTCCGTAGCGCCGCTGCAGGATCTGTCGGCGGTCGATGTCGTCCTCGGGAACCTGGCCGGCGCCCGCGCCGAGATCGCACACGCGACCGCTATCCAGCCCGCCAACCCCGCGACCTGGCAGGCATTGGGCGAGTTCGACCTGCGCCACCACCATGCATCCACCGCGCTCCCCGCACTCGAGCGCGCGCGGCGCCTGGACCCGAGCTCGTTCACCACCTTCACCGATCTCGCTCAGGCCAGAAGCGAGCTGGGAGCGCGTCGGCCCAAGGGACGCTGAATCACCTGCACAACGCGCCATGTTGAGCACGATCATCGGGCCCTGGCGAGTCATGCATGTCCCACATGCACAACTCGCCAAGGCTCGACTCTGACGACGGGGGCGACACGTTATGCATGCTCGGACGCGGACTCAGGGGGGGGCTCGGGCTCGGTGGACAACGGCCGGCGCGCGATCAGCGCCAGCGTGTGACCGAAGGGCGCGGCTCGGGGCCGGGAGCCGAGGGCATCGAGCGGCTGGAGCGAGCGCTGAAGGGCGGGCGCCAGGCGCCTCCAGGCGTAGGTGACGGCGTGGAGCTCGGGCAGCAGTCCCGCTGCCCGGGCCTGCGCGAGCAGACGCCGCGGCGACAGGGGGATGTCGTCGGGCGTCCCGTGCACCGCCGGTCCCATGCCGAAGCGGTTGGCCAGGGCCAGACCGAGTCCGACGGGGTGCCACAGCCCCGGCTCGATGGCGAGCAGCGACCCGCCCGGGCGCAGCAGCCGCGCCGCCTCCGCAAAGCAGGGACCGAGCGGCCCCTGGAAGGCGAGGTGGTGGAGCACGAGCCGGTAGAGCACGACGTCGAAGGACCCTTCGGGCAGCCCGAGCCGCCCCGCGCGAGCGACGAACGCCTCGTCGGCACGACCGCTGGCGAGGACGCCCGCGACCCGGTCGGAGTCGCTGTCGACCGCCACCAGGCGGAACTGAGGGGCCGGGAACAGATGCCGGCCGGGATGCCATCCGCACCCCACCGACAGCACATCGCCTCCCGTCAGGCCGAGCCGGCGCGCCAGCAGCAGCTGCTCGCGGCGCATCATCTGGCGGTAGTGCAGCTCGAGCGTCGAGCCTCGGCTCAGCCGGTCGAGCAGGTTGCCGGCGCGGTAGAGGGCACACGCCGCCGGTGCAGTGGTCTCGGGTGCGATCGCCGCCGCAGTGTAGAGCGGCGGTGAGTTCACGTCCTGTCAACAAGAGGTCAGGGAGATGCGCGGTGGTGCTGTTTGTGGTCTTCGGATCGGTGCTGGCGATGCTCCTGCCGCTCCTGACCGCGGGCCTGTCGCTGGGGACCGGGATCGCCGTGACCGGGCTGCTCACGCACGTGATCGATATGGCGTCGTTTCCAGCCAGCTCGCGCTGCTGATCGGCTTGGGGGTCGGCGTCGACTACGCGCTGTTCATCGTCACCCGCTACCGGCAGGGGCTGCTGCGCGGGCTGACGGGCGAGCAGGCGCCCGTGGAGTCACTGGACACCTCCGGCCGGGCGGTGCTGTTCGCCGGCATGATCGTGGGCATCGCGATGCTCGGGCTGTTCGGCCCGCGTGTCCTGCGCCGGCGGGAGCCACGGACGCTGCGCGAGGCCGGTTGACCATCACCGACGAATCGGCTCGGTGGGCGCGCTGGACGGGCTGGATGCAGGCCCGGCCGGCGGTGTTCGCGGTGCCTCCGCCGCAGTGATGATCGTGATCGCGATCCCGTTCCTCTCGATGCGGCTCGGCGCCGCGGACTCCGGCGGCGACGCGCTGAACCGAGGTGGGCTGAGCGTGCGGATGGATCCAGGCGCTCCATCGGCCACGTGGTGTGGCATGCGCTGGCGCCGATTGGCTCAGCATCTCCCCAAGCCCTCGTGATCGCCGCGATAATCGCGCTTCGCATCGACACTTGATCGCAAGGAGCGATGACATGGGACAGCCCGTAGTGCATTTTGAGGTCCACACTCAACACAGCAAAGCGTTGCGGAGCTTTTACGCCGAGCTCTTCGGGTGGAAGCTGGCGGTGGTCCCCGACGGCAGTTACGCCCTCGTCGACCCCGACACGGCCGGGGTCGGAATTCGCGGGGGAATCGCACAGTCTGGGGCTGGTGCCGCGGGCGTCATGTTCTACATCCAGGTTCCCGACATCCAGGCTCATCTCGAGCGCATCCAGGCCGCCGGCGGCTCGGTACTGGTGAAGCGCATCGAGTCGCCCCAGGTCACGACCGCCATGTTCAGCGATCCCGACGGCAACCGCGTGGGGCTGACGGAGGCGAGGCCGTGACCACGGACCGAGTCGGGGCCGAGCAGCAGCGTGGAGCTCCCCTGTGCGCCACGCTCCAGGAGGCGTGCGAGCGGTGGGCGCCGCGGCCGGCCATCACGTTCAACGGCACGACGATCACCTACGACGCTGTGTGGCGGCGGGTCGTCTCGCTGGCCGCGGCCTACGAGCGGCTCGGGATCGGCCGGGGCGACCGGGTCCTGTGCCAGTTTCGCAACTGCCCCGAGCACGTGATCGCAATCGCGGCGGCGTGGTGGCGAGGAGCCGTCCACGTCGGCGCGGACAACGACCTCACCGGCCCGGAGCTGACCCGGCTCGTGCAGCGCCTGCAAGCGGCGGCGCTGCTGTTCCAGCCCGGCCGGGACGCTGCGGATGGGCTGGCTCCCCTGCGAGTCGTGGCCGCCGAGTGCCCGGACACGCACCTTGTCGTCCACGGAGCGAGCGGGGCCCATGAGCCCAGCGACGAGTCCCACCACTCGCTGGAGGGGCTGATGGACGAAAGCGAGACAGCATCCGCCGAGCCCTTCGGGCCGCTGGACACTGCGGTCCTCTTCCTCACCTCGGGGACCACGGGCGAGCCCAAGGCGATCATCGAGAGTCGGTCGGCGCACTGGGCGAAGATGCAGCTGTTCGCCGACGGCTTCCTCCCCGGGCCCGACGACGTTCACCTGCTGTACCTGCCGATCTCGCACGTGTTCGGCTTCAGGCTGGCGCTGCTGACGCTGCTGCGGGGAGGCCGCCTGGTGCTGCTGGAGCGGTTCTCGGCGGCGCGGGCGCTCGAGCTGGTGCAGGAGCAGCGGGTGACGGTGCTTCCGGGAGTCCCCGCGCACCTGCGACTGCTGCGCGAGAGGCACGACCCGGCGCGCGACGACGTCACCAGCCTGCGCTGGGTGCTGAGCGCGGCCGCCGGGCTGCCGCGCGAGCTGGCCGAGTGGGTCTACGAGGCGCTCGGTGCCCGGATCATGTTCGTCTACGGGTGCAGCGAGGGCTTCACCACCCTGACCAACGACCCCGCGGACATCATCGCCGGCTCGGTCGGCAACACCGTGTTCCGCGGCCCCCCCGGAACGCCCGCCGCCGGCACGGTGAGCATCATCGACCCGCGCACCGCCGCGGCTATCGCCACAGGCGAGACCGGCGAAATCGCCTACGGGGCGCGCATGCCGGTCACCTACTGGGATCACCCCGAGGTCGCGGTCGACGGCTGGTACCGCACCGGGGATCTCGGTCACCTCGACGAGGCGGGGCGCGTGTACGTCACGGGCCGGCTCAAGGAGCTCATCAACCGCGGCGGCCTTCACGTCTCGATCACCGAGGTCGAGATGGCGCTCGCTCGCCACCCGGCCGTGACCGACACCGCGGTCATCCCGGTCCCCGACCCCGTGATGGGTGAGGCGGTCTGCGCCTGCATCGTGACGGCGGGGGACGCTCCGGTCAGCCTGGGGGAGCTCCGCAGCTTCCTGAGCGAGCACCTGGCGCGCCACAAGCTGCCCGACGAGCTGTGCGTCCTGCAGGCCATCCCGAGGACGGACATCGGGAAGGTCGACCGCCGATCCCTCTCCGCGCGGGTGCTGAACGGCAGCGTCGCGCGCCAGCGCGCGCGCGACTGAACATGGGTCAGCCCGCGGCGAGGGCCCGCCCGATGGAGACCGCCACCGCTCGAGGATCCTCGAGCGGACCCAGGTGCCCGAGGGTCGGGTGCTCCTCGGTGCGCACCCGCGGCAAGCGCGCAGCTACCTCAGCCGCACGGGTCGGGGTGAAGGCCTCCGAGCGCCCTCCCCGGGCGAGCGTGACCGGACAGCTGACCTGGGCGAGGTCGACGAAGCACGGGTGTGCCGTGGCCATCTCGTACACCAGCGCCTCGTGCTCAGGGCGGCATTTGAGCCGCACCTCGCCGTCGGCGAGATCCTCGAAGCCATAGTCAACGTAGGCGCGCAGGACGCTCGGATGCAGTTCCCAGAGGGGCGGCCTGGCGGCGTATCGATCGAGCGCCTGCGCCCGCGACGCGAATGTGGCCCGCCGCCGGCGCGTCCTGTCGGCCAGCCAGCTCTCGCGGTCGCGTCCCAGCGGCGGGTCGGCGGGGACGATGATGGGCTCGAAGCAGTAGAGCGCGGCGAACGTGCCCGGCCTGGCCTGCTCGGCCAGCAGGAGCGCCGTGGCTCCGCTGGAGTGACCGGCGCCGACCGGATGCGTCAGGGCGAGAGCGTCCACGACGGCAAGGACATCCGCGGCGAAGCCGCGCCAGTCGAAGCCCCACCGGGGCGGCGACGGGGAGTTCCCGTGCCCGCGCAGGTCGGGCGCCACGCACCAGAACTCGTCGGCGAGCAGCTCCGCGATCGGGGCCCAGACCCGTCCGTGGAAGCCGGTCGCGTGGGCGAGCACCAGCGCCGGCCCCTCCCCCGAGAGGTCGTTGACCGCGATCCGGACCCCATCCCGGGCCGCGACCGAAACGCTCCTCATACCACCCTCACCGCAACCGCCGTTCGGTATCCTCGCTCGCCGTGGTGGTGTCAGCGTCTCCGGAGCCGGCCGCCGCCGCGACGGCGCCCACCGCGCGTGCTGCTGATGTCGTGGTCGACGCCGTTGTGACCAAGGGGCTGACCAAGGTCTATCCGGGCTCGGTCACCGCGGTCGACGGGCTGGATCTGTCGGTCCATTCGGGCGAGATCTTCGGTCTCCTCGGGCCCAACGGCGCGGGCAAGACCACCACCGTGGGGATGCTCACCACCCGGATCGTGCCGAGCTCGGGGAGCGCATCAGTCGGGGGTGTCGACATCATTGCGGACCCGGCGCGCGGGCGGGAGGCCTGCGGCGTCGTTTCGCAGGGCACCATGCTCGACCGCAGCCTTACGGTCCACGACAACCTGTACTTCCACGGGCGCTACTTCGGCATGGATCGCCGGGCGGCGCGCGACGCCGCGGACCAGTGGCTCGAGGCGTTCCAGCTCACGCACAAGGCGAAGGTCCAGGTAGGCGCGCTCTCGGGCGGGATGGCCCGGCGGCTGATGCTCGCCCGCGCGATGCTGCACGGCCCCCGGGTGATCTTCCTCGACGAGCCGACGGCGGGGCTCGATCCCCAGAGCCGCCTGGGGCTGTGGGACATCATCACGGCCATGCACGCAGCCGGGCAGACGGTCCTGCTCACCACCCACTACATCGAGGAAGCCGACCAGTTCTGCGGCCGGGTGGCGATCATGGATCACGGCCGGATCCTAGCCCTTGACACGCCGGCCAGCCTCAAGCGAACTCTGGGCCGCGGCGCCATGGTGACGCTGAAGGCCGGTCGCGACCGCAGCGGCCTCGCGCGTCTGCTGCTGGGCATCGAGGGAGTCTCGGTGGCGGCGGCCGGACCCGAATCGGTGCGGCTCCACCTCCAGAGCACGGACGGGTCGCTCGCTCAGGTCATCACCGCGGCCGGCGCCTGCGGATTCCCGGTGAGCGACATCGCGATGGACCAGGCCACACTCGAGACGGTGTTCATCAACCTGACGGGCCGGGCGTGGCGCGAATGAGCGTCCTCGGGCCAGGCATCCCCGCGGAGCGAGCGGTCTCCGACCCGCGAGCAGTCCTGGACGAGCCTGTGGCGGACGAGCCTGTGGCGGACGAGCGAGTGGTCGCTGACGAGCGACCGATCCCGACCCGACGGGCGATTCCGACGACGCGGGCGGTTCCCCGCTCGCCTCGCGGGGCCGCCTGGGTCGGGTTCCGAGGCTTCGTGGCCCGGGACCTCACCGTGCTGGATTCCAACCTGCAGCGGTTCGTGCCCAGCGCGGTGATGCAGCCGCTGCTGCTCATGTTCGTGTTCACCTACCTGTTCCCCGCCATCGGCATGACCGTCGGCGGCAACGCCGGTGGGCAGCGCTTCTCGACCACGCTGCTGCCCGGCGTGCTCGCCCAGTCGGTGATGTTCGTCGGCATCTTCAGCGTCGGGATGAACCTCATCCTCGAGCTCGACGCCGACGAGCTCGAGGATCGCGTGCTCGCGCCCGTGCCGATCGCCACGGTCGCCGTGGCCAAGATCGTCTCTGGCGCAGTGCAGGCGCTCGTCGCGGCGCTGATCGTCTTCCCGATCGCGGCCTTCCTGCCCTCCACCGGCATCTACCTGTTCGCCGACTGGCCGGTGCTGCTCACGATGCTGCCGCTGGCCTGCCTCACCGCCGCGTCCCTCGGCCTCGCCCTGGGCGTCGTCTTCGATCCCCGCTCGGGACCGTGGCTGTTCAGCGTGGTCGCGCTTCCGCTCGCCTTCTTCGGCGCGGTCTTCTACACCTGGGACAGCCTCGCCCCCGTCCCGGTGATCCACTACGCGGTGCTGGCCAACCCGCTCGTGTACATGAGCGAGGGCCTGCGGGCCGCCACCGTCTCCGGCATCCCGCACATGCCGCTGCTCGCCGTCTACGGCGCCCTGGTCGGCTTCTCCATCCTGTTCACTACGATCGGCGTGCGCGGCTTCCATCGCCGCGTGCTGAACTGAGAGGAGGCAAGCCATCAAGCGTCTCGGGTTCGTCGTGGTCATCGCCCTGGTCGGCGCCGTCGCCGCATTGGTGACCTTCAACCTGCCCGGACGCCGGGGGTGCGAGCTCGCGGGCCAGCAGGACTCCACCTATCAGGCCCGCTTCCTCGGTCCGGTCAACGTGACCCAGACCAACCACGACCTGCTGGTGACCCACGGCGGCAGCCCGGTGCCGCCAGCGGACCTGTGCATCAACACCGAGATGGTCGGGATGTCGGGGATGGGCTACAGCAACAAGGGCCATCCGGTCGGTCCCGGCCAGTACCGGGTCGGCTTCCAGTTCGGTATGCCCGGCGAGTACCGCGGCAACGTCGTCGTGAACGCGCACGGCAACCAGATCTCGATCCCGGTCAAGGTCAAGGTCTCCCAACCGGGCCAGTGAGCCGCGGAGGGCGCCGCGCCGCGCTCGTGGTCGGAGCGGGGCCGGTGGGCCTGACCTGCGCCCTGGCCTTGCAAGCGCTGGGAGTGCAGGCCACCGTGCTGGAGGCCGACCCCGAGGATCGTCCGCGTCCCGGCAGTCGCGCGATCTACGTGCACCGAGCTTCACTGGAGCTCCTGGAGCGCATCCACCCGGGCCTGGGCCGAGAGATCGGCGCCGAGGGCGTGGTGTGGCCGGCCAAGCGGACGTTCTGGCGTGGCCGGGAGGTGTTCGCCAGGACATACCCCCCACGGCCCGAAGGTCTGCTGCCGCCGTTCACCAGCCTGCCCCAGACCGAGATCGAGCGGCAGCTGGTCCGGGCGTGCCGGGCGGCGGGGACCGAAATCGTGCGGGGGACCCAGGTGGCCGCGCTGGCGGTGAGTACCGAGGGCGTGGAGGTCAGGACCGCGGACGGCGCCACCTGGACCGCCGGCTATGTGATCGGCGCGGACGGCGCCCGCTCGGCGATTCGCCGCGAGATCGCCGTCCCCATGCGGGGCAGCCGATCCGAGAACGCTTTCGTCGTCGTCGACGTCGCCGAGGACCCGGACGACCCCACTCGGCCGGCGCGCGTGTTCCACTATCAGCATCCGGCCGTCGACCGGCGCAACGTGCTGCTGGTGCCGTTCGCCGGCGGCTGGCGCGCGGACCTGCAATGCCGCCGCGGGGACGACCCCGCGCGCTTCGCCAGCGACGAGGGCGTGCGCATGTGGATCGCCATGGTGATGGGGGCGCGGTATGCGCAGCGGATCACCTGGGTGTCGACCTATCGCTTCCTGCAGGTCGTCGCCGGCGCGTTCACCGACCCGTTCCGAAAGGTGGTGCTGATCGGCGACGCAGCGCACCTGTTCGCCCCGTTCGGCGCGCGCGGCATGAACTCCGGCATCGCGGACGCGTTCGTGGCCGCGGGCGCGATCGGCGGCGCCCTTACCGCGGCCGACAGCGACGCGGCGAGAGCGGCCGTCGAGGGCTTCGCGGTCGAACGCCGCGATGCGGCGCTGCGAAATCTGGAGGCGGCGGGCCAGGCACTGACGGCAATGCAGCCGCGCCGCCCGCGGATGTGGGCGAAGCGGCGCGCCGCGGTCATGCTCGCCCCACGATCCCAGCGGGCCGGCGCGTGGCTGGACTCGGCGCCCTACGGCCCGCGGCTGGGCGATGCGCGGCGCCGGGAGCGGCGCGGCGCGGAGCGCTCGGGCTACTGACCGACGGTGGTGGTCGGCTCCGGGCGCGGCCGGTGGCGCTCACGCGGCCGGTCGGTCCCGACCACCAGCGCGGTGAGCGCGGCTCGGTCGAGCTTGCCGACCGCCAGGCGCGGCAGCGAGTCCAACAGGCACAGCTCGTCGGGAAGCTTGTGGCGGGCGAGCAGCGGCGCGAGACCGGATCGGAGCTCGGCCAGGGAGGGCGTCGGATCGCCGACGCATGGCAGCACGCACGCGCAGATGGCCTCCCCGAGGACAGGGTCGGGTACCGGGATGACGACGCACTCGGCCACGCCCGGCTGGCCGGCGAGCGCGGCCTCGATCTCGGCCGCGGCGACCTTGAGTCCGCCCCGATTGACCACGTCGCGCAACCGTCCCGAGACCGTCAGGCACCCGTCGCGGTCGAGGCAACCCAGGTCCCCGGTGCGATACCACCCGTCAGCCCCCGCGTCCGGCTCGTCCCAGTAGCGCACCGCAGACGCGGTTGCGAAGGCGATCTCACCAACCTCATCGGGCGCCAGGAACGCCATCCGCTCGGGGGCGAGGATCGCGACCTGACCGGCGGGCGGTGTGCCCGGCGGCCCCCGGAAGACCGTGCTGCCGGCTGAGCCCCGGCGGATCTCGTCACCGTCGGTGGTCAGGGTCACGAAGCCCTCGCTGCACCCGTAGACGTGCATCAGCTCCACGTCCAACCGAGCGTAGAGCTCCTCGATCAGCGCCGGCGGCGGCGGGGCGGCGGCGAACGCCATCGCCCGCACGCTGTCGAGCGCTCCGGGCTGGTCGGCGAGATGGCGCAGCAGCAGCGTCAGGTGGGTGGGCGTGCCCGGTAGGACGGTGACCTGCTCCTCGTGCGCGAGCCGCAGCGCCACCGGAGGCGAGAAGCGGTCGAGCAGCACGACCCGCCCGCCGCTGGTCAGCGCCATCAGTGTGAGCTTGAGCCCGAACACGTGGCAGATCGGCAGATAGATCAGATGCACGTCGGCGGGTCGCGGCGCCAGTCGGTCGGCGAACAGCGCCATCTTCCCCCACAGCGCCGGCAGCGTCTCCATGACCAGCTTCGGCGTGCCGGTCGAGCCGGAGCTCAGCAGCAGCAGCGCGACGTCGTCGGGGCCGGTAGGCGCCGGGGACAGCGGCCCGGGGACGGGGGCGCCGAGCAGCTGCGCGAGCGACTGCTCCCCACCCTCGCCGGCGTGCCCGTGGAGGATGGTCAGCAGCGAGGGGTGCGCATCCCGGACGAAGCGCAGGCGCGCGAGCGGGTCGGCCACCTCCCGAGCCGGGGCGAACACGAGCGCGGCGGCCCCGGTGCGGGCCACCCGGGCGCTCAGCTCGGGACCGGTCAGGTCCCAGTGCACGCCGACGTGGATCGCCCCGCACGCCCACGCGGCGCCGACCGCGATCAGGTGCTCAGGACAGTCTGGCAGCTGGCACACGATCCGGTCCCCCGGTCCGATCCCGAGCGCGCGGTAGGACCACGCGAGAGCGAGGATGCGCTCCCACAGCTGCGCGTAGGTCAGCGTCCGTCCCCGATGGGTCAGCGCCGGGCGCTCCGCCCAGCGCTCACACGCCTCGCAGAGCGACGAGCTCAGCTGGTCGTCCTGGCGCGATTCGGGTGCGGTGGGTGCGTGCGACACTGTCCGGAGACGATAGTCGGAACGGCTCACGGACCCGGATCTCCTGGAGGTTGGCTTGGCGGCGAACGGCGAGCCGCGATCGCGCTCGCCAGCGTCCCGATGGTCCGGTTCCTCATCACGTCCTCGACGGGCACGTGTAGGCCGACCTCCCGTGCGCGCGCCAGCGCGTCGAGGAAGCTGAAGTCCTGCCAGTAGTTCGCCTCCGGTCCGAGCTGCCCCCGGCCCTCGCCCCAGAGAGCGCGCAGGATGGTCTCCTCCTCGGGCGGGGACTCCGCCGCGGCCTGGGGCTCGGCCTCCGCGGCGTCCCGGGGGACTGTGGGCGGCCCCGGCTCGGACAAGATGAGCCGCGTGGGCCACGCGTAACCCGGCAGCCGGCTCCACAGGTACGCGCGCAGCCGGGCCAGGGACGGCGGCGTCCCGTCGGCGACGGCATGGACGACCAGGCAGTGTTCGCCGTGCTCGTCGCGCTCGAGCAGGACCTCGACGTCACGCAGTCCCGGACAGCCGTCGAGGGCCGCCGCGATCCTCGCCGGCTCGACCCGGAAGCCGCGTAGGTCGAGATCGCCATTCGCGGGGCCGACCAGCTCGACCGTCCCGTCCGGGAGCAGGCGGGCGAGCTCTCCGGTCCGGAAGAGCCGCTCGCCCCCCCACTCGGCGAACCGACCGCGGGTCGCTTCGGGATCGCCGAGGTAGCCCCGGGCGAGGCTCGGGCCCCCGACAGTGAGCTCGCCAATGGCTCGGAGCGGAACGGGCCGGCCCTGGGCGTCGAGGACGCGGACCGCCATGCCGGCCAGCGGGCGCCCCACGCCGCGCACGCCCGACACCGCCGCGGTGGCGGCGAATCCGCACTCCGGCGGGCCGTAGAGGACGTGGGGTCGCACGCCGGGGAGAGCTCGCAGCGCACGCCACAGCTCGGGCGCGACGCCAGCGCGGGTGCCGACCACCAGGATCGCCTCGATCCCCTCCGGTAGGCCCTGCGACAATCCCGCGTCGAGCAGCGAGCGCAGCTCGTCCGGGGTGCCGTCGACCAAGTCGACGTCCCCGGCGGCCAGGAGCCGAAGCGCCCGCACGGGATCGGCGCTCAGTGGAGCGCGTGGAATGTGGAGGGCATGGCCATCGAGCAGCGCCACGAGCCGGCGCACGAACGCGTCATCAGTGGGTCGTGGACACAGGCAGACCCGCCGCTCGCCGGTGTCGAGAAGGCGAAGCCCGGCGAGGAGGTTCAGGACCGAGCCGCGGTCGAGCACCACGCCCGGCTCGACGGCGGAGCTTCCCGAGCCGTAGAAGACGACGGCGGCCTCCTCGAGCAGTCGCGGCGAGGTGGCGCTCGACGATGCGAAGCTGACTGCCGGCGCAGCACCGGCGGGAGCGGTGATCCTCAGCTCGGCGCCCTCGGGGCCCACGATCAGCCCCAGTGACGTATCACCCCCGATGCGCCGGCGGCGCTCGGAGGCGTCGTTCGGATCCAGGCCAACCCAGGCCGCCCCCACCTTCCAGGTCGCGAGCACGGCCACGATCAGCTCCGGCGAGGATTCGAGCGCCGTCCCGACCCGGTCGCCAGGCTTCGCTCCGAGAGCGCGCAGACGCTGGGCCAGTCGCTCGGAGCGATCGTCCAGCTCGGCGTAGGTGATCCTCTCGCCGGAGGAGCTCACGGCCAGCGCCGCGGGGTCGCGATCGACCTGCGCGCGCAGGGCTCGGGCCAGCGTGTCGGCGGGCGGCGGGTCCGGTCCGCGACCTCGCTCCAACACCGCCGCCGCCGCCGGTGAGTCGAGGACGGCGAGCTCGGATATGCGCCGGGTCGGGTGTGCGGCGACGTCGATGAGCAGCGTCGCGAAGCCCTCCATCACCTCGCGCACGGCCGACGTGTGGAAGGCGCCGCGCGCGGTGCACGAGAGCTCGAGGCCCGACTCGTCCACCGACAGGATCACGAACGTGCCCGCGTAGAGCCCCGCGCCCCACGGCAGCGGCGCCAGCTCGCCGGTGGCGCCGGTCCCGCTGGCCATGAAGTGAGCGCGTCCGGCCCGGCCGGCGTTGTCCAGACCGGCGCTCTCCATGCCCTCCAGGAGGAGCTCCTGGCTCGGGGTCACGCCCTGGAACACGAGTACCACGTGTGGCACCAGCCCGTGGGCTGGTGCCGCGGAACCGAGGACGTCCTGGAGCACCGCCTCGAACGGGAGGTCCTGGTGCGACAGCGCGCCGAGCAGCGCGGAGCGGGTGCGCGCCAGCGCCTGGCTGAAGGTCGGATCGCCGTGCAGACGCAGGCGCAGCGGGACCTTCTTGGTGAAGCAGCCGATCAAGCCCTCGAGCTCGGTGCGGTTGCGGTTGGCCACCACGGTCGCGATGACCAGGTCCTCCTGGCCGGTGTAGCGCGCCACCAGGACACCGAAGGCGGCCAGCATCGTCATGAAGACCGTCGCCCGCTCGTGGCGGGCCAGCTCGCGCAGCTGCTCGTGGAGACCCGGGTCCAAGACCACCGACACGGTCTCGCCGCCCCGCTGGGGGCTGCCAGCGGGAGCGCTGGGATCGTCGACCGGGAGCTGGACGGTGAGCGGGGCGTCGGCCAGCTCGCGCCGCCAGTACGCCAGCTCGCCGGTGCCGGCGGGCCCCGCGAGGTCTGATCGCTGACGCCGGCAGAAGTCGGTGAACTGCAGGGCAGGATCAGGGAGCGGCGACGGCTCTCCCGCGGCATAGGCGGCGTA